>JBMTYG010000043.1:0-22278 GCA_049454295.1 Pseudomonadales bacterium
ACAACCCGTTCAGCGTATATGCCCGCGTAGAAGCGGTTTACGTGGATGGCGCGCGAGTCTACGCCCCCGGTGCCGAGGGTCCGAGCCCGGTATCAGACTTCAGTCTTGGGCAGGACGCCGCGTCGGCCGTGACGGCCCTCGCCCCGTCCGCATCAGCCCATTCGACCGATCGAGAAGCGCCGTCCGAGCAGCCCACATCCTCGCCTGCGGAGCACCGCCCCGCGCCCACGGCCGCGGACTTCGCCGAGCTCGCACTGCGGGTCCGGACAGCACTCGACGGGCACACCAGCTTCGTCATTCAACGCTCGACCGTCCACACCGGTAGCGAAGCGGGCAGCCTGGTGAACGTGGATCTCTTGGTTCGCGACGGTCGGATCGAAGCGCTAGGCCCGGACCTCACCGTGGATGACGATGTCCCCGTACTCGATGGGACCGGACTGCGGGTGACGCCCGGATTCTTTGCCGCCGCCGGTCACATTGGGGTTGGCGAAATTGAACTGGCCGGTGATCCCGCGGATGCGCAACAGCGTGGCCAGGCCTTTGGCGCCGGATTTGACATTGCGGATGCTTTTAACCCGAGATCTCTGCAGGTGGCAGAAAATCGAATCGAAGGCGTGTTGCACGCGGTGCTGGCGCCGCGCCCGGGCATGCCGGATGACGGGCTCGAAGGCGGCGGCGTCCTGAATGGATTGGTCGCCGTCACCGGCCTTGGCTTGCCGTTTGAAGCGCCAACACGCGGTGTTGCGGTCGCGGTCACGTTGGGAGAAATGGGCGCCTGGGTCGGCGGGGGCTCGCGTGCTTCCGCGCTCCAGATCTTGCGTCAGGCACTCGACGAAGCCCGAGATTACGCCACATTTGGTGACGCTTGGCGGCGCGGCGAGCGGCGCGATTACGCCAACAGCGTGAGTGACTTGGAAGCGCTTCAAGGTGTTCTCAAAGGCGATATGCCGCTGCTCGTGCGTATCGACCGCGCGAGCGATATCCGCTCATTGCTGTCGCTTGCCGAGGCCTACCGACTCAAGCTGATTATCGAAGGCGGCGCAGAGGCGTGGCTTGAGGCAAAGGCGCTGGCGAGTGCCAACGTGCCGGTTATCCTTTCGCCTGCGGTAAATCTGCCCAACACCTTCGATCATCTCCGGGCACGACGCGGCGCAGCGACGGATCTGTCTGCCGCGGGCGTCAAGATCGCGTTCACCGACCCCGACGCCACCAATCACAACGCCCGTAATCTGCGACATATGGCTGGCATCGCGGTAGCGGACGGGATGGACTGGGATAGCGCGCTGCGAGCCATCACGCTGACACCCGCTGAGATTTTCGGCAGCGCTACGACGACCGGCAGCCTGGAACGGGGCAAGGACGCCGACTTGGTGATCTGGGTCGGAGACCCGTTAGAGCCCGCCAGCTTGCCGGTCGGCGTGCTCGCTCGGGGTCAACTGCTTGACCGTGACAGCCGGCAAATTCTCCTGCGGGATCGGTACGCCGTGCGCGATGATCAGCGTCCGCCAGCCTGGCGACGCTAAGCAGGGGCCTGCTGCAACAGCGGTTGCAGCAGCGCGAACACCGGCAGTACGGGCAACAGCGCGTCCACCCGATCGAGAAGACCGCCGTGCCCGGGGAGCAGGGACCCGGAGTCCTTCACGCCGCGCTGCCGTTTCAACACGCTCTCGAACAAATCTCCGAAGATTGATAGAGCAATGAGACCCAGCACCACCGCGACCCAAGCTGGCGACGCATGCCCTGCCGTAGCCAATAAGACCCACGTCACGGCAAGTGACAGCAGAGCCCCGCCCACTACCCCTTCCCAGGTCTTGCCGGGGCTGACGGCTGGGGCCAATTTACGCCTTCCGAAACGGCGACCGGAGAAATACGCACCAACATCCGCGGCCCACACAAGGCAAAAGAGCCAGAGCAACCAGTGACCGCCGTTCGGACCGCTGCGAATGGCGCAAAGCCCCGCCCACGCCCCGACCAGCAGCGGAAGCCCGAGCAAACCTACCCAGGGCCCGGATAACCATCGCGCATCCCGGGGATACCGCAACACGAAAACCGTGGCCAGCAACCACAGCGCGGATGCGCACACCAACACCACGAACATCGCGTCGGGATTATTTGCCGCCCCAAGCATAGCGAGCGCGAGGAGACCTACCGCGGCGCCCCGCGCAACGGAAGACTCAAGACCCGCCAGGCGCGACCATTCCCAGCCACACCCGAGCACGACCGCACCCATCACCGTGGCAAATGCCCACTGCGGCAGCAGATAGATCGCCGCCAGAGTCAACCCAAGCAGAAAGAGCGCGGTCAGTACCCGTGCGCGCAGCACGTGTCGACTCAGAGACGCCCGCCGAAGCGGCGTTGCCGTTGGCAAAACCAGTCCGTGGCTGCCTTCAGTTCCGTCGCCGAGAAATCGGGCCAGAAACAGTCGGTGAAGTAGAGTTCAGAATAGGCAAAATCCCACAGCAGGAAATTGCTGATGCGGGGATCGCCTCCGGTGCGGATACAAAGATCTGGCGGCGGCAATCCGTGTAACGCCAATCCTCGGGCGAATGCCACCTCGTCGATAGCCTCGGGGGCCAGCCGACCCGACTGCACATCACGGGCCAGCGCTCGAGCGGCTTCCACGATGTCCCACCGACCACCGAAGTTGACCGCCACATTGCACGTCAATGCCGAGTTGCCCGCGGTCAGGCGCTCGCCATAGCTCATCAGATCCTTGAGTTCATCATCAAAGGGTTCGCGATCACCAATGATGCGAAGCCTGACCCCGCGTTCGTGCAGTTCGTCGATATCGCGCTCCAGGAAGCTCTTGATGAGCCCCATCAGCAAGCGCACTTCCCGCTTCGGGCGCCGCCAATTCTCGGTGCTGAACGCAAACAACGTGAGCACGCCCACACCCGCGTCCACGCAGGCTTCTGCCACCGGTCGCACATTTCCGGCACCCGCGCGATGCCCCGCAGAGCTTGGCAGCCCGCGGCCGCGTGCCCAGCGATGGTTACCGTCCATGATAATGGCGATGTGACGAGGCCCCGCCTCCGCAACAGCCACCTTTTGCGAATTGCCAGCAAGCTCCGGGGCTGTCCCAGATCCAATGAGCGCGGGGTGTTCCGACTGCACGGGAGCGACCTTCATATCACCATAAGGTCAGATTCTTTCGTGGCCAGGACTTTATCCACTTCCGCAATCCGTCGGTCAGTGAGCTTTTGCACCTCATCCTCACCGCGGCGCGCGTCGTCTTCCGAGACCAGTTTGTCTTTCTGCAGCGTCTTGATGTCCGCCATCGCATCACGACGGATGCTGCGAATGGCCACGCGAGCCTGCTCCGCCTCCGCACGTGCCTGCTTGATCAGGTCCTTGCGATTCTCTTCGGTCAGTGCGGGCAACGGGATCCGGATTTTTTCCGAGGTGGAGGTCGGATTGAGACCGAGGTCGCTCTTCAGGATCGCTTTTTCGATGTCGGACATGAGCTTCTTTTCCCACGGCACAATGGCCAGGGTTCGAGAGTCTTCCACTGACACCGACGCCACTTGGTTAAGCGGCGTATCGACGCCGTAATAGCTGACCTGAATGCCATCGAGCAAATTCGCGTTGGCGCGCCCCGTGCGAATGCGCGCAAACACTGTGTGCAGGGACTCGATGGACTTGCCCATGCGCCCGTCAGCTTCGTTACGAATATCTTGGATCATCACCGATATCTTTGATTACGTGGGATATTCCCAATGAGCCGCGTGACCGACTCAACCCGCGAGCCGTCTAAACCAGCCCGCTACGACTCACCCGGGTTCCTACCTTCTCACCCGCGAGCAAGCGGGTCAACGCGCGCGGTGCGTTCATGTCGAAGACGACGATCGGTAGATCATGATCACGACTCAGGCACAGAGCCGCAAGATCCATCACCGCCAGTTCGCGCGCGATTGCCGTGTCAAAGTCCAACGTGTCAAAACGCGTCGCGTCGGGATGACGCACGGGGTCTGCATCATAGATGCCATCGACCTTGGTCGCTTTGAGCACCGCCTCCGCCCCGATTTCTATGCCGCGAAGACAGGCTGCCGTGTCCGTGGTGAAGAAAGGATTCCCTGTTCCTGCCACGAAGATCGCCACGCCTCCCGACTCCAGACAAGAGACCGCGTCATCCCGCACAAATCGACGCGCCATGCCCGGCAACTCAACAGCGGAAAACACGTCCGCAACAGCCCCTGCACGCCGTAGCGCGTCACGGAAGGCGAGACCGTTCATCACGGTTGCCAGCATCCCCATGTGATCGCCCGTCACGCGATCGAGACCTGCCGCCGCCAGAGCCGCGCCACGAAACAGGTTGCCGCCCCCGAGCACTAGCGCGATTTGAGCCCCTGCCTGACGCAGGCTGGCTATCTCCTCCGCCAAGCGGCGGAGGACATCAGGGTCGATACCAAACCCCCCGTTTCCGGCGAGGGCCTCGCCGCTCAATTTGAGGAGCACGCGGCGCATACGCCCTCCGGAGGACACCTCAGCGCGACGCCTGGACCTGCGCCGCCACTTCTGCGGCGAAGTCCGCCTTTTCTACCTCGATACCTTCACCCACTTCGAAGCGCACAAATCGTCGGCAGGTCGCTCCGGCGCCAGCGAGCAGCTTGGCGACGGTCATGTTCGGATCCTTGACGAACGGCTGGTCGAGTAGGCTGACCTCAGCGAGGTATTTGCGCACGCGTCCTTCAACCATCTTGGCGACGATTTCCGCCGGCTTGCCGCTCTCCGCGGCCTGCGCGGTGTAAATCTCGCGTTCTTTTTCCAGCACGTCCGCAGGCACATCATCCCCACGCACGACCATCGGTGCGATCGCGGTGACGTGCATGGCAACGTCCCGACCCAGCGCCAAGTCACCCGCCGACAGCTCCACGAGTGCGCCTTTGCGGTTGTCGCCGTGCAGGTAGGTTGCGATCACGCCATCGGCGGTCTCAAAGCAGGCGGCACGGCGCACACTGATATTCTCACCGATCTCTTGCACGAGCTGTTCCCGGCGTGCACCCAGCGCACCCGCCATAAGCGCCGCCGTATCGGTCACGCCGGAAGCAAAGACTTCCGCGAGGACATCGCCGACGAAGCCGATGAACTTTTCGTTCTTGGCAGCGAAGTCGGTCTCGATATTCACTTCAACCAGCGCAGCGCGCTTGCCATCCTCCGCTATGCGAACCGCAAGCAGCCCGTCGGCTGTTGTGCGACTCGCCTTCTTGGCGGCTTTGAGCGCGCTCTTCTTGCGCAGCTCTTCGATAGCCAGCTCCATGTTGCCGTCTGTTTCTTCGAGCGCCTTTTTGCACTCCATCATCCCGAGCCCCGTGCGCTCACGAAGCTCCTTCACCATCGAGGCGGTAATCGACATTTGTCTTACTCCTGCGCTGCGGCGGTGTCTTCCACCAGCTCCACAAATTCGTCGGCACGCACGGTGCCGCTCGCGCGATTGCGACCTTCCTGAATGGCGTCCGCCGCTGCGGTGATATACAGGCGGATGGCGCGAATGGCGTCGTCGTTGCCGGGAATCACCCAATCGACACCGGCCGGATCACTGTTGCTGTCCACGACGCCGAACACGGGAATGCCAAGCTTGTTGGCCTCGGTCACCGCAATGCGCTCGTGCATGACGTCAATCACAAAGAGTGCGTCGGGCAGACCGCCCATATCCTTGATCCCGCCGATCGCACCGGTGAGCTTGTCCAGATTACGCGTCTTGGTGAGCGCCTCGCGCTTGGTCAGCAGGTCGAAGGTGCCGTCGGTGGCCTGGGTTTCAAGTTCCTGCAGGCGACGGATCGACTGGCGTATGGTCTTGTAGTTGGTCAACATGCCGCCGAGCCAGCGCTGGTCTACGAAGGGCATGCCCACGCGAGCAGCCTGCTCGCGCACCACCTCTGCTGCCGCCCGCTTGGTACCGACGAAGAGCACCTTCTTGCCAGCCGCCCCCATGCGACGCAGCTCATCGAGCGCTGCGTTGAACGCAGGCACGGTTTTCTCGAGATTGATGATATGGATCCGATTGCGCGCGCCGAAAATATAAGGCGCCATCTTCGGGTTCCAGAACCGGGTCTGATGGCCAAAATGCACGCCTGCGGCGAGCATATCTCGCATTGAAATAGTCATGTCATGCCTCTGGGTTAATCCTCCGCTACCCCCGCGCTGCAACCGCTCTCTCGTATCCGCCGATGTCAGCGGGACGGGGAGCAGCACCCTGAAGCGCGTGCCGGATAACGTGAGTCGTTGGTTTTGTCGCTCTTGCGACGAACACGCCGCGGCGCCTTTCATTGCCCCGCTGCGGCGCGCTTTATACCATAGCCCGTCTTAACCGGGAACGACCACGACCATGGTTGCAAAAGTCCAGACCGAGCAGGACGTGGCCGGCATGCGGGTGGCCGGTGCACTGGCGGCGCGCGTGCTCGAAATGATCGAAGAACACGTCGTCCCCGGCGTCACCACCGGCGATCTAGATAACCTCTGCCACCAGTTCATCGTCGAAGAACTCGGGTCGATCCCCGCGCCACTCAATTACAGCAACGGTAGCGGGCCGCCTTTCCCGCGCTCCATCTGCACCTCGGTGAATCACGTCGTTTGCCATGGCATCCCGACCGACCGCAAGCAGCTCAAGGCCGGGGACATCGTCAACATCGACATCACCGTGATCAAGGACGGCTACTTCGGCGACACGAGCAAGATGTTCTTCGTGGGCAAGCCAAGCCCATTTGCCGAACGCCTCGTTCGGATCACACGCGAATGCCTGTTCCGAGGGATCGAGGTGGTTCGCCCGGGCGCCCGACTCGGCGATATTGGGCATGCGATTCAATCTCACGCTGAGGCCAATCACTTTTCCGTCGTCCGCGAATTCTGCGGTCATGGCATCGGGCGAACATTCCATGACGAACCGCAAGTCCTGCACTATGGGCGTCCTGGCACCGGTCTGGTCCTCGAAGAAGGCATGACCTTCACCATCGAACCGATGATCAATGCCGGCACCCGCCACGTGAAAATCCTGCCTGACCACTGGACCGTCGTCACCCGAGACCACAAGCTGTCGGCCCAGTGGGAGCACACGCTGCTGGTGACCGCGCAGGGCACCGAGATCCTCACACTCCGCAGTGAGGAGCGCGCGGCCGACGGCGCGCAGGCCTGATCCCAATGATGTCGGCGCTCGATCCGGCGCCCTCGGGTCGACGCTTCGGTGAAGGTCCCGGCGCCTTTGTCGATGAGCTACGCGGGCGCATCGCGGCCCGGGACACAGAGCTCGCGGACGCCTACTGGGGCAACGCTGACGTTGCGACCCTCGTCGCCGAGCGCTCCGCGCTGTTCGATAACACCCTCGCCGCAATCTGGGACGCTACGATCCCAATGGATCTGCGAGACGGCATCGCCGTCTTTGCCGTCGGCGGGTACGGACGGGGAGAACTGTTCCCCCATTCAGACATTGATCTGCTGATCGTCTCGCGCCAGCCGCTGCGCCACCGCAAGGCCATCAGCGCATTCCTGCACTGCCTGTTCGACCTGCGCGTCGAGGTGGGTCACAGCGTGCGCTCGCTCGCTGACTGCAAGCGCGAGGCGCGTGCCGATCTTACGATTGCGACCGCTATTTTTGAGCGCCGATTCCTGATGGGTTCAACATCGCTCGCGGCGGCGCTCGACAAAGTGCTCGCTTCGCGACGGCTTTGGCCACCCGACGCGTTCTACAAAGCGAAGCGCGACGAACAGCAGCAGCGCCACCGGCAATACGACAACGAGGAGTACGGACTCGAACCCAACCTGAAAACATCGCCCGGCGGTCTGCGCGATATTCAAACTGCGCTCTGGGTGCTTGCTCGGAAGTTCCGAACCACCGACCCGGCGGCATTGGAGCGCCTCGGTATGCTCACCGCGGAAGAGCGGGAGTGGCTCGAGGATGGACGCCGTTTTCTGTGGTGGGTGCGGTATGGCCTACACCTGCTTGCCGGGCGCAAGGAGGACCAACTCCAGTTCCAACATCAACGCACGCTGTCACAGCGGCTCGGATTCGCCGACACCAGCGCCCGCCTCGGCGTCGAGCGCTTCATGCACCACTACTATCGGCACATCATCGAGCTGTCCGAGGTTAACGACATCCTCCTGCAGCATTTCGATGAGAGTATTCTGCGCGCGCGTGAGCGCCCGCGGATCGTGCCCATCAACGCGCGCTTTCAGCTGCGCAATGGCTATATCGAACTGACCACACCCGACGTACTTACGGAAACGCCCTCCGCGCTGATTGAAATATTCGTCATCATGGCCAACCGGCGCGATATCGCCGGTGTACGCGCCAACACGATTCGTGCGATCCGCAACAATCTGCATCGCATTGATCACGCGTTCCGCGAGAATCCTGCCGTTACGCGGCTATTCATCGAATTGCTGAAGGCGCCCTTCACGCTCGTCACTACTCTGACCCGGATGCGACGCTATGGCGTGCTTGGCCACTACCTGCCCGAATTCGGTGAAGTGATCGGTCAGATGCAGCACGACCTGTTCCACATCTACACGGTCGATGCGCATACGATGAACGTGATCCGCAACATGCGGCGCCTGCACTACCGATCTGCTGAACAGGATTTTCCGGTCGCAGCGCACTGCGTACGCAATCTGCCAAAGATCGAGCTGCTCTACATTGCTGGCCTCTACCACGATATCGGCAAAGGGCGTGGCGGCGATCACTCAGAGCTTGGCGCGGTGGATGCCGAGGCGTTCTGCCGTCGCCATGGCATGAACCCTGCGGATACCGCGCTGGTGGTCTGGCTGGTCCGACAGCATCTGTTGATGTCGAGCACGGCCCAGCGGAAGGACATCTACGACCCCGACGTGATTCACGAGTTTGCGACGGAAGTGAAGTCCGAGATGCGGCTCAACTACCTCTATGCCTTGACCGTGGCGGACATCAACGGGACTAACCGCAATCTCTGGAATAGCTGGCGTGCGACACTGCTGCGCACCCTGTATTCGGAAACACGCAAGGCCCTGCGACGTGGACTCGAGTCGACCACGGATCGTGCATCAACGCTGCGCGTGATTCAGGAACGCGCCCTCGAGCATCTGCTCGCTCGGGGACTTGAAACGGACGACGTTACGCGTGCCTGGCTGGTACCCGGGGAGGAATTTTTCCTGCGCCACACGGCGCGCCAGATCGCTGATGTCACCGCGCGCATGCATTACCATGCGCCGGAGAACGGCCCCCTCGTGCTGCTGCTCGATTTGAAGAGTCAGGGCGTTGCTGAAGGCGCAACCGAAATCCTGTTGTACACGCGCGATCAGCCCAATCTGTTTGCCGCAAGCGTCGCGGCACTCAATCAGTTGGATCTCTCCGTACATGACGCTCAGATTCACACGGCTAAAAACGGTTTGTGCTTGAACAGCTACATCGTGCTCGGGTCAGATGGCAATCCAGTCAGCCGTGAGCCTGGCCGACGTGGTCAAATCACCGCGCAACTCCGCGCCGCTCTGCGCGATCCAGAAGAATTCCCGCGCATCATGAAGCGACGGGTTCCGCGCCGTCTCAAACAGCTGACCCGTGCCACCGAAGTAGATCTGCGCAACCGCCGCGGTGCTCGACATTCGGAGCTGACCATCGTGGCTGCCGACAGACCGGGTCTTCTCGCTACCGTCGGACTGCTGTTCTTCGAACTCGGGATCAACGTGCAGTCGGCGCGCATCACAACCCTCGGCGAGCGGGTGGAGGACGTGTTCTTTGTCACCGACCGCGATGGCCGCCCCATCCGCGAAAAAGAACGCATCTACACGCTTGAGAACATACTGCGCCAGCGACTCGACAAACGTATCGCGAGCAACTTGTGACACGATGCAGCGAACGTCTGCACGTCTGTCAGGCTTTCATCCGGTCCTCACCCAGTCAAACAAGATTCACCGATCCGAGACAGCGCCCATGAATCCCTATCTCGATGCGTTGCATCCCTATCCCTTCGAGCGCCTTGCCGCCCTCAAGGCCGGTATCGAGCCGCCCGCGGGCCATGCGCCCGTTGCGCTCTCCATCGGCGAGCCGAAACATGCGCCCCCCGAATTCATCGTTGCGCTGCTTACCGATCCCGCACGCATTACCCGCGACCTGGCGCTGTACCCCACCACACGCGGTAGTGACGCGCTGCGCGAAGCGGTTGCTCGCTGGATTGGGCGCCGGTTCGGGGCCAGTGTTGACCCGGCGCGGGAGATTCTGCCGGTTGCCGGGACTCGCGAGGCGCTGTTCTCCTTCGCACAGGCTGTTCTGAGCGGCAAACCCGATGCCCTCGCCATCCTGCCGAACCCGTTCTACCAGATCTATGAGGGCGCAGTGCTGCTCCGAGGCGCCGAACCCTGGTTCGTAAACTGCACGCGGGAGACTGGTTACCAGCCGGACTATCGCTCAATACCCGAGTCGGTCTGGCAGCGCTGCGAGCTGCTTTACCTGTGCTCGCCGGGAAATCCGACCGGCACGACCCTCAATCTCGACACGCTGATCTGGCTCGTGGAACAGGCTGAGCGCCACGACTTCATCATCGCGGCGGACGAGTGCTACAGCGAGATCTACCTCGACGAGGGGCAACCGCCCGCGGGGCTGCTCGAAGCTTGTGCCAGAAGCGGTCGAACGAACTTCAATCGCTGCGTTGTTTTTCACAGCCTGAGCAAGCGCTCCAACGTGCCCGGACTGCGCTCAGGCTTCGTGGCGGGCGACGCTCGCATCCTCGATCGGTACTTCCTCTACCGCACCTACGAGGGCTGCGCACTGCCGAATCATATCCAAGCCGCTAGCGCAGCCGCCTGGGAGGATGAAACCCACGTCATGGCTAACCGGGCCGCGTACCGCGAGAAATTCGACGCGGTGGAACCCATACTCGGACGCGTTTTCCCGGTAACCCGTCCAGAAGGAGGGTTCTATCACTGGCTGCCGGTCGGCACCGATGACCAGACGTTCACACAGGCGTTGTTTGCCGCGCGCAATATCACGGTTTTACCCGGAACCTTTCTCGGACGCTCAGCCCATGGCTGCAGCCCGGGGACGGGACATGTGCGCATTGCCTGGGTCGCTCCGCTCAACGACTGCGTAGCGGCCGCGCACGCCATCGCGGACTGGGCCGGAACGACAGCCGCCAACGATATTCGCCGCTTTGAGGAGGCACGCCAATGACTGTCCCAGAGACCCGCCCAAGGACCATCAACGATCCGGCAAGCCCCGTTCTATTCGCATTCGGCATTGCCGCAACGCGATCGGCCGCGAGTGGTGCCATGATCGACTGCTACTTCCCGGTGCCGTTGCGCGAGCCGCCTGGCGATCTTGTCCGTGTCATCCATGAACATTTCGCGCCGGGGGTCAGCGCTATCGCGGCTGGGGATCTCATGGCTTTCCTCACCGCCGTCAGCACGCAGGCACCGGATGCGGCGGCAGCGCTCGAGCCCTGCGCCGATCTGGCGTCTGAATCAGTGCCGCTGCATGCGGTCGTGCTGATCGAAGATGTTGCGATCACCCATACGGCGGAGGCTTACCTCAAGCTGCACCTGCTGTCGCATCGACTTGCGCTGCCAAATACCCTGAACCTTGGCGATATTTTCACCCACCTGCCCAACGTCGCCTGGACCAGTGAGGGCGCAGTCGCCGTCGCGGAACTGCCAACCGCCCAGCGACGTGCGCGCGCCGCGGGTCGGCACCTTGAAGTCCACGCCATCGACAAATTCCCCCGGATGAGCAACTACGTGGTGCCGAGCGGGGTCCGTATCGCGGATGCCAGCCGAATTCGTCTCGGCGCCTACCTGGGCGAAGGGACCACCGTGATGCACGAGGGTTTTATCAACTTCAACGCCGCCGCACTCGGGCCGAACATGGTCGAAGGTCGTATATCCCAGGGCGTAATCGTCGGCGCGCATTCGGATCTCGGCGGCAGCGCCAGCACGATGGGCACACTCTCCGGCGGCGGCAATATTCGCATCACCCTCGGTGAACACTGCTTGATCGGCGCGAATGCGGGCACCGGCATCCCGCTCGGCGATCGCTGCACCATCGAGGCCGGTCTCTATATCACGGCGGGAACCCGCGTGCGCCTCATCGATGCGGACGGACAGCCGGTTGGCGACGTAAAAGCGCGCGAGGTTGCAGGCGCCAATGATCTCTTGTTCCTGCGCAACGGGCTTACCGGACAGATCGAGTGTCGCACCAACAAGCGCGCTATCGAACTCAACGCGCTGCTCCACGCGAATGACTAACGCTACCGGCGCCAACATGACCGACGATTCCCTGTCCGCCGCGGTACTCAAGCTCACCTGTGACCTGATTCGCCGCACGAGTGTCACGCCGGAGGATGCCGGGTGTCAGGCGCTGATCGCCAATCGTCTGCAACCGCTAGGGTTTGTGTGCGAAACCCTTCGTTTTGGCGACGTCGACAATCTGTGGGCAGTGAGAGCCCCGATCGGCGCGAGATCCGGTCGGCTCTTCGCCTTTGCCGGTCATACCGATGTTGTGCCAACCGGACCGGTCGAGGACTGGCAAACGCCGCCCTTCGAACCTGTGGTCCGAGACGGTCGGCTGTTCGGCCGCGGCGCGGCTGACATGAAGGGCTCCCTTGCCGCGATGGTGGTCGCGACCGAGCGCTTTCTGGCCGCACATCCGGATTGCCCAATGACAATCGCCTTCCTGCTCACCAGTGATGAGGAAGGACCCGCGATTCACGGTACGCGCGCAGTCATGGAAACCCTGGCAGCGCGGGGCACCCAGATTGACTGGTGCATCGTCGGCGAGCCCTCTTCCACCACCATCGTTGGCGATGTCGTGCGCGTAGGACGCCGCGGCTCGCTGTCTGGAAAGCTCAATGTTCTCGGAATCCAAGGGCATGTGGCCTATCCGGAACGTGCAGATAATCCCATCCATCGCGCACTGCCGGTGCTCGCCGAACTCGCGTCCCGACGCTGGGATGAAGGCAACGCTTTCTTCCCCGCCACCAGTTTTCAGATCTCGAACATCCACGCGGGCACCGGCGCCGGCAACGTGATACCGGGGTCGCTCTCGGTCGACTTCAATTTCCGCTATTCGACCGAACAGACCGCAGCAGCACTGGAATCCGAGGTCGAATCCGCACTCAACCGCGCTGGGCTGCGTCACGAGCTGACCTGGCAGCGCTCAGGGTCCCCATTTCTGACCGCGAGCGGTGCATTGATCGATGCGGTCAATGCGGCGATTACAGCCGAACTCGGGCAAGAGCCCGAGCGCTCGACCGGTGGCGGCACTTCGGATGGACGATTCATTGCGCCGACCGGGGCAGAAGTCATCGAGCTCGGACCCGTCAATGCCACCATCCACAAGATCGACGAGTGCGTAGCCATCGAGGATCTCGCGCGCTTGGCAAGGTTGTATCGGGCAACGCTCGATGCGCTGTCACAAACGTCGGTCGCTCCGCGCTGATTCATGCGAGCCGGCGCGCGTTACCTCCTCGGCGGCGTTCTTCTGTTGGCGCTATTCATGCTGGCTCGGGCACCGGCTGCGCTACTGCCCAGCCTACTGCCTGATCAGGCAGCCATCACCCTGACCGGAGCACAGGGGTTGCTCTGGTCCGGCCAGGGAACCTTGGGCGTGAGCCACGGGAATGCTTCCGGCGCGTTTGGGGGGTACGAGCTTGGCAGGGTCGCTTGGCGCGTGGCACCCGCGGCGCTGCTCAGGGGTGAGTTCGGGCTGGATCTGCAGTGGCTTGACCAAGGCCAGACGCTTTCGGGTGAGCTCAGGGTGGGAATCGCTCGCTACCAACTCGAAGTCAACGGCAATCTTGACGCAGCGGGGCTGCGCGTGTTGCTTGAGCCCTATCACATCTGGATCGGGGGCGACCTTGATTTTCACAGGGTGACGCTCAGCGCCGCCCATACCGACGCGTTGCCCAGCAGCGTCTTGACTGGTCACATCGATTGGTCCGGCGGGGACGTGCGCTATCGTCTGACCGGGCGCGACCACGACACGCGGGCGCCCCCGCTTCAGGCCCGATTGGGTCCGGGTTTTGCGGCCAGCCTGCACGAGACCACGCCGACCGAACTCGAAATCCTGAGCGGTCGGGTGGCAGCAGATGGCTTTGTCAGCCTCGCCCTGACGCGGCGCTTCATCCAACTCTTCGGTCTTGAGTGGCCGGGCACCGGCGCGCCCACTGACGTGGTGATGACCCTCGAGGAGCAACTGTTCTGATGCCTCCGGTGCAGGTAACCTGTGGGTCTGCGCAAGCCGCGCCAGGCGCGCAGCGGGGAGTAAGAAGTTTGTGCTAAAGGTGCTGGCCGCTCGACTGGTCCAACCGATTCGGTGGCTGCTCATCGCAGGCATCGCGTGGACCGTTGCCGATGGGCTCCTCGAGCTCTTGGCCGACGGCGCACCGAGCCATGCACCACTCGCACCCACCACGATCAGCAGCGGTTCGCGAGCACCTGCGTTGGTCGACATCGACCGACTCATCGCGGGCAACCTCTTCGGCGCCGAGGGTGCCAACAGCGCCAGCCAAGGGATGCTGTCCAGCGGACCCGCTGTGGTTACCCAGCTGCCGCTCGAACTGCAGGGCGTGTTCGCAGGCGCAGACGAACGCAGCTCTGCGGCCATCATTGCCGAGCGGGGCAAGCCCGGACGCCTCTACCAAATCGGTGAAAGTGTCGCGGGCACTGCCACGCTCGAAGCCGTCCAGACTGATCACGTGGTTTTGCGACGAGACGGCAGCGTTGAATCGCTGTTCTTTGCGCAAAATACCCCCTCGGCAGTGAGCTCAGCCAATCCCGCTTATCAGGATGCCGACGCGGAGCAAATGCGCCTGATGGAGGAACAGTACCGCGCAGAGCTGGAACGCATCGAGCCGTTTGACGAGGCAACGCCCTACGAGGGATTGCGCGCAACGGACATCGAAGACCCCGGGGCCGAGATGACGGATCCGATCAGCGATATTCCCGAACCTGACGGTTTCGACAGCAGCGACAGCGAACCCGGCGCAACGCAGGGCATAAGCCCGGAAGACATCCCCGTCGACGACCCGGGTTATGACGCGTCTGCGCGATCAGGCGGCAACGACCTCGTTGCGCTCGGGCTGTCGCCAATCAGTGCAGCGAGTAAGGACGGCTATCGCGTCGACAGCCTTGCCGGAGCAGACTGGCTCGGTCACACTGGATTGCAAACGGGCGATGTCATCCTGTCGGTCAACGGTCGACCGGTCGGCAATCCAGCACAGGACCGTCTCGATATCGACAACCTGAAGACAGAGGGCCTTGCACGCATCGAGATCCAGCGTGGCACGCGCCGCTTCTTCGTCACCACGCAAGTGCCATGACCCATACCCACCGCCTCTCCGTTATCCCTCGTGTCACTGCGTTTGCTGCCAGAGCGACCGCTGTTGTTCTTCTCGCACTCACGATGTTCGGCACCGCATACGCCGAGGAACAGACCTGGCGCATCAATGTCAAAAATGCCGATCTGAACGAATTCGTCATGCAGGTCGCCGGCATCACGGGAAAAACCTTCGTCGTCGACCCGCGCATCAAGGGCAATGTCACCGTAGTCTCGAGCACGCCCATGAATCGCGAGGCGGTGTACGAGCTGTTTCTATCAGTCCTGCGCGTGCATAACTGGACCGCGGTGCCCTCGGGCGGCGTCATCCGGATCCAACAGAATGCGACCGCCAAGCAAAGCCCGGGGGCAGAGGGCGAGCGCGGACCCATCGCGCCAGAAAAACTCGTAACCCGCGTTATCTCCGCACAAAATGTGAAGTCGGAAGAGCTGGTAAAGATTCTGCGACCGCTCATTCCGCAATATGGACACATTGCCGCAGTAGCCGAGCCGAACGTGGTCATCATCAGCGATCACGCGGACAACATGACGCGGCTGGTACAGCTCGTGCAGCAGGTTGATGTTTCGGATGACGTGCAGGTCGTCGTCGTCCCCATGAAGCACGCCTGGGTCGGCACCGTCGTCAACCTGCTGGAGAAGGTCGCGCCGCGCCAGCTCGCGGAGGGGACCGCAGGGCCCCAGCGCGTACAGCTCATCGCTAACGAACGCAACAACAGCCTCGTGGTTCGCGGCAAACCGCGCCCCGTGGCAGAAATCCTGAAGCTCGTCGAGCAACTCGATCAACAGGCGACGGCTACCGGCGCCACGCAGGTGATCTATCTGCGCCACGGAGACGCCTCGAAGCTCGCGCCCATGCTCGAGGAAATGATCGCCGGAGAAGGCGGCAAAGAAGAGGAAGGGCGCGGTCCCACGACCATACGTGCTGACGAATCACTCAACGCAATCGTAGTTCGCGGAGAGCCCGCCCTCATGGCAGAAGTGCGGGAGATTCTCGACAAGCTCGACGTTCGACGCACCCAGGTCCTGATCGAGGCGGCCATCGTCGAAATCTCGATCGATGACTCAACCAGGATCGGGGTGGAGATGGCCGGCGTCGATGGCGAAGATGGGACGATTCCCTTCTTTAACACCACGCTTGATGGCGTCGTCTCATCGCTCATCAACAACGTGATCGGCGACGATGGCATGGTCGACGTGTTACCTGCACTGGGTTCAGCCACTGCACCCACCGTCGCCGTCGCGCGAATCGATGCATCCAGCTTCTCGTTTGCCGCGGTGGTGCGCGCGCTGGCTACCAACACCAACGCAAATTTGCTCTCCACCCCGAGCATTCTGACGCTCGACAACCAGGAAGCGAAGATCGTCGTGGGCAATGAAGTGCCCTTCCGCACAGGTTCCTACAGCACCACCGGAGACGGCAGCAGCAACCCGTTCACGACCATCCAGCGTCAGGATGTCGGCCTCCAGCTCACCGTCACGCCACATGTACATGACGGCACGGCGGTGCGACTGCAGGTCTCCCAGGAGATCACCGGCATCGTTCCCGAAGCGCCGATCGGTGATGCCGGGTTCTCCGACGTCGTAACCTCCAAACGCACTATCGAAACCACGGTACTGGCCGAAGATAGGCAGACAATCGTGCTTGGCGGGCTGATTCAGGACGACATCAACAACTCGATCAAAAAGGTCCCGCTACTCGGCAGCATCCCTGCGCTCGGTCGACTGTTTCGCTCCGACAGCAAGTCGCGCGTCAAGCGCAACCTGCTGGTTTTCCTGCGGCCGACCGTGATCCGCAACGACAGCGACGCGAAAACCATCACCGACACGAAATACGAGGACGTGTGGGAAGTCGAGATCCAGTCCTCGGGCAGCGTACCCTCCGATCTCTTTCGCGGCCGTCCCTGAGCCATCCATAGCAGACAATATCGATGGCTCGCGGACCGGGGGTTGGGTACACGATCGCTCTGCGCTTACTGCGCATGCTCGTGCGCCCGCGCGCGTCCGGGCATCTGCCGACGCCAGCGACAGATCCGACCATCGAGCAACCCTTGCAGCCGATCTATGTCCTCGAACGTCGCTCCCTGAGTGATCTCCTGGTATTGGATCTGATCTGCGCGACGCAAGGGTTGCCAAGCCCATTCGCTGAGCTGTCCGCCGGCGATATTGCGCTACCACGAAGGGTCTTCTACCTCGACCGCTATCGCCGTGGCGGTCGACGCAGGCGAGCCGATGCGGCGCGTGTTAGCGACGTTGAAGCACTGCTCGAACGCGGACTACAGACGGGGATTATCGAATCGACACCCGTTCTGCTGCTCCCCGTCACCGTCTTCTGGGGGCTTGTTCCCAGTGGTCAAGGGTCATTCCTGCGTCTGCTGCTGTCAGAACACTGGGCGGTTACCTCGCGTCTGCGACGCATCGTGAATCTCTTTCTGAGCCCGCGGCAAATCATTGTCGATTTCGGCGTCGCACTGCCGCTTGCCGACGCCTGCAAACGCGTCACAAACGGCAAGGCCGCACTCGAGCGGATCAACCGAACCTTGAGGATCCGTCTGCGGCACCAGCGCGCAGCGGCGCTCGGGCCTGACCTTTCGCACCAGCGTACGCTGCTCGCGCGGGTGGTGCAGGGGCGCCCGGTCCGGGCAGTGATCGAAGCCGCGCCGGACACTCGATCGCGTCAACGCCTCGAACGGGAAGCGCGTCGCTACGCAGAAGAGATCGCCTCCAACATCTCCTTTCCCACGGTACGGATACTCGAGCAAGTATTGCGCTGGTTCTGGAATCGCATATACAGCGGGGTAAGCGTTAGCGGCATCGAGCAGGTGAAGTCCATCGCCGGGACTCACACGCTGGTCTACGTCCCGTCCCATCGCAGTCATCTGGATTACCTGCTGCTTTCCTATCTGCTTTATCAGCAAGGGCTCACGATTCCGCACATCGCTGCTGGGCGTAACCTGAACTTGCCCGTGGTCGGCGGCATTCTGCGGCGATCCGGCGCGTTCTTCATGCGTCGCAGTTTTCGCGGCGACCCGCTCTACAGTGCGGTGTTTTCCGAGTATCTCTATCAGGTCTACCGTCGAGGCCACAGCGTCGAGTTCTTTCCCGAGGGTGGCAGATCTCGCACGGGGCGGCTGCTGCCGGCGCGTCTGGGTCTGATCAAAATGACTCTTGAACATCACGCGCGCGGGTTACCGCGACCGCTCGCCTTTGTGCCGGTCTATTTCGGCTACGAAAAGCTCGTGGAAGCCGCGAGTTATTTGGATGAACTGCGCGGATCAGGAAAGCAGACCGAATCGGTCAGCGACGTGTTTCGCGCGCTAAGGCTCGTGCGCCAGAACTTTGGGCACGTAGAGGTCCGATTCGGGGCACCACTCGTTCTAGGACACTGGCTAAGGGAGCAGGCACTGCAGGCTGACCCTTCGCACGATACGACCGTCGCGCCACGTCTCGGCGCCGCCATCATGGCGCGCATCAACGCGGCTGCGACGGTCAACCCGGTCAACCTGGTCGCGCTCGTGATGCTGAGCGCGCCGCGGCTGGCCATCGAATCCACAGTGCTCGAGGCGCAGATCGCCCTGTACCAGCGTCTGCTCCAAACTGGGCCAGCCACCTATCCCGTAACTGCCCTCTCTCCCACGGAGGTCATTGCCACCGTGCAATCCCTCGGGCTCATTCAGCGCGAGGAAACAGCGTTTGGACCCGTGCTCCACCATGACCCGCTCACCGCCGTACTCATCACGTGGTACCGCAATAATGTCGCTCATGTGCTGTTGCTACCCTCGCTCATTGCCTGTCTGATCCGCAATCGACGGCGCCCTATCGATCGCACGGCGCTTAACAGACTCTGCGCCCCCGTGCTCCCCTTCGCCGCCGAGGCCGTCACCGCGGAAGTGCCCAGCCGAGACATCGAGGACACTCGCGAGGCTGAATCAGCAGCCCACCCAGAACAGCGCCATGTCATCGACACCTGGGTCGATTGCATGCTGAATGAAGGGCTTTTGGTCGAACGAGGAGAAGCGCTACAACCCGCAGCAGCCGATTCCGAGCAGGGTCGGCAGCTACACTTGCTCGCCGGCGTCGTGATGCCGCTCCTCGAGCGGCTCTACATCGTACTGCGACTGATCACTATCGATGCCGATGCCCGCCAATCGCGCGATGCCTTACAGGAGCGCACGATCGCGGTCGCAGCTCGCATGTCGCGCCTGTACGGACTGAACGCGCCGGAATTCGTCGATGCGACGCTTTTCAACCAGATTGTGGACGGCCTGCTGAAACGAGGATTATTGCAACAAGAAACGGACGGGCGCCTGCTGCCCGGACGGCTCGTACCGGAGCTTCTGCGCGCGGCCAACGCGGTCATCGACGCCGAGTTCCGGCTCGCGGTAAAACCGCCGCCTGAGCTCCCAGGTCAAGCAGCGCCGCCCCGATAAACATCGTAGCGCACACTGCGCCCCTTGATTTGCCCGTTCGGCGCCCCTACCACTGGATCCTTAAGGCGCCGCTTCAACACCACACGGCGACGGGCATGCGGCTGGGCGACCTGTATCCAGCGCAGTACATCGACAGGCGCCATATCAACGACTGAGCCCGGTAACGAGCGCGTGAACTGCATGCGTTTGCTTGGCAGCGCCGATTTGCCGTGCGCAGGGAACATCGGGTCAAGATATACGACATCAAAGGAATCCGCGGATTGCAGCGCTAGGCGGCCGTCGCCAAGCCTGAATTCGACGCTTTCGTCCCCGACACGACGGGCCAGATCCCGCGCAAGCGCATGCAGCATCGGCTCTTGCTCGACGGCAACAACGCGCGCGCCTGCGGCGGCGAGCAACAGGGCATCGACGCCCCAGCCGGCCATAGGATCAAGCACGCGAGCATCATTCAGCCTGCCACACGCTCGTGTCAGTATCGAACCTTCTGCAGCCCGGCGCCTCAACTCCGACGTGTCTACCCACGCACCACCGTGTCGCGCATCTCCCACGCGTAGTTCGAGATGATCAGGGGCGGCCCATAGCCGTGGTCGGTCACCGTCCTGCGGCCCGAGCGCAAGCTCCATTGGACCGCCGTCGAACATCGCGATTGCCCAGGGTTGCGCGAGGGGGTGGCAAAAGAGCGTGGACTCCATGACAAGACTCTCAGCGTGGGTCTGGCTGCGAAGGCTTCCAGGGGCTATCACCAGCCACGTAGATCGGAAGCCCTTGCGCGGCGTCAACGGACTCCCCCGCCAGATGCCGCTTCAGGCCAATTTCGCCAACCGTACGTGCGCCGACGGTGACCCCAGACACCCAGTTACCCCCACCGCCAGTTTTCCACCATGGCGGCATATCGCCAACACCTTCCCATCCGTGACAAGTCGACGGCAACACCACTGCGTCACCTTGAAGGAGCTGCTCAGGTAGCACACACCGGGGGCGCTGGTCTGACAGCTGGTCCCAACCCGAAACGTAATAGGCGTCTCGCCGCGAACGCGTCACCGTCACCACGCGTTGTCCGACATCACTCAGCGCACGCGCCCGCGTGACCAGCGCCTCGGACGATGAGACCGGGACAATGCGAGCGCCACTCGCAAAAGCGAGCGCCTGCGCTGCGGCTGCGGCAAGCCGAATACCGGTGAAAGACCCGGGTCCCGCGGCAAAGACAATCAACTCTACCCCCCGAGGCGAAACCGCTGCCTCGGCAAGCAGTCCTTGCAGCTGGACAAGGAGCACCTCGTTATGCAGCCGGTCGACGTTCTGTGTATTCTCGAACCAGACACCTGCGACATGCACCGCGATAGAACACGAGGTGCCCGAGGTTTCCAAAGCAATTAGACGCGTCATGGAGGTATGGTATCCAAGCGCTCGATCTGAACGTAGCCCTGACGCGGATGCTCGGGGCGATTTCCCCAACCACCGGCTCTGAAACGATTGCCGTGGCGGATGCTCTGCACCGCGTTCTCGCAGAGGACGTGCGTGCGCCTATTTCTTTGCCCCCGTTTCCTGCCTCTGCGATGGACGGGTATGCGTTGCGAGCGACAGACGCGGGCGACGCCCGTCCGTACACGTTCACCTGTATCGGCACGAGCAGCGCGGGTCATCCGTTCACAGGCGAGGTGCCCGTCCGCGCGTGCGTGCGCATCTTCACCGGCGCCCCGGTTCCAGAGGGATTAGACGCAGTCGCCATTCAGGAAGACTGCCGGGTCGTCGGCACCGAGGTTTGCGTGGATGAACTGATCAGACCCGGCGACAACATCCGACACATTGGGCAGGACGTCGAAGCCGGCACGATTATCGCGGAACGCGGTGACGTGATTGGTCCATTCGAGTCGGCATGGTTCACAGCCTGCGGCTTGACCCACGTCTCGGTGCGCGTGCGCCCACGCATCACCATCCTGTCGACCGGAGACGAGCTGATCGAGCCAGGGCGATCTCTCGCCCCTGGGCAGATTTATGACTCCAATCGCGCGGCACTCAAGGCCCTACTGCAGGATCTACCGGTCGAGTTGATCGACATCGGGATTGTCCCGGATAGTCAGCACGCCACTGTAGCAGCGCTCGACACCGCCGCCGCAGACTCGAAGCTCATCATCACAACGGGCGGCGTTTCCGTGGGAGACGCCGATCACGTAAAACAAGCCGTCGAGGCGCGTGGTGAACTTCTGCTGTGGCGGCTCAATCTGAAGCCAGGCAAGCCGCTCGCGTTCGGTCGCGTCGGCAACGCCTGTTTTCTCGGGTTGCCTGGCAATCCAGTCTCGACCATCGTGACCGCACTACTGCTCGCGCGACCCTTGCTGCTGCACCTCGCGGGAGCAAAACCGACACCCGCGCTGCGTGTTCGGGCGACGCTTGAGGGCACGCTGAAACATCGACCTGGGCGTGAGGAATACCAGCGCGGCATCTTGGTCAACGATCTCGACTGCGTGCGCGTAACTGTCACAGGCGATCAGGGCTCGAACCGACTGGCAAGTTTCCGCTCGGCAAACTGCCTTATACGCATTCCCGCGACCGCTGCTG
>JBMTYG010000044.1:0-20670 GCA_049454295.1 Pseudomonadales bacterium
GGACCTCAACGCGGCTCGATGCTTTGCGGGGTGTCGTCAAAACACCATGTTCGGCGCGAACCTGGCGGATTGCGGCAATCAGCGTGTTGTCGAGTCGCGCGGCGTGGGCGTCGGGTGTCACGGGTGGTTTCAGGGGGTTCGGTCCTGCAGATCGTTGCCGAGCGCTCAGGGGCGTATTTCTACCGGTGTGCCAATATCTACGAGTTGCCAGATCTCGTCGATTTCTTCGTTCGTGACCGCAATGCAGCCTTCGGTCCAGTCGGTGCGCCGGTGCCGTTCGCCCATCCATGCGTACTCGTTGCGCAGACCATGGATCATGATTTCACCTCCCGGATCTACGCCCCGTGCTTTCGCCTGCTCGACGTCGCGCGCGTTCGGGTAACTGATCACGAGACCGCGGTAGAAGGTGCTTCTCGGTTGGCGCGCGCTGATCGCATAGACACCCTCGGGTGTCCTCTGATCACCTTCCTCGAGTTTTGGACCCTCGGGCGCGCCGCCGAGCGCCACAAAGTAGGTGCGATAGACCTCGTCACCGGCGAGCAGGCTCATTGTGCGCGAGGATTTATCGATGATCACACGATCAATGAAGGTACCCCGCGCCTCGGCGACACCCGCGCAGCATCCGAGCACGAAGACCGAGATCAAAGCCTGAGCGCGGGGCAATAACCGCATGTGGGAGGAACTCCGAAAGTCCGCTGCCGCCGAAAGACGACCAAGCGAAGATGCTAGGCGCCCCGGCGCTGACCGGCAAGCGCCGGCGTGCAACGTACCGATGCGGCGGATACGCTGAGGGCGAGTGTTTTCTCAGTGTTTGAACAGGGCGCGCAGAAGCGAGGTGCGGCCGATCTCTGATCAGCGGCCTTCACGTGTTATGAGATCGAAGTGAGCGAGACACCCGAAGTGAAACCAGCGCGGTCCTTGAACCCAACTGCGGGATAAGGTCTATTTCAGTCATGCGCGCATTTCATGCTGTCATCGGGATCTTGGGTTTGCTCTTGATCGTCGCTGCGCCTGCGTGGGGAACAGCCAAGCGGTCGACGACGGCGCTGGTGCCTCTCGATCGACCGGCCGGGCTTGAGCCCGATATCGCGTTCTGGCGACGCATCTTTGCCGAGGTGTCGAACGATGCCGGGCTCCTGCATGACCATACGCGGCTGGATATCGTGTATGCCGAGCTCCCGCTGCCGAAGCAGCACACCAGTGTTGAACGCCGCCGTATTGTGGATGCAGCCGTGGGCCGCTACACGACCATCCTGAATCAGCTGGCAGCGGGCGCCCGAGCCGATCTGGGGGACGACGCAAAACACGTGCTGGCGCTGTGGGGGCCAACCACAAAACCGGCCGAGTTCCGTGCAGCAGCTGGCAGGCTTCGATTCCAGCTGGGTCAAGCGGATCGATTTCGTGCTGGCCTCATCCGCTCGGGGCGCTGGGCGAACTTCATTGAGCGTACGCTGGCGGAGCAGGGTCTGCCGCCAGAGCTGATCGCGTTACCGCACGTGGAGTCTGGCTATCACCCGTTAGCCGGCTCGCACCTCGGTGCGATGGGGCTCTGGCAGTTCATGCCCGGTACCGGGCGCGAATTCATGCGCGTTGACGGCGTGGCGGATGAGCGTCTCGACCCCTATGTGGCGACCGAGTCGGCGGCACGCCTGCTGCGTCGGAACTTTGCGGTGACTGGGACCTGGCCCACAGCCATCACAGCGTATAACCATGGCGCTGGCGGCATGCAGCGAGCGATCGCCGAGCTGGGTACCACCGATATCGAAACCCTCGTACGGCGCTATCGTGGCCGCGCGTTTGGCTTTGCCTCGCGCAACTTCTATGTGTCCTTTCTGGCTGCGGCCGACGTTCGTGCGGACGCCGATCGGTACTTCGGTCGTCTGCGGCGCGATCCGCCAGATTCGAGTCTCGTGGTTCAGCTGCCGGGGTATGTGGCGATTGATGCGCTCGCCCGCGCTCTAGCGGTGGATACCCAAACAATCGCACGCCGTAACCCGAGCCTGCGGAGCGCGGTCTGGCAGGGCGCGCGTCTCGCCCCGCGCGGGCATCGGCTGTATCTGCCGCCCCAAGGCGGACTGACGGCAAGCGCGCTGCTGGCGCGCCTTCCGGCGGCCTTGTGGTCGGATTCGCAGATAGCTGATCTCGTCCACGTGGTCAGTCGCGGCGAAACCCTATCGGCTATCGCGCCGCGCTACGGCGTCCGAGTTGCCGATCTTGTGGCATTGAATGGGTTACGTAACCCCAATGCGATTCGTGCGGGACAGCGGCTTACACTTCCGGCTCGTGGCGCATCTCGCTGACCTTGGACGGTCTTCGCAGGCGCGCCCAGACGAAGCGTGCTCAAGGCAAACAGCGGAAGGTCATCGATCGGGTGACGTCTGAGCCTTCGCGGGACCAGTCGCGGCTGCCGACGTTGCCGCCCTCGTCGGAAATACGGCCAAGCTCTTGATAGGCGCCCGTGCCGCATTGATTTCGTGCTGCGGCTTCGCATCGAGACCAGTCGTGGTAACCGCCCGGGCAGGCTACTCTCAGCGTGCCGTCATCGAGCACGGTCACCGGCGCTGCAGCGCGGCAGCCGCCTAGCAGCAGCCCGAACACCAGCACGCCTGCGACCCGCCGCAAGCGACCTTCATGTCTGGGGCTCTTCATTCGCGCTCGCCCCAGGCGGGGCGTCGGTAGCGCAGCATGCGCCCCGCGCCAGCAGCGGTATTGCGCCCCTCTGCAAACGCGACCGCGCCATTCACGATGACCGTGTGTATACCAACAGGCAAACGCTGTGGATCATCGTAGGTTGCCGTGTCTTGAACCGAGGCCGCATCGAACAGGACCACATCGGCATACGCGCCCGTCCGTATCTGCCCACGGTCCTTAAGACCAAAGACGCTCGCAGGTAGCGATGTCATCCGGCGCACCGCCTCAGGCAGGGACAGCACGCCCCGGTCCCGCACGTAATGTGCGAGGATGCGTGGGAACGTACCAAACAGACGCGGATGCGGCTTGCCGCGTAGATCAGGAATGCCATCCGACCCGACCATCATGTCCGCATGGCGCAAATTTGTCTCGATATCCGCTTCGTCGATGATGAAGTGGATGCACAGCGTCTGATCACCCCGCGGCGCAGTGAGTATGAGTCGAACGGCATCCTCGAGGCCGATACCGCGCTCCGCCGCAATGTCCTTGAGCATCCGTCCCTCGAATTCGCGAAAGGCTGGACAGCTCGCGATGCGGATGACTTCGGCAAGCGCGCGGTTTGGGCGCTCAAGGTTGAAGTACTCGATCATGCGTCCGCTGCCAGCCGTGTAGGGATAGACGTCGAGCGTCACCGCCTGGCCGGCCGCGAGCGCCGCATCGACCGCGGCGAGTGATTCGCGCACCTTGCCCCAGTTTTGTCTGCCCGCGGCCTTGTGGTGCGAGATGTGCACGTGCAGACCGGTCTGGCGGCCAATGTCGAGCGTCTCCGCCACCGCTTCCAGCAGTTCGTCGCCCTCGTTGCGCATATGGGTCGTGTAGAGACCCTGCCAGGGACGAATCGCTGATGCGATCTCGACTACCTCCTCGGTCGTGCTAAAGCGACCGGGGCGGTAGATGAGCCCCGTGGAAAACCCGCAGGCGCCCTGTGCCATCGCGGTCTCCACGTGCGTTCGCATGGCAACGAGCTCCGCGTCTGTCGGCGCTCGGGGCTCCGTGCCCATCACATGCTCGCGCACGGTGTTGTGACCGACCAGCATCAGATTGTTGATCGACGGCGCGCGCGCCATCACGGCAGCGAAGTAGCCCTCGAGATCGGTGAAGTCGCCGCCAAGCCGTCCGAGCAGCCCGCCGCTGGCTGCCGCATCGCCGGGCCTGGCCGGAATGGCGCTGAAGCCGCAGTTTCCCGAGACGGTGGTCGTCACACCTTGCGCCAGCTTGAAGGTCATGTCCGGGTGACGCAGAAATGCGCCGTCATCGTGCGCATGGGTATCGATGAACCCCGGCGCCAGTACCAGTCCGTCTGCCATGATCTCCCGATTTCCGCTAAGACCGCCGACCGCGCCAGTGGCCACAATCCGACCATCGTCGATCGCAAGATCTCCGACCGAAGGCGTTCCGCCGCTCCCGTCAACGATGAGTGCATTGCGTATGACCAGGTCGATCACGGTTTGGGCCCTCAGCCTGAATTGTGTTGCTGGACGGTGTTGGTCTTAACCGCGCTCAGCGGCCGCTCACAAGCCATACCACGCAGGGTGCGTCCGCAGCCATTCCCCCACGCGTTCGCCGATCATGATACAGGTGAGGTTGGTGTTGGCACGCGGCACGAAGGGCATGATCGAGGCGTCAGCCACCGCGAGTCCCTCGACACCATGGCAGCGACCCCACTCGTCGACCACAGCCTGTCGATCCGTCGCGGGCCCCATGCGTGCCGTGCCGCACGGGTGATAGCCGCTGCCTGCATGGCGCGCGCAGAGTTGTTCAAGCGCTTCGAGATCCTGGCTCCGCGCCGGATCGGGAAAGACCACGGAATCAATCAGATCCGTCAGCGGTTCGGCGCGCGTGAAGGCAAGCGCATCGCGCAGACAGAGCGCGAGCTTGGCTCGGTCTCGTGGATCGGCGCAAAAACGGTTCTCGATCTGGGGCGGTACCTCGGGATCCGCGCTGGTGACGCGAAGATACCCGCGACCCTCCTGGTATTCGAGGACAGCGGCAATGGCAAAGCGCGCATCGCCGCGGCGCCCTGCGAAACTCAGCTGCTCGATTTGCAGGTCATTGCGCAGCGACGATCCTGGCGCCGTGTAGCGCAGGATGGTCTGGATCAGTGGATTGTCGGTGCGCGTGAGATGGGGGCTTCTCGCCGTGCAAACCACCGCGAGTGCCGGATGATCGCAGAGGTTCGCGCCGACACCGGGCAAATCGACCAGCGGATCAACGCCGATGGCGCGCACGCCGTCCTCCGCGCCGATACCAGAGCGCATCAGCAGCGGGGGCGTTTGGATGGCCCCGGCGCTGCACACCACGAGTCGCGCGTCGAGCAATGTTCGCTCCCCGCCCTGCGTGGTGACCTCGACGCCCACGCAACGCCGACCTCGAAACCTCAGCCGGCAGGCAAGCGTGTCGGGCATGATCTGGAGATTGGGTCGTGCACGGGCGCCCGCGAGGTAGCCGAGTGCGGTTGAAACGCGTAGCTGACCCAGCTTGTTCATAGGCTGCGGACCGGCGCCGGAGCCCCAGGGATCATTGGCGTCCGGGCAGGTGTCATATCCGAGCGTTCGAGCCGCATCGAGGAACGCGGCATGTTGCGGTAGCAGCTCATCGCGGGGATAACGACGAATCGGAATAGGCCCTGCATCGCCGTGCCACGACGTGTCGGGAAAATCGAGGTCGCGCTCCAATCGCTTGAACGCGGGCAGGACCGACGCCCACGACCACTGCGGATTGCCAAGATCGGCCCAGCCGTCGTAGTCCTCCGGTACGCCGCGCAATGCGATGCATGTGTTCACGGCGCTTGATCCACCGACGACGCGTCCGCGGGGAAACGGCACGCTTCGTCCAGCTGTCGGCGCATGGGAAAACCCCCAGTCATGGTCGCGATAGCTGTTGTTGTGGCCGTTCACGAGATCTGGCGGCAAATTGCGGGCATCACCGTAGTCGGGACCGGCGTCGATCAAGAGCACGTTGAGTGCTGGATTTTCCGATGCGCGCGCTGCCACCACTGCCCCGGCGCTGCCAGCACCGATGACGATGATGTCATGCATGGCGGGGCGTCCTCGCTGGGTGTTTTGCCGTCTCTCGCGTGGCAGACTCGGGCATGACCTCGATCACGCAACGGTCGCGCCCGCCGTCTTTCGCGGCATAGAGCAGCGCGTCGGCGTGGGAGATCAGTGTGTCGATCGGGGTGTCGCTGGCCTCGCTGGTGGCGCCGCCCACGCTGATCGTGACGGTCAGGTCCAGATATTCGGCGCGCGCTCCCTGCGGCGCGCGAAAGCGCAGCGAGCGCAGCTCCTCACGCAGCCGTTCGGCCACGATGAGCGCGCCTTCGCGTGCTGTGTGCGGCAGAAGCAGGATGAATTCCTCGCCGCCAAACCGCGCGAGGGCATCGGTGCGGCGGCAGATGCGGCGAATCAGGGCGGTCGAATCGACCAGCACCTGATCCCCGACGAGATGCCCGAAGCGGTCATTGATCCGCTTGAAATGGTCGAAGTCGATGAGCAGAAAGCTGGTCGGATAGGCGTGGCGCGCAGCCAGGTCGAGGTGCTGTGTCGCGACCTCGAGAAACCGGCGCCGATTGAGAGCGCTGGTGAGTGGATCGGTCTCCGAGAGAATTCGCAGGTGTTCGTTGGCGATGCGGAGTCGTTCGGTGAGCGCGAGTAGGCGCCAGCTGCCGATCGGAGCAATCAAGCCCGGCACGAGCGCGGCAACGGTAAGACTTGGCACCACCCCATCGAGCACCGGGCCAAAGAACACGCGCAGCACGACGGTGGAGGTCACTGAGGCCACCATCGCGCCAACGGTGACCAGCATGACTTTGCGCAGCACCGCGCTGCGGACCTCGCGCTCGGCGTCCGGCAGCGCGAGCGTGAGGCTCCCTGCTGCGGGGGGCGGCGTCGGTTCGCTGAGCGCAGTGCGGCGAATGTCGGTCATCCGAGGTATTTGTCCGTGACAGCACCTTCGCTCGCCGAGCTGACCAGACGCGCATACTTCGCGAGTGTTCCGCTCGTTGTATACGGTTCAGGTTTCTGCCAGCGCGCTCGGCGCTCGGCGAGGACCTCAGGGCTGACCAGGAGGTTGACCTCGCGTTGGTCGGCGTCCACCAGAATGCGATCGCCGTCTTCGACCAGCGCAATCGGACCGCCCTCAAAGGCTTCAGGGGTCACATGACCAATCACGAAGCCGTGGGAACCGCCGCTGAAACGGCCATCGGTGATGA
The DNA here is from genome assembly GCA_049454295.1 of Pseudomonadales bacterium. GTDB lineage: Bacteria > Pseudomonadota > Gammaproteobacteria > Pseudomonadales > Azotimanducaceae > UBA7803. Next base: position 6,902 of record JBMTYG010000044.1, read on the forward strand.
GTGCCACGTCGTTGGACAGCCCGCGCCCGTTAATGGCGCTCGTCGGGGACAACATTTCACGCATGCCCGGACCACCACGCGGTCCCTCGTACCGCACCACGACCACGTCGCCCTTCTGGATGCGCCCGTCCATGATCGCGGTCATGGCGGCCTCCTCGCCGTGGAAACAGCGCGCCGTGCCTTCAAAGCGCAGGCCCTCGTGTCCCGTGATCTTGGCCACTGCGCCGGTCGGCGCCAGGTTGCCGTAAAGAACGACGAGGTGAGAGTCTTTCTTGATGGGATTCGAGAGCGGTCGAATGATGCGCTGACTCTCGGGATAGGGAGCGACGTTGGCCAGATTCTCCGCCAGCGTCTTCCCGGTCACGGTCAGGCACCCACCGTGCAGGAGACCGGCATCGAGTAGCGTCTTCATCAGCGGTTGGATCCCGCCAATGGCGATGAGTTCGCTCATGGCGTACTGGCCGGCCGGGCGCATGTCAGCGAGAACAGGTACTCGCGCACCAATGCGGCTGAAGTCGTCGAGGGTCAGTGGGATACCCGCGGAATGCGCGATTGCAAGCAGGTGCAGGACGGCGTTGGTCGAGCCCTCCAGCGCGATCACCGTGGTGATTGCATTCTCGAACGCTTCCCGACTCAGTATGTCGCTCGGTCGGATGCCGCGCGAGATCAGGTTGAAGACCGCGGCGCCCGCGTTGTAGCTATCGGCGCGCTTTTGCTCGGACACGGCTTCCTGTGCGCTGCTGTTTGGCAGTGAAAGCCCGAGCGCTTCGATCGCGCTTGCCATAGTGTTGGCGGTGTACATGCCGCCGCAGGAGCCGGGTCCGGGAATTGCTGTGGACTCTACCTCCTCGAGCTGTTGCGCGGAGATTCGGCCAGCGGCGAAGCCGCCCACAGCCTCAAACACGGAGATGATGTCGCGGCGCTCGCGACCCGGTTGGATCGTGCCGCCGTAAACAAAAACGCTGGGACGGTCGAGCCGAGCCATCGCCATCGCGCAGGCGGGCATGTTCTTGTCACAGCCGCCGATCGCAACGAAGCCGTCGAAGCCTTGGGCGCCGACCACGGTCTCGATCGAGTCCGCGATCACCTCGCGTGAGACCAGCGAGTAGCGCATGCCGGGTGTGCCCATGGAGATCCCATCGGACACTGTGATGGTGTTGAACAACACACTCTTACCGCCGGCTTCGTCTGCGCCCATGGCTGCTGCATCTGCCAGAGCGTTGATATGCATGTTGCACGGCGTGACCATGCTCCAGGTCGACGCGATGCCGATCTGTGGTTTGGCGAAGTCCTCGCGACGGAAGCCGGTCGGATAGAGCATGGCGCGCGCGGGTGCGTTCTGCACACCGTCGACAACTTGTGATGAATAGGTTCGCTTGTCAGACATGGGTCTCTTCCAGTGGCTTGATCATGACCTGGGAATTGCGTTGAAAGTTGTACAACGCCTGTTTCGGCGCGGGCAATGCGGAGAGTGGCGCATCCCGAAAGCCGTGTTCGATGAACCAGTCACGCGTCTGCGTGGTAAGCACGAAGAGCTGCCGCACGCCGGCGGCGCGCGCGCTTGTTTCCGCAGCGGCGAGCAGTCGCGCACCAATCCCCGGTATCATGCCGCCGTGGCGATAGGCCGCATGCACCGCGACGCAGCCGAGTTCGGCGCTGTCGCCGTACGGATACAGGGCGCAGCACCCGACGACGATGCCATCGAGCTCGGCGACAAAAAAACGATCGAGCTCTTGCTCAAGCCGGTCGCGGTCTCGTCTGACAAGCACTCCAGCTTCTTCGAGCGGGCGGATCACTTCGACGATGCCGCCGAGATCGTCCGGTCTGGCGGCACGTATCAGGCTGCCGCTCTCAATACTCACCTGTGTGCCGTGACCCTGCGCAGTAAAGAGTTCCTCGATCAGCGCGCCGTCCTCGGCGTAGCTGATCAGGTGACAACGCGGCACGCCCGCGCTGCCCCGCAGCAGCGCCCGCAGCGGGGCGGAAGCCAGGGCGGCGCGGGCGACGAGTTCGTTGAGTTCCGCCGGTGTCACGTGGGTACGCGGCTGCCCCTCGCGATCATGGACATAACCCTGTGCGTCAAAGGCGATCAATTTATCGGCTTCGAGTGCGAGCGCGACATCAGCCGCGAGCTCTTCCGATGCGAGGTTGAATGCCTGACCCGATGGCGAGTAGCCAACCGGTGACAGCAGCACCAGGGCACGGGTGTCCAGCGCTGCACGCAGACGCTGCAGGTGGATGCGGCGCACCTGACCAGTGAAGAGATGATCAACGCCGTCTAGCACGCCGATCGGTCGCGCTACGATGAAGTTGCCGGTCAGCGTCGCGATATCGGCGTTGCGCAGCGGACTCGTCGGCAGTCCGGTAGAAAAGAGCGCTTCGAGTGTGGCGCGGAGCTCACCGTAGATGCCAAGAACCCGACCGAGGCTGTCCCGATCAGTGATGCGCCGATGACCATGGAACCGACTATCGGGCAGCGCAGCGTCGATCTGCGGTCGGGCGCCATGCACGACCACAAGCCGGACCCCCAGCACGTGCAGCAGGGCCAGGTCGTGGATGATATTCGGCAGATTGGCGTGCGCGATCGCATCGCCCCCGAGCAGGACCACAAAGGTCCGATTGCGGTGGGCGCTGATGTAGGGCGTGGACGCCCGAAACCATTTGGCGTAACCGCTGGTCTCCACGGGGCTTTCCTGTGCTCGATGGTGGGGGATTCTACACCAGCGCTGGCACCGATCTGGCACCGAGCGAGCGGGTCTAGAGCGCGTTGTTTGGAAGAATGTGCGACGGCGGTCATGGTTTGCGGCGGTTGGTCGTTGCAAACCAGGCGGAGCGTGACGTTAACTGCCGTCGGACAGGTTGACGGACACAGGCGTGACGGAGCCCCGACAACCGGACGCGGAAAGTGCAGGGCCCCTCGCGCTCGGCAGGGTGCTCGATCAGCTGGTGCAAGATGGGCTGGTGCCGCGTGCGGAAGCAGATCAGATCCGGCTCTCCGGCTCGCGTCGAACTGGTGAGCATCCGCTCGAGCCCGTTGCGGCGCGCGCGCTGGAGGATCCCCGGCATCCGGGGCGTCGTCTCGACCTCGCCGCCCTGACCGAGTGGTTAGCGGCAAGCTACGGACAACCCTGCGTGCCTATCGATCCGCTGCGCGTGAATGTGCAGGCGGTGACCGGCGTTATGTCCTACGCGTTTGCCGAAAGGCATCGGATTCTCGCGCTCGAGGTCACCGCCGACGCGGTCACGGTGGCGAGTGCCGACCCCGCTGCGGTGGAATGGGAAGAACTCCTGCGCCAAACCCTGCGCGGACGACGCGTGGTGCGGGTTGTTGCCAATCCGCAGGACATTGCGCGCTACACGCTCGAGTTCTACACCATGGCCCGGGCGGTGGCGAAGGCCCAGGACGCGGGTCGCGCGCTCGCCGGGCTCAGCAACTTCGAGCAGCTGCTCGAGCTCGGTCAACTCAAGGCGCCAGACGCCAACGATGCCCACGTGGTCAACATCGTCGACTGGCTCCTGCAATACGCCTTCGATCAGCGAGCGAGCGACATTCACCTCGAGCCGCGTCGTGAACAGGGCCTGGTGCGGTTCCGTATCGATGGCGTGTTGCACACGGTCTATGAGCTGCCCGTCGCCGTGCACGGTGCTGTGACGAGCCGCCTCAAGGTCCTCGGTCGAATGGACGTGGCGGAAAAGCGGCGTCCGCAGGACGGTCGCCTCAAAACGCGCAGCCCCGACGGTGCGGAGGTGGAGCTGCGGCTGTCCACCTTGCCAACAGTTTTTGGCGAGAAACTGGTGGCGCGTATCTTCGATCCCGAGGTGCTGCTGCGCTCGTTCTCGGAGCTCGGATTGGTCGGCCAGGACTATGCGCGCTGGCAGGACATGGTGCAGCAGCCGAGCGGGATCGTACTCGTCACCGGTCCGACGGGATCGGGCAAGACGACGACGCTCTATTCGACCCTACGCCAGCTAGCGACTCCGCTGGTTAACGTGTGCACGATCGAAGATCCGATTGAGATGGTCGAGCCCGCTTTCAATCAGATGCAGGTTCAGCCGGGCATCGAGCTTGGTTTCGCTGCGGGCGTACGCGCGCTGCTCAGGCAGGATCCTGACATCATCATGGTTGGCGAGATCCGTGACCTCGAAACGGCGGAGATGGCGATTCAGGCGGCGCTCACGGGTCATCTGGTGATTTCGACGCTGCATACCAACGATGCGCCGAGCGCTATTACGCGACTGCTCGATCTGGGCGTGCCCCCGTATTTGATTCGCGCTACGGTGCTCGGGATCATGGCGCAGCGGCTCGTGCGCACACTCTGTCCGCACTGCAAGTCAGCCGCGCCGCTTGCCCCCGAGGATTGGGCGCAGGTCGTCGCGCCCTGGCCGCTGCGCGCACCGACCCAGGTCGCCATGCCGCGCGGGTGCCTCGAGTGCCGTGATACCGGTTATCTCGGCCGCGTGGGCCTGTATGAGCTGCTGCCGATGACCGAGCCCGTACGAGCTCACGTCAGCACTGAAACCGACGCGGGTGCGCTGCGACGCGAGGGCGTGCGGGCAGGGATGCGCACGCTGCGGATTGCGGGCGCGCTCAAGGTTGCGGCGGGCACGACGACGCTCGCGGAGGTGCTGCGGGTCGCACCCGCTGCCGAGCGGTGAGAGGGCTCAGGCTTCCCGCAGCGCGAAATCGACTCGTCGTCCGGATGCGGTAGCAACTTCCTCGATCTCAGGCGCAAGATTGCGGATCAGTGCCACGCTGATCTCGCGCTCGGGATCTTCCGGCGCATCCGCCGCGAACGGATTGACCGCCTCTGGCGGCAGCAGCAGCGTCGCGCCAAGCGTGCGCTTGGCCTCGAGATACTCCACCGTCAATTCGAACGCGCGTCCGTCGCGAAGGTCGCTCATAAAGCACAGGATCAGTTCCTCGGTCAAAAGCTGCAGATCGTGTGCACTTTGCTTGGGCAGCATGTGCCGCTCGCAGAACACCTCGATATCGCCATGCAGCGCGAAGATGTCGACATCTGGCGAGGCCAGCGTGTACTGGCGCGACCGCACCCGGTGAATGAACGCCCGAGTCTCGGGTTGTACCGGTGACTCGAAGATTTGCGACGGCGGACCTTCCTCGTGAATGCGCCCCTCGTGCATGAAAAACACGCGTGAGGACACATCCCGGGCGAAATCCATTTCGTGGGTAACAATGAGCATCGTGAGGCCCTGACGCGCAAGATTGCGCACCACCGCAAGCACCTCTCCCACCATGGTGGGGTCGAGCGCTGACGTGGGTTCGTCGAGCAGGATTACTTCCGGGTCCATGGCGAGACAGCGCGCAATGGCGACGCGCTGCTTTTGCCCCCCAGAGAGTTCACTTGGGAAATAGTTCGCGCGCTCAGCGAGGCCGACGAGGCGCAGCAGCTCCATTCCGCGCGCCTCTGCGTCGGTCCGCGACAGGCCGCGCAGGCGCATGGGCGCAAGCGTCAGGTTCTCGAGCGCCGTCAGGTGTGCGAACAGGTTGAAACTCTGGAAGACCATGTTCATGGTCTGCCGCACGCGTGCGACGTCGGCACCCGGCGCGAGGATATCTTTGCCGTTGACAACAATCTGGCCGCCGCTGGGTTCTTCGAGTCGGTTCAGACAGCGCAGGAACGTGCTCTTCCCGCAGCCGGACGGCCCGATGATCGAAATCACCTCGCCTTTCGCGATTTCTGTGTCGACGCCGCGCAGCACCTGAAGGCTGCCGAAATTCTTGATGAGCCCTTGCACACGGATCATGCCGGTGTCCCCCGTCGGCGGCGCGTCATGGGATCAGTGCGTCGCTCCAGATACTCAAGTGCCTGGATCAGCACCCAGGAAATCAGGAAGTACAACACCGCGACCACGACCAGTGGGAAAAACGCATCGAACGTGCGGCTGCGGATGATATCCGATGCCTTGGTGAGATCCTGGACCGCGACGTAGCCGACGATCGAGGTCATCTTCACCATGGAAATGAACTCGCCCTTGTACACCGGCAGGATGCGCTGCAGCGCTTGGGGCAGCACGATGTGGCGAAAGGTGCCGATACGGGAGAAGCCCATGGCAACGCCGGCTTCGGTCTGCCCGCGGTCGATGCTCTCGATACCGGTGCGGAACATCTCGGACACATAGGCGGCGAAATTGAGTCCGAACGCGAAAACCGCGACCAGCACCGGGTCGATTGCGACCGATGCAAAGACCACATAGAAGATCAGCATGAGCAGGACGAGTACCGGAGTTCCGCGCAGGATGTTGATATAGGTTTTCGCCAACTGACTCAGAATCAGATTGGGTGACATGCGCATATAGCAGACAAGTGCGCCGAGCGCTGTGCCGAAGATCGATGACAGAATCGACAGCCATACGGTGATCACCAGACCATCCCAGAGCAGCAGGTAGCGATCCTCGCGCACGATGTTGCTGTGGAAGCTTTCGGCAACGCCGTCGAAGAAAGAGGGCTCCTGGTTCGCTTCTGCCGGGGCGGCGGCCCCTGCCAGGTTGCGCTTGTGTACGAAGACCGTGTTTTCGCTGCGGTGATAGGGGGTGGAGAAGTCGATGCGCTCCGCACGCTCCGGGGTGATGAACATGCCGGCGATGATCAGGTCGATCTTGCCGCTGACGAGCGAGGGGATCAGCGCGCCCCAATCCACGGTGACGAATTCGGGGCGACGACCCGTCGCATGCGCGAAGCGCATGGCGAGCTCGATTTCGTAGCCGGATATCTCGTTGTCGATGATGGCGGCTGAGGGCAGTCCGACGAGGGCATTACCCACGCGCAGGGGCGGCGCGTCTTCGTCGAACTCGATCGCGGGCAAGCGTGTTTCGTTGCGCTTGTACCAGCGCGCCGCCATGTCGGCGTGCGTCCCGTCCTGTTTGATGGTCGCGAGAAATGTGTCGAACTCGGCGCGCAGGTCGGCGGAATCGGTGCGAAAGCCGGCGCCTACGTCCGATGCGAAGATCGACTCGCCAAGCGGCACCAGGTCGGGACGATCCTTTAACGCCACCATCAGCGATTCGGTATCCGACAAGCCTGCGTCCACCTTGCCGGCCTCAACCGCCGCGAGCAGATCGGCGTAGCTCAAAAACTGAGACAGCTTTGCCTTGGGGAAATGCACCTGAGCCCAGGTATCGTGGGCGGAGCCCTGCAGCACGCCGACGGTGAGTTCCGCCACGTCCTGCGCCGTGCGCAGCTCAAGACCCGTGGCTGGCGCAGCCGCGACAGGGCCTTCACCGCGCGCAAGCAGTACGATCTTGTTCTGATAGTAGTTGTCGGAGAAATCGACGAATTTGCGTCGCTCGTCCGTGGCGCTCATCCCGGTGACGAGAAGGTCTACCTTGCCGGACTGCAGTGCCGGGATCAGCGCATCAAAGCGCACATTGGTGAACTCGATGGGTCGCCCCAGACGCGCGCCGAGAAGGCGCGCGAGATCGCCATCGTGGCCGCTGATACGGCCGGCTTGATCGACGAAGGAGAACGGTTCGCGCGTCGCGCTTACGCCGATGCGCAGCACAGATCCGCTCTCGGGGACCGCAATATCGATTTCTTCGTAGGGTCCGGGCGTGCGCTTGAACCAGCGCCGTGACAGATCGGCCAGGGTCCCATCCGCTTTCAGGTCAGCCAGCACCTGATTCACCTTTAGAAGCAGTTCGTCTTCGCCTTTGCGTAGTGCGACGGCCGTGGTTTCATCGCGCAGTGACTCCTCAATCACGACGAGATCTGGGTTATTGCGGGCCGCCAAGATAGCGGCATTGATGGAGGTCAGGATCGCGTCGACATGACCGGCCTGCAGGGCGCCTAGCGAGTCCGAGAAGTCACCAAACTCTTGCACCTCCGCATCCGGAAATCGGAGATAGGCAATCTCAGCCGGGGTGCTGCCGGTCACCACGCCAAGACGCGCCGACTCCGCATCGGCCACGGTTTTGATAGTCGTCTGTTCTGACTGTTCGCACCCGACGAGCCCGAGGATCAGAAGCAGAAAAACAAGCGGCGGCCAGCCAGGACCGCGGTGGCGATTGAATAGACCGTGCATGAACAGTTCCCCTGACGCACGTCACTTGGTGACGGCGGTGCATGTGCGACAAGAGTGCAGGGTAAACGGGTGCCAGGGCAATCGCTTTTGGTGACGGCAATTGACGCGGTGGCGCTGTGGTAGATTGTCGTTATGAAACAGGCAGGTACCGCGAGCGAGCCGTTGCCACAGGTGCGCAGTCCACTCCCGCCTGCGCTGCTGGAAGCGTTGGGGCCGCAGCAATCCGCGCTTGAGGCGGCAGCCGGCGCCGCGCTCGATACCGTCGCGCAACACGTGTTCGCGCTCAGTGACTTCGCGAGGAGTGTCGCGCTGGCGCAGCCCGAATGGTTCCGTGAAGCGGTCGCGGCAGGTCTGCTCGAACGCCCCTTGACCGCAGCCGAACTGACGGCAGAAACAATGGCTGCCATGGCTGCAAGTGCAGACATGCCAAGTCTCCAATCCGCGTTGCGGCGCTTACGTAACCGGTGTCAGCTGCGCATTGTCTGGCGCCATCTGGCCTTTCGCGCCCCGCTTGAGGAGACCACGGCGAATCTGTCCGCGCTCGCTGATACGTTGATTCACGCGGCGCTCGAACGCGTGCATGACTGGGCTGCGCTGCGTGAGGGAGAACCCGCGCCGGTGGCTGGTCAGCCACAGCGACTGGTCGTGCTCGCGCTCGGCAAGCTCGGCGCGCGTGAGCTTAACCTGTCCTCCGACGTTGACCTGGTGTTCGCGTACCCGGAGGCGGGCGTGACCTCGCGGGGTCGCACCCACCAGCAGTTCTTCGTGCGCTGCGGGCAGCTGCTCATTCAGGCGCTCGACACCGTGACAGCGGACGGATTTGTATTCCGCGTCGACATGCGCTTGCGTCCTTACGGCGACAGCGGCCCTCTCGCCATGAGCTTTCACGCCATGGAGGATTACTTTCTGACCCAGGGTCGCGACTGGGAACGTTACGCGTTTATCAAGGCTCGCGCGTGCGCCGGCGACCTCGGATCTGGCGCGCAGCTGTTGCGCGCGCTGCGCCCGTTTGTGTTCCGGCGCTATCTGGATTTCGGTGCCATCGAGGCGCTGCGCGACATGAAACGTCGCATCCTTGCGGAACGCCATCACCGGGACAACATCAAGCTCGGACCCGGCGGAATTCGCGAGGTCGAGTTTGCGGCGCAGGTGCAGCAGCTCATCTGGGGCGGTCGAGAGTTTGCTTTGCAAGATCCTGCCCTGTTGCGTGTGCTGCCCGCGCTTGCCGACAGCGGACATCTCGCGCCGGGCCCGGTCGCGGCGCTGATGGCCGCGTATCGTTTTTTGCGTGATACGGAACATTGTCTGCAGGCGGAACATGACCAGCAGACGCAGATGCTCCCGGTGGCCCCGCTTTCGCGCCTGCGGCTCGCGCATGCGCTGGGTTTCAGCGGTGTTGAGGACTTTGTGGACGCGCTCGAGGGGCACCGTGCGCAGATTAGCGCGGTGTTTGCGGACCTGATCGCGCCGGTAGCGTCTGCCGCAACCGAAAGCGATGCCGAACCCTCCCCGGGTCTGCGGCTTTGGGTCGATCCTGATCAGGTGGCGGCGTGCGCCGATCTTGGGCTGACTGACGCAGGTGCGGCGCGCGCGATACTGCGTGAACTCGCGGCCGCGCGTGACCGCAGTTCCGTGGGCGCGGAGGGGCGGCAGCGGTTGGATCGGCTGATGCCAACCCTCCTCGATGCCCTGATGCATAGTGACCGTCCGGACCTTGCGCTCGCGCGCACGGTACCGGTGCTGAAAGGGGTCATGCGGCGCTCGGCCTATCTCGCGCTGCTGGCCGAAAATCCGGGTGCGCTGTCGGAGCTGCTCGATCTCACCGCCAAAAGTCGCTGGGTTGCCGAGGCACTCGTGCGGCGTCCGGCGTTACTGGACAGTTTGCTCGGGCAGGTCGCGCAGAGTGGGGCGCCGTCGCGGGCGAGCTTGTCCCGTGAACTACGCGGGCGCTGTGTCGGCGCAGAGTCGGACGGCGAGGAGCGCGTGCTCGATGTCTTGCGAGACTTCAAAGAACACCACGTGTTCAACGTGGCGCTCGGTGAAGTCCGCGGGACCCTGCCACTCATGAACGCGAGCGATTACCTCACCTTCCTCGCAGAAGCCGTGCTCGAGAACGCGCTCGAGATCGCCTGGCAGGAGAACACCGCGCGTCAGCGCGCGTACGCCTGGCCGCAACCGTTCGCTATTGTGGGATACGGCAAGCTGGGCGGCATCGAGCTTGGGCCTGGGTCCGATCTTGATATTGTTCTGCTGCACGATCTTGCCGGTGATTCCGGGCCGTTTCTGCACCGCCTGGCGCGACGGCTGCTGCACGTTCTGACCGTGCCGACCTATGCGGGAACGCTGTATGAGGTGGACATGCGCCTGCGCCCCTCGGGCAACTCGGGGACCATGGTGTCGTCGATGGCCGCCTTTGTCGCGTACCAGCGCGAGGGCGCGTGGACCTGGGAGCACCAGGCGCTCGTGCGGGCGCGGGCGTTGGTCGGCGATGCTGACCTATGCCGCCGTTTCGAGGCGGCTCGGCGCGAGATCCTGTGCCTGCCGCGGGACCTGGGTCGTCTGCGTGTCGAGGTCTCGACCATGCGTGAGCGTATGCGGGCCCAGGGCGGCGCGACGGCAAATCGGGCGAGCAAGGCAGAGTCCGCCGATTTGAAGCGTGGTACCGGTGGCATGATCGATATCGAGTTTATTGTGCAATACCTGGTTCTCGCGCATGCCCATGAGGCGCCGGACATGGCGCTATGGTCCGATAACGTACGCATTCTCGAGACTGCCGGTCGCCTGGGTATTCTGACCCCGGCAACGGCGAGGACGCTCACCGACGCCTACCTCGCGCTGCGTGCCGAGTGGCACCGCGGCGTTCTCGATCTCCCGGATGAGTCGCGTGCTGCGCGCGTGCTCGATGATCACCGAGCGCTCGTTGAGACAACCTGGCATGCGCTCTTCGACGCCGCGTGAGCATGCCCCGCGCGTACTGATCGTCGCCCCCGCATGGGTCGGCGATATGGTCATGGCGCAGGTCTTGGTGCCGATCCTGAAGGCGCGCGACCCGGAGCCGGAGGTGGTCATGATTGCTCCTCAAGCGACGGCTCCCCTTGCCCGCCGCATGCCGGGTGTGGCGTCGGTGCAGGTGCTGGATATTGCCCATGGCGAGTTGGGCGTGCGACGCCGATTGCGTGTCGCGCGCTCGCTCAGGGAGCAGCGCTTTGATCAGGCGATTGTCTTGCCCAATAGCCACAAGTCGGCGTGGATACCCTGGCTTGCCCGCATTCCGCTTCGTACCGGATGGCTCGGCGAGCACCGTTTTGGCGTGCTGAACGATTGGCGGCGGCTTGTGCCCGCGACGCTGCCGCGAATGGTGGATCGATTCGCGGCGCTCGGGACGGCGCGATCTGTGTCACCCCCGGTGACTCCAACCCCCAGGCTTGCGCCCGACGGAAACGCACAGCGCGCGCTGCTGGACCGATTAGCGCTCGATACCGGGGTGCAGGGACCGGTCGTGCTCTGTCCGGGCGCCGAGTACGGGCCTGCGAAACGCTGGCCGGTGCATCATTTCGCAACCGTGGCAAGGCGCTGCCTGGAACGGGGTGAGGCGGTCTGGTTACTGGGAAGCCCGAAGGATCAGCCGCTGACTGCGGCGATTGCGGCGGCGGCCCCGGGCGCCGTCGACCTGGGCGGACGGACGTCGCTTACCGATGCTGTCGACCTTCTGGCGTTGGCGAGAGTTGTGGTGAGTAACGACTCGGGGCTCATGCATGTCGCCGGAGCACTCGGTCGGCGCGTGGTCGGGCTGTATGGCTCGTCATCGCCGGCGTTCACGCCGCCGCTGGCGGAGGCGGCGGTCGTGCTGGCGGAAGAGCTAGCCTGTCGCCCCTGCTTTGCGCGTGAATGTCCACTCGGACATTTGCACTGTCTGGAGAATTTGTCACCCGAGCGCGTGGTGGCGGTCCTGTGAGCGTGCGCCGCGTGCTACTGGTGAAGATGAGCTCGCTTGGGGATCTCGTACATGCGCTGCCCGCGGTGACTGATGCAGCCGCGCATGGAATCAGCTTTGACTGGGTGGTTGAGGAGGCCTTTGCGGCGCTGCCTGCCCGCCATCCGGCGGTCGCCCAGGTGCTGCCGATCGCCTGGCGCCGCTGGCGGCATCGGCTCTGGCGTGATCGCGGTGAGCTCAGGGCGTTTTTCGCACGGTTGCGGCAGGAACGCTATGACCTTGTGCTGGACGCGCAGGGGCTGGTTAAAAGCGCGGTGGTGAGCGCCGCTGCGCAGAGCGGGGCGCGCGCGGGTTTCGATTGGCAGAGCGCGCGTGAGTCCCTCGCCGCGCTCGCGGTACGGCATCGCATCTTTGTGCCCCGTGAGGCGCATGCGATCGCCCGGCAACGCGCGTTGTTTGCCGGTGCTCTTCAATATGCATTGCCGCAGTCGGACGCGCCGCTCGATTTTGGGATCAGCGCGGCAGCGAGCCATCGTCGTCGCGAGTTGGGTTTAAAGCCGCTCTGTCTTCTGCTCCACGGCACTACCTGGGCGAGTAAACAGTGGCCGGAGTCTTACTGGTGCGAGCTTGCATGGCGCGCGCGAGACGCGGGGTTCGAGGTGGCGCTGCCCGCCGGAACGGCCGACGAAGCCGCGCGCGCGGAGCGGATTGCGTCCGCCTCTCATGCGACCGCCTGGCCGCGCGTGCCGCTTGCAGCGCTCCTTGATGATCTGGCTGGGGCGGATCTCGTGATCGGTGTGGATTCGGGATTGCTGCACGCGAGCGCGGCGCTGGGTGTGCCCACGGTCGGTCTGTACCTGAGCACGGACGCCGAACGAACCGGGTGCCTCGGCCCACGTGCGCAGATGCTGCGGACTGATTTTCCGTGTGCTCCGTGTGGTTCTCGGGCGTGCGGCTATCGAGGTCCGCGGGTTGCGGATCACGCGATCGATATTGCACCGATTTGTGCGACCCGTCTCACCCCGGCGCGCGTTTGGGCCGCCGCGGAGGCGGCCGTACGATGACAGGTTTAATTGCAAACGTGGCCGGCAGCGAAGTTCACGGTGGTCATGACGCGCAGTCACTTCGGCTCGCGTTCGTTCTACTTCGTTACTTTCCCTTTGGCGGCTTACAGCGGGATTTCTTGCGCATTGCCAAAGCGTGTCAAGCGAGGGGGCATCGGGTCGAGGTGCACACGCTTCGCTGGGAGGGTGCGCGTCCCGAAGGCTTCGTCATCACAGAATATCCCTTGATTGGAGTCACGAATCACGCTCGAGTCTGGTCGTTCGCTGACCGGGTGGCGGCAGTTTTAGCGACGAGCCCGGTAGATTGTGTGATCGGGTTCAATCGAATTCCGGGTCTCGACATTTACTACGCGGCAGATCCCTGTTTCGCGCTTCGTTTGCGGCGGCCTTCGGCTGTCTGGCTGCGCTGGTTGCCCCGTTTCAGAGCCTATCTGGGGCTCGAAGCAGCGGTTTTTGGTCCGGAGGGGGCTTCACGGATTTTGACGCTCACGCCTGCACAGGAACGCGATTACCGTGATTGCTATGGTACGCCAGCGAGCCGATTCCGCAGGATCCCGCCGCCTTTGTCGTCAGACCGTGTCAGGCCGCTGGATGCCGATAGCCAAAGAGCGGAATTTCGCCGTGAGTTCGCGCTTGATAACGAAACCTGCGTACTTCTTGCGCTGGGCTCCGGGTTTGCGACTAAGGGGCTTGATCGCTCCCTGCGTGCTTTAGCGGCGATCCGAGACTTGA
>JBMTYG010000045.1:0-20622 GCA_049454295.1 Pseudomonadales bacterium
CGCATCCGGGTTGAACTGCCGCGCGCCGCGCGGCATCGCCCGGATCACGAAATCCTTAAGCGCCAGTGTGAGCGCCTCCGCTTCACCTCGGGGCGCAACCGGTTGCGCAATCGTCAGCTCATAACGTGCGCCGCCCTTGTTCAGCAGTTCTCGAAACAGGGTCATATCCTTCAGTTCCGTGTTGAGAAACCAAAGCAGGTAGAACAGCGCTGAATTTCGTCCCCGCAGGTGCATGGGAACAATTGGGCAACCGTAGCGCAATGCCATCGCGATCCCCGCCGACATCCAGGGGCGCTCGACCAGCCCCCGCGGCGTGGGTCGTGCCAGTCGGCCCGATGGAAAGATGACCACCAGCCGCTCTTCCCGAAAAGCCGCCGCCAGTGCCCGGACGGTTTCCCGATTGCGCCCGTGATCCCGCCGATCCGGCCGCCACTCGACGGGAATGATAATTTCGGCAAGGCGCGGTAACGCACGCACCGCGTCGCGGTTGGCCAGAAAGACGACGTCCTGCCGGACCCGGCGCAGGGTATCCCAGACCGCAATTCCATCCGCAATTCCGGACGGATGATTGGCAACCACCACCGCGCGACCGGCTGCGGGCACATGCTCCAGTCCAGTCGCGCTCACCTGCATCGCCAAGCGCTGCGATAGCCAATCGAAGACCTCGCGCCCTGAGGCACCGCCGAGACGATCAACAATCGCAACCGCGTCCGCGTGACCGAGCCGGGGATACAGCCAGCGCTGCACGGCGCGCCAGACACGCGGGTGCCGCATCAGACCCGTCGCCCGTTCCTCGATCAACTGATCAATGATATGCGGGCTTCTCGGCTCGCTCTGCGCGACTTTGGGCGGATTACGCATGTTGGGGTCTTCAGACGCAGTTGTTGGCGGGCGCTTAAGCGTGCTGATTGCGCCGCCAAGCTACACCCACGATCAGCGGTATTCAACGCGCAAGCGAGTAGCGGCGCTATCGTTTTATCTTTATTTTCCATATTTTTTGGAATATAAGGCTATTTAAGATAAAGCCGAACACCCAAGTCATGTTGTTGTCCATCGAACAGGTCGCAGAACGGCTCGGTATGCATGTCCGCACCATCCGCAATTGGATACACGAAGGTCGCTTGCCAGCAACCCGTGTCGGTCGCCGCTATCGCGTCGAATCGGGTGATCTCGACACGCTGCTCGGACGCACGGCGCGCGCACCGGCGCGCCGAGAACGATACGTTCGGGTGACTTCGATTGTGGACATCGACGCCGTGCCGGAGGATCTAGCACAACGTCTTACGAACCTGCTTCTCGGCGCGACTCGAGGGCGATCCAGCGATGCCGCGCCCCTCGACCTGACCGTACGGGATGAACCCGAGCGCGCCAGCATACGCGTCACGATCTCGGGTGACCCAGCTACCGTCGCCCAGATTCTGGGACTGATTGATCTACAGCTGGCGCAGGCACCCAGGTGACTACACGCCCGATCTACCGCTCCGCCGCGGGACAACGGGCGGTCGAGGCCGAGTACCGCGCCTTCCTCGAATCCTGGCCGGTCGCAAAACGCGAGCACAGCATCGAGACCTGCGCCGGCAACACCTTCGTGATCGAAAGCGGTCCAGAGCATGCACCACCGCTGGTTCTACTCCATGGCAGCGGTCTCAACAGCCTGACCTGGATGGGCGACGTCGGAGCCTGGGCTAAGGCGTTCCGCGTTCTGGCTGTCGATGTGATCGGGCATCCCGGCTTCAGCGCCGCCACCCACCTACCCTACGCGTCCGATGGCTACGCCGCGTGGCTGGACGACGTCTTGGCGGGGTTGGGCGTCAGGCACGCGGCATTCATTGGACTATCCCTGGGCGGCTGGCTTGCGACCGACTATGCGATCCGGCGGCCGACGCGCGTGACACAGCTGGTTTTGCTCGCGCCTGGAGGAATCGGCAGGGCGCGGCTGAGCACATTTGCGCTCTTGTTCACCGTTCTGCCGTTGATGCTTGCGGGCGACTGGGGGAAGCGGCGCGCCATGCAGCGCATGTTGGGCCCCCGACCGCCGATGGACACAGAGAATCTTGCCCGAGTCGACGCATTCACGACGCTGATCAGCCGGTACTACCACTATCGAACCGACGCCCTGCCCGTTTTTCCGGACACGGCGCTCGCTCAGATCGACATACCTGTGCTGCTCATCGTTGGTGCAGAAGACCCCATGCTGGATGCGCAGGAGACGGTCGCGCGGCTGACAACAGCGGCGCGGCGCGTCGCTGTACACGTGCTCGCAGACGTGGGACACCAGGTCATCGGTCAGACCACTCGAATCCTGGATTTCCTGCGCTCCTAGTTCTTGCGGCGACTCGAGCCGGGGTTACTCACGGAACAACTGCGTGCGACCACCGTCAACAACCAAATCGTGGCCGTTCACATAGCTGCCGGCATCAGAAGCGAGGTAGAGCGCCGCCTCGGCGATATCGTCCGCCAGTCCGGCGCGCGGCAAAGGTGTCGCGCGCGCCAGATTCGCCTTCAGCTTTTCAAGCTTGCGCGCGTTGTCGTCAGCAGCAAGCGTGTTAGCCCGCGCCGACCCACCCCAGAAAATCGGCGTCGCGATAGCGCCCGGAGAGATCGCGTTAACACGGATCTGCTTCGGCCCCAGCTCCACCGCCGCCAACCGCGTGTAATGCGTGACTGCTGCTTTCAGCACGGAGTACAGGATATTGCCCTGGTTGTAACGAATGCCCGCGATACTTGAACAGTTGATGATCGAGCCACCGCCTCGTTCTTCCATCACCGGAACCGCGTGCTTGGTGCCGAAGATGACGCTTGAGAGCAAGAGATGCACGCCGTAATCGATCTGCTCGCCAGTGAAGGTCGTCAGCGAACCGGTGGTGGGACCACCGGCATTGTTAAACAGAATATCGAGGCCGCCGAAGCGGTCGACGGTCAGCTTGACCGCAGCCGCAATGTCCCCTTCTTCCATCACATCCATCGGGCAATACACAGCGGCGGCGCCCAGGCGGGCGGCCACAGCAGCGCCCTTGTCCTGCGAGCGTCCCGCGAGCACGACCTGCGCACCCGCTGCGACAAAACGTTCGGCGGTCGCTTCCCCAATCCCGCTCGTGCCACCGGTGATCAGCGCCACCTTGCCGGTCAGCGGTCCCCGCGGATTGCTCTCGTTTGCGTTCATCGGCTTATCCCCCCTGGCCATCAACCCGCGCTCTGCTCTGGTTCAATCAATGATGGTGCCCACCAGGCCCGTGAGCATGTCCATGCGCAAGTTCTTCCGCAGTCGCCTCACGCACGCTGACCAATTCGATATCGAACTCGAGGGTCTGACCGGCAAGCGGATGATTCAGATCGATATCCACCACCTTGCCCCCCACCTTGATGACGGTGCCGGTCCGAGGACCCTCGCGGGTCTGGAGCGTTGTCTGTTCGCCCGGTTTGAGCCGGTTAGGGTTCGGCAGATACTTCTTCGAAATTCGCTGGGTAAAGTCTGCCCGATGTTCGCCGAAGGCCTGGTCAGGGGTGAGGGTGAGATTCAGCCGTTCTCCACTTGCCTTCCCTTCCAGCGCCGTTTCGATGGCGGGCAACAGTGAGCCGTGACCGTGGAGCGACACGAACGGTTCACCCTCGCGATTCGATTCCACCTCCGTACCGTCCGCTCCGCGAATTGCATAGCGAACAGTGATCACCCGGTCCTTTGCGACCAGCAGCCCTTCACTCATGAACCCGACTCCTCAAGCGTCATCTGCCAGCGCATTTCCGGCACCGGCTGTCCGGTTAAGAAAGCGCTGATCATGGCGTTGACCGCTTCCGGCGCTTCCTGTTGTACCCAGTGTGAGACTCGTGGCAGGTAGCGGATGGTGAGGTCGTTCACCCATTCCTCTGTGCCGTACGTGGTCTCCTTTGTGAGCGCTACGTCTTCTTCACCCCACACCATCAGCGTGGGCGTGTTGATCACGGGCCAGCCTTCCTGTTGCTGGCGCCGCGCTCCGCCGCCGCGAACCAGCGCGCGATAGTAGTTGATCATCGCAGTCAGAGCACCGGGCTCCGCTGCGTTACGTCGGTAGACGTCAAGTACGCCGTCCGGGAACCGCGACTTATCGATCGCTGAGCCACGAAAGGCTTGACCCACGGCTTTCGCGCCGGCTTGGCCGAGCAGCCATTCGGGCACACCGGGAATCTGGAAGAAGAAGATGTACCAAGACTTTCGCAGCTGGGCGATTCCCTTGCGCAGCGCCTTTCGCGCAGGTCCCGGGTGCGGCACGTTGCAAATGATCAGGTGCGAGAGCGGGCGCTTCTGCCGCATCGCAAAATGCCAAGCAATCACCGCGCCCCAATCATGCGCAAGCAGCACGACTTCCTGACAACCCGAGGCATCGATCAGTCCAGCCACGTCGTCCATGAGGCATTCGAGGCTATAGGCCTCGACGCCTTCCGGTCGGGAGGAACGGCCATAACCGCGCAGATTGGGCGCCCAAGCGCGATACCCGAGATCCGCGAGCACAGGGAGTTGAAAGCGCCAGGAAAAACTATGCTCCGGGAAACCGTGCAGGCATAGCGCAAGGCGGTCACCCGTGCCGCAGGTATCGACCTCGAAACGCAGCCCGTTGGCCTCGATAAAGGTCGTCTCGATACGCGGATCGCGCAGTTCAGCAGGAACAATGTCTTGCATAGAACAGTCCTCAGATTTTAACCATGCCGCCATCGACCATGAGCGTTTGCCCGGTCATGTTCAGCGCATTGTCAGAGACCAGGAACACGACCGCGTTGCCGATATCGGCCACGGTCTGCTCACGCCTAAGCGGCGTTCGATCGAAGATTTGCGGATAATCGCCGCGGGCGATCCCCTCGAACCACGCGCGCGGATCCATACCCTGGAACTCCGGAATCATCGCAACGGCACGCTCGGCGTTCTGCCGCCAGGCGTCTGTCCAGACGATACCTGGCGCCACAGCGTTCACATTGATGTTATGTGGCCCGAGTAGTTCGGCCATGGTCTGAGTGAAGCTGACCAGCGCCGCCTTCATGGCGTTGTAGGAAGGGTGTACAAAGCCCTCAAGCATGCGCTTCGACAGCGAATTACGCCCCGCAATCGACGTGATGTTCACGATCTTGCCGCTGCCCTGGCCCTTGAATACGGGCAGCACGGCTTCGGTCATCAACACCACCGGCCGCAGATTCTGTCCGTAAAGCGCATCCCACAATGCTGCCGTAGGCCCCAGTGGCCCCGCCTCCGGCGCCGAACTCGTTTTGGGCGCGGCGCCCACGTTATTGACAAGAATATCGAGTCGGCCGAAATGGGATGTGGCGGCGTCGACCGCCGCGAGCATGACGTCCGGCGCGGTGATGTCGCCGGGAAAACCCAGTGCCCGCCCACCCGCCGCTTCAATGGCGGACACGGTTGCCGCGGTCGTCTCCCGACCCCAGGAATTGACTACGACGCTAGCACCCGCTCGGCCAAGCGCAAGCGCGATGCCTTGACCGATGCCGCGCCCAGCCGCGGTCACGATGGCGACCTGCCCCGCGAGCAGGTCGGATGGAAAGGTATTGGCAGACATGTTCAGCCCCCACGCTGTGAGGGCTCTACTCTAGCCGATCAGCCGCCGGGCGCAGCCGTCATTTTGCGATCAGCCGCACCGGCAGCTCGAGATAGCCTTTCACAAAGGAGGAGTAGGTGCGCACCGGCTCACCCACCACTTCGACTTTGTGGAACCGCTTGAGAATTTCTTCCCAAGCGATGCGCAACTGCATCTCGCCGACACGATTGCCCATGCAGCGATGGATACCGAAGCCAAAGCTCATGTGACTGCGCGCATTCGGACGGTCGATGATGAAGTCATCGGGCGATTCGAACATCTGCGGGTCGCGGTTCCCCGAGACGTACCACATCACAATCTTGTCGCCCGCCTTGATCGTCTTGCCGCGCAATTCCGTGTCCACCAGCGCGCGTCGACGCATGTGTGCGAGCGGCGTCTGCCAGCGGATGATCTCCGCCACCATGTTGGGGATGAGCGCAGGATTGGCGCGGAGTTTGTCGTACTCCGCCGGATGCTGATTAAGCGCCAAAACGCCACCGGAGAGAGAGTTACGCGTGGTGTCATTACCGCCCACGATCAGCAGAATCAGATTACCCAGATACTCCATGGGGCGGTTGATCATGTCCCGGGTGGCTGGGCTGTGCGCCAACATGGAGATCAGATCGTTACCGGGCTCAGGCAGCGCCGCACGCTGGTGCCACAGTTCTGTGAAATAGGTCAGGCACTCGATCAGCTCGGCGCGACGCTGGTCCTCGGTCTCGATGATGCCGGTCCCCGGCTGCGCGGTGGCCACATCGGACCAACGCGTGAGCTTTGCACGATCGTGGAACGGGAAGTCGAACAGCGTCGCTAGCATCTGCGTGGTGAGCTCGATGGAAACGCGATCCACCCAGTTGAAGGTTTCGCCAACCGGTAGCCCATCCAGGATCATCGCCACCCGTTCCCGGATCGTGCCTTCGAGTGCGGCAAGGTTGCGCGGACCCGCTACCGGCGCGACGACCTTGCGCTGAACGTCATGCTTCGGCGGGTCCATCGCAATGAACATAGGCAGCTGAAAGTCCTCGTCCTGGTCACCCACGGTGATACCGCCCTCGGACGAGAAGATCTCATGGTGCATGTCGACGTACTTGATATCGTCATACCGAGTGACCGACCAGTAAGGCCCGAACTCACTCTCTGCCGTGAAATGGACCGGATCCTCTTCGCGCAGCCGCTTCAGGAGCGGAAGATGTGCATCGCGCCGAAAGAGTCCCGGCTGGGCGGGGTGCAGCGCCTCGATCGGATAAGCGTAAGGATCAAGCTGCAGTTCTGCTTCTGGTAACGCAAGGGCTTCGCTCATGGTTTTCTCCGGCAGAGCCGCGCCAAGCGCGGCGCGATGATCACATCTGGAATTCGGGCACTCGTACCACCAGCCCGTCGAGCGCTTCGCTCACCGCTATCTGGCATGACAGACGCGAGTTCGAGCCCCGCTCCGGGTTCAGATCGAGCATGGACTCCTCGCGGTCGCCCGGCTGCCCCACCCGAGACATCCAGGCTTCATCCACGTACACGTGACACGTGGCGCAGGAGCACTCTCCCCCGCAATCCGCGTCGATGCCGGGCACGAGGTTGTCGATCGCAGCCCGCATCAGCGACAGCCCGTTCTCGGCGTCCACCGTGTGCGGCGTACCGTTGTGTTCGATAAAGGTTATCTTTGCCATAGGAGTTCTCCCTCAGTGCGCCTGGTTGCGGCCGATCCGCCCGACGGCCCTTATTTTTGCTCACGATATATGCAATGCACACATTTTCCTAGGGGCGATAACCCGGGGCGATGATGACCAGGCCTGACCGAATGGTGCGCCGCGCGCCTTCCGGTTATGCTCAGGTGCAACATGCATCATTGAAGGTTAAGTCCTGGGGAGACATTCGATGCCTGTCCTGCGTCATCCGCTGTCCGGCGCAACCTACACCCTGCGCGAGGATGGACTTGTCGACGTCGACAATAATGGTCTGCGCGGCACGTTCGATTACACCGGCCGCTTCCAAAGCGGTGATCTCCGATTCGCCGATCCACACATGCTGCTCTGGCTCGCCGGACCGCAGCTGCCGATAGAACACAACATTCGCCGCAACCGCTGACAGGGGAGGAACGAACATCATGGCAGCGAATCCAGCCTACGCCGCACGGTCGGGGGGCATCCGCTACACCGAGCTTGTCGCCAGTGACGCAGTGCCCGACCGGCACGCGCTCGCGCTCGAAAACCCCTACCGAGAAGGTCCGACCTCAGTACCCGTTACCCGCTATACGACGCGCGAGTTCCACGATCTCGAGGTTAAACGCCTATGGCCCAGAGTTTGGCAAATGGCGTGCCGTGAGGAAGAAATTCCCAAGGTCGGCGATTACTCCGTTTACGAGGTCGGTCCCTACAGCATCCTCGTGGTCAGAACGGCGCAAGGCATCAAGGCACACCACAATGTCTGCCGCCACCGCGGTCGCAGACTGTGTGACTTCGAGGGGCACGCAGCCAGCTTCATCTGTGCGTTCCACGGCTTTAGCTGGAATCTGGACGGCAGCCTGCGGGGGGTGACTTCCGAGTGGGACTTCCCGCACATTAACCAGGACGATTTCGACCTTGTTCCCTGCCGAGCAGAGACCTGGGGCGGCTGGGTGTTCATCAACATGGACATGAACGCCGCGCCGCTGCTCGAGTTCATGGGGGACCTGCCCGCGCACTTTGCGCCGTGGCAACCAGAAAACCGTTACGTCGAAGCCCACGTGGGCAAGATCATGAATTGCAACTGGAAGCTGTGCCAGGAAGCGTTCATGGAAGCCTTCCACGTGATCACCACGCACCCGCAGATCCTGACCGGCACGGGGGACGAAAACTCCGCCTACGATGTCTGGGGTAACGTGTCCCGAGCCATCACGCCTAATGCCACGCCAAGCCCCCACCTGCGGCGCCAGCCGGCGGAACAGGAGCTGCTAGAAGCAGTGATGATGCGGCACCTCGACGACCCACCGGCACCGCAAGTGCCAGAGGGCATGCGCGCTCGGTCCATGATGGCCGCCGGGGCCCGGGCAAATCTGCAAGCCATCATCGGCACGGATCGTGAGATCTCCGACGCAGAGCTCTCGGACAGCATTTACTACACGCTGTTCCCGAACTTTCATCCGTGGGGAGGCTACAACCGGATTGTCTATCGGTTCCGCCCGTGGCAGAACCGACACGACAAGTCGCTGATGGAATGCTATTACCTGAGCCCCTTCAAGGGGGAGCGTCCGGAACCCGCGCCACTGCATCTGCTCAGCGAAGATCAACCCTGGACGGATGCGGCGGAACTTGGGCTACTCGCCAAGGTGTTCACGCAAGACACCTTCAATTTGCCGAACGTTCAGCGGGGTCTCGAAGCCGCCCCCTTCCCGGAGGTGGTGTTCGCCCGCTACCAGGAAACCAAGCTGCGCCACTTCCACGCACTGCTGTCGCAGTGGGTGGCTGACTAGTCGGACTCTGGCTGCACCTGCGCGCCCTGGGCGCGCAGGTGCAACGCCAACTGCCGATCGTGGCGACTGGTGGCGGACAACCGCCCCGGCCGCACCCACGGCGCCCATCGGGGCGGCAAACCCTGCGGATGGTCACCCATCACCGTCACCCGGTGAATGATGCGCTCGCCCACAAAATCATTGAGCACAAAGTGCTGGGTGCAGCGATTGTCCCAGATAGCTACGGTGCCTTCGGTCCAGCGATAGCGCACCGTGAAGCGCGGTTGCGTGACCCAATGGGTCAGGTAGTCGAGCAGCACACGGCTCTCCCCCGCGTTCAGCTCGACCAGGCGCCGAGTGAAGTGCTCATTCACATAGAGCGCTTTTCGACCCGTCTCCGGATGCACGCGAACGACGGGATGAATCGTCATCTGCTCAGGGTGATTATGCGGTGTCGCATCGTGCAGCGCGGTCAGCCCGTCACACAGGGATTGCATCGGCTCGGAGAGCTCGTCATAGGCCGCGTGCAGACTGGCCCACATCGTGTCGCCGCCCACCGGCGGGCATTTTTTCATCTGCAGGATCGACAGCACTGACGGATCCGGGCGAAAAGTGAGATCCGTGTGCCATTCATCCGCCACCCCCCCGTGAGTAGCGGCCAGCTCGAAGAGCGACGTGTGCGGCGTGAACGGATTCTTCAAATTGGGATGCGCTTCAAGCGGGCCGAAACGGCGGCCGAACGCCACGTGATCATCAACCGAGAGATGTTGCTCTGGGAAGAACAGCACGTGGTGTTCGCGCAGCAGCGCGCGAATGTCTTCTACCGCCGCGTCATCCAGCCGGCTCAACGCTAGCCCGCGAACCTCGGCCCCGAGTGCCGCGGCAAGTCGTGTGACAGACCAGTTAGCAGCCCCTTCATTCGGCGCTCGGTCATCGACCAACGCGCCCCTACCATCCTGCCCTTCCTGCATAAAAGCCCCCTTTCGCTCCCGATCGACGCGCACGCTGCCTGCCGTGCCACATCCTGCCGCCTCGCTGCCTACCCGATGCTCCGGGATCGACGCCCAAGCGTCAACGCCGTGTATACTCGCGCCCCTCTTTCAGTCGACCGGAAGCATTTCCATGGATATCCAAGGCAAAGTTGCCGTCATCACTGGCGGCGCATCGGGTCTCGGCGCCGCTACCGCGCGCCTTTTGGTCAGCAAGGGCGCGCGGGTCTCGATCTTCGACCTGCAGGAAGACAAGGGCACAGCACTGGTGCAGGAGCTTGGCGCGGACAAAGCGCTGTTCACCCAAGTGAACGTCACGAGCGAAGAGTCGGTTCAGGCAGGCGTGGCCGCCACCATGGCCAAGTTCGGCAGCATTCATGTCTGCTGCAACTTCGCAGGAATCGGCAATGCCATCAAAACGGTTGGTAAAGACGGTCCGTTCCCGCTCGATAAGTTCAAACTGATCATAGACGTGAACCTGATCGGTTCCTTCAACGTGCTACGCCTCTGTGCCAACGAGATGCAGAAAAACGAGCCGTTCAATGAATACGGCGGTCGTGGCTGCATCATCAACACCGCCTCAGTCGCTGCCTACGAAGGCCAGATCGGACAAGCGGCCTACAGTGCTTCCAAGGGCGGCATCGTCGGCATGACCCTGCCAATCGCTCGCGACCTGTCGAGCATCGGCGTCCGCTGCAACACGATAGTACCGGGCCTGATCCATACCCCGCTGTTCCAGGGCGCGCCGCAGAACGTCATCGATGCGCTATCGGCCCAGGTGCTGTACCCGAAACGCCTTGGCCGTCCCGAGGAGATTGCCCACGTCGCCATCATGTTGATCGAAAACGAGTACATGAACGGCGAGTGTGTTCGCATGGACGGCGGTATCAGGATGCAGCCGCGCTGACGCCCGCCGAGCTCACGCGGCCTGCTGCGGCCGGTCGCGTGAATCCGCAGGGAACAGCTACACTCAATTTTCTGGATCGAGGTCAAGCCCAGCCCATGGACGAAGAAGAGCAAAAGCAGCAGCGTGATGATCTGCGCTGCGACGCCGCGTTGCAGACAATCGAAGACGTGCTCTGGCGCTTCAATGAGTCCAACGAAGGCACGCTGAACGCCTACGACGTTATCGGCTATCTGGTCGAAGACCTCATCTCGTCAGGGTTTTGTGCCGCGTGCATTCGTGAAACGGTCGATGCGGCATTCAAGCGCGCCAATGCCGACACGGTCAACCACCGTGCCGAAGATGAAACCGGACCCATCCCGCGGGCCAGCGACGACGTATTTCACTGAGAACGATACGTGACCGTCGTCACGACCATCGAGGATCTTCGGCAACTGCACCGGCGGCGCGTGCCGAGAATGTTCTACGACTACTGCGACTCCGGCTCATGGACCGAGTCGACCTATCGCGATAATCAGAACGCACTCGCTCGCATCCGCTTCCGCCAACGCGTTGCCGTTGATATCAGCGCCCGGTCCCTCGCCGCCCACATGGTGGGTCAGCCGGTAAGCATGCCCGTCGCCCTGGCTCCAACCGGGCTGACCGGCATGCAGTATCCCGACGGTGAGATAAAAGCCGCACAAGCGGCTGAAGCGTTTGGCGTTCCGTTCACGCTGTCCACCATGAGCATCTGCTCCATAGAGGACGTGGCCGCTCATACGACCCAGCCCTTCTGGTTCCAGCTCTATGTGATGCGCGACCGCGATTACATCGAACGTCTCATCGGTCGCGCCCAGGCGGCTGGTTGCTCAGCGCTGGTGCTGACCCTCGATCTGCAGATCATGGGGCAACGCCACAAGGACATTCACAACGGACTCGCAACGCCTCCGCGGTTCAACCTGAAAACGCTGCTTGATCTTGGGCGCCGACCCGCGTGGTGCCTGCGCATGCTCGGCACCCGACGGCACGGATTCGGCAACGTCGTGGGACACGTGCCGGGGGCGGAGAACCTCACCTCTCTCGCGCAGTGGTCGCAGTCTCAGCTCGATCCCACGCTTGATTGGAGCGACGTTGCCTGGATTCGTTCGCTATGGAAGGGCCCGCTGATCCTCAAAGGGATCATGGATCCCGAGGATGCGCGACGGGCGGCGGATTCCGGTGCGCAGGCGCTCATCGTGTCGAACCACGGTGGTCGCCAGCTGGACGGTGCGCCCGCCACCATCGACGTGTTGCCGGAGATCGCCCGTGCGGTGAATGGTCGCATGGAGGTCTGGATGGATGGTGGCATCCGATCAGGGCAAGACGTGCTGCGCGCGCTGGCCTCAGGCGCCACGGCTACGATGATCGGCCGCGCTTTCTTACACGGACTGGGCGCGATGGGCGCTGCGGGCGTGACTAAAGCGCTTGAGATCATTCGCAACGAACTCGATCTCAGCATGGCGTTCTGTGGCGTCCGAGACATTCGCGAGATCGATGAACGCATTCTTTGGACCGGATCTCAGGTTGTCGGGCAGGGCGCGGCGACGTCCTGAGGCCCCAGATCACGCCATCGTGAGCGAGCACCCAAAAAACCCCTTTCTTTTGCGAAACATCCTGACCTATACTGACGTGGCGATGGTTCTCCCCTGCTCTGATCTTCCTTCGAGTTTTTCTCTGACAGCGTCGGCGACGCAAGCTTATGGTCGGTCAACGATCCAAGCTGGCGCAGCGGTCGCTGGGCGGACTGATTGTGTAGAGGGATTCGCGCAACCTGCAAGACGCCTCAACCAGCGTCTGACCTGAACTCAATAGAGAGAAAAACTGTAATGAAGATCTACGTGGGCAATCTGCCCTGGAGCACCACCGATGCAGACCTCGAGAGCATGTTCTCGCGCGTCGGACCGGTCATCTCCGCTTCTGTCATCATGGACCGCGAAACGGGTCGTTCACGGGGCTTTGGCTTCGTAGAAATGGCTCAGGCCGATGGTCAGAAGGCGATCGCCGAACTCAACGGCTACCAGATTCAATCCCGCGCTCTGCGTGTGAATGAAGCGACCAGCCAGCCCCGTCGTCCGGGCGGCGGCGGTGGTGGTGGCGGCGGCCGTGATGGCGGCGGCCGCGACGGCGGCGGTCGTCGCTGGTAAGCCCCCTGTAGGGGCGGCGCTCGCGCCGTCCCTAACTGCTGATTCTCCCTCCTCAGTACCGAGACGCTCACCTCGGCGTCTTGGTTTTCCGTCGTCACCTCATATCGGGAGTCTCTCCTTGTCCTCAGCGGTCCAGACGGATGAATACGCGGCGCTGACACAGCAGGTCGCCGACCTGCGAGCGGAGGGCGCAGAACTCGCCGCCAAACTGGCCGACCTGAACACCGCCGAGTGGTCCCTTCGTACGACCTTCAAACAATGGACGGTCTGGGACGTCGTCGCGCACCTGCATCTCTCTGATCACATGGGCATCACCAGCCTCCAGGGTGAGGCGCCCTTTCGCGCCCTAATGCATTCGATGCGCGACGCGCGCGTTCCCATGGCAGCGTTTGCGCGCCGATGGCTGGGTGATATCTCTGGACCCGAACTCCTCTCGCGTTGGCAGCTGCTGTTGCAGGACCTCTGCGATCAGCTGGCTGCCACCGACCCGGCACAGCGTTTGCCCTGGGCCGGGCCAAGCATGAAGCCGCGTATGTTCACGACCGCGCGCCAAATGGAAACGTGGGCGCATGGGTGGGAGATCTGGGACCTTTTTGGTGGCGACCGACCCGCGTCTGACCGGCTGTACAACGTGGCGACCATCGGCGTCCGAACCTTCGGCTGGACATTTGCGAACCGGGGTGTCGAACCGCCGGGGCAGCCCCCGCGCGTCGAGCTGATTGCTCCGTCCGGTGCCCGATGGATCTGGAACGAAGGGCAGCTCGAGGACAGCGTCCAGGGTAGCGCCGTCGAGTTTTGCCAGGTCGTCACCCAGGTTCGGAACATTGCGGACACCGCGCTTGTGGTCAACGGCGCTGTGGCTCAGCAATGGATGGCTATCGCTCAGTGCTTTGCCGGGCCACCCGCTGATCCACCGCTGCCGGGGACCCGGCACCCCGCTGAGACGCATCGCCCGTAGTGTCATCCAGCGCGCCCTCATGCGAAACTCTCGCCTGACATCACGCTGACAGCCGGGGGAGCACGCATGACTGATCTCGACAAGGATCTCTTCAATCTAGCGATGTCCGCAGAGGCAGAACCTCTGATGGACGCCGTGAAAAAGCACATCGCCGAGAACGTCGACCCAATCACCGAAGAATTCTTCGAGCTCGATGAACAGAAGACCGATCGCTGGTCGTGGCATCCGCGCCAACTCGAACTGCTCGAAGGCGCTAAGAACAAGGCCAAAGCAGCCGGCCTCTGGAACTTCTTCCTGCCCAATGCAGAGACTGGCGAGGGCCTAAGCAACCTCGACTACGCCTACATTGCGGCGGAACTTGGCAAGTCGCCGCTCGCGTCGGAATCGCTCAACTGCAGCGCGCCGGACACTGGCAACATGGAGGTCCTTGAGCGCGTGGGCACCGAGGCACAGAAAGAGCAGTGGTTGAAGCCTCTGCTCAACGGGGAGATTCGCTCCGCCTATGTGATGACTGAGCCTGGTCTGCCCTCATCGGACGCCAAGAACATTTCCACGAGCGCGGTGCTCGACGGCGACGAATGGGTGATCAACGGCGAGAAATACTACATCTCAGGCGCTGGAGATCCCCGCTGCAAGATCATGATTGTCATGGTCAAAACCGATCCGACAGCGGCGCCCAGCCGGCAGCAGTCGCAGATTCTCGTTCCGTTGCCCTGGCCCGGTGTCGAGATTCTCGGACCCATGCACGTCTTTGGGCACGACCATGCGCCCCGCGGTCACATGCATCTGCGCTTCACGAACGTGCGAGTGCCGAAGGAAAACATCCTCCTTGGCGAGGGTCGTGGATTCGAAATTTCTCTTGTCCGCCTAGGACCCGGTCGGATTCACCACTGCATGCGCTCAATCGGCAAGGCTGAGAAGGCGCTTGAACTCTTGGTGCGCCGCGGGGCATCGCGCGAGGCCTTCGGCAAGCCGTTGATCAAGCTCGGAAAAAACCTCGAAGTGGTGTCTCGAGCTCGCATCGAGATCAACGCCATGCGTCTCGCCGTGCTGCAGGCGGCCAAGGCAATGGACGTGCTCGGCAATAAGGAAGCGCGTGTCTATGTCAGCGCCGTGAAGGCCATGGTGCCGGAGAAGGTCTGCCAAATCATCGACGCCGCGATTCAGATTCATGGCGCCACCGGGGTGTCGCAATGGACGCCACTGGCTGAGCTCTACACGGACATGCGGCATCTCCGCTTCGCGGACGGTCCGGACGAAGTACACCACATGGTGGTCGGACGCGCCGAAGTGCAGAAGTACGGCCTCTGGTAAGTCCGCTGGCGCCCTCGACCGACCGCGGTCATCGATGAGACCGCTGTTGCCGATGGGAGCAACCGCGTGGGGGCGCGCCTAGCGCCCCTTAACGCTACCCGCCCGAGACCGTTTCAAGCACCTCCCAACGGGCGTAGGCTGTCGTCACTTCCTCATCCAACGCGGCCAGCTCCGCCATGACTTCCGCCACTCGAGCGGCTGGCTCCCGATAGAAGGCCGGATCACTCACCTGCTGCTGCAGCACTTGCTGTCGCGACTCGAGCGATTCAATACGTGCGGGCAATTCTGCGAGCTCGCGTGTTTCTTTGTAGGACAAGCGACGTGCGGGCACACGGGTTGCCCGATCCGTCCGCACGTCGCCCGCTTGCGCTGAACGAGAAGGTGCTGACGCCACCGTTGGCGATACCTTTGCGGCGAGCCGTTGACGCACCCAGTCCGAGTAGCCGCCAACGTATTCACGCACGTCCCCCGGCGCTTCGAACACCAGCGTGCTCGTGACAACCGCATCCAGAAAGGCGCGGTCATGACTCACCAACAGCACGGTGCCCTGATAATCCGCCAGGAGTTCCTCCAGCAATTCGAGCGTCTCGACATCAAGGTCGTTGGTCGGTTCATCAAGCACCAGCACATTGGCCGGTTTGCTGAAGAGGCGCGCGAGCAGCAGGCGATTTCGCTCCCCACCCGATAGGCTCTTGACCGGCGCATTCGCGCGCGCCGGATCAAACAGGAAATCCTGAAGATATCCAATGATATGCCGGGACTTATCACCCATTTGGATCACATCAGAGCCCTCCGCGACATTGTCGCGGACGGACTCCTCGAGTCGCAGCTGATCACGCTCCTGATCGAAATAGGCAACGGCAAGACGGGTGCCCAAACGTACCTGACCCTCATCCGGGGTGAGCGATCCTAACAGGAGACGCAACAGCGTCGTCTTGCCGCATCCGTTTGGACCGATGACGCCAATCCGATCGCCGCGCTGCACGCGCAACGACAGGCCGCGTACGATCGGCGCCTCGCGTGAGAACGACACGCCCTCAAGTTCAGCCACAAGAAGCCCGGACTGAGAGCCCCGATCCAGAGTGAACTGCACGTCTCCCCGTACATCGATTCGGGTAGACCGCGCGACGCGCATCTGCTCCAGCCGACGCACGCGGCCTTCGTTGCGGGTGCGCCGTGCCTCGATGCCCTGACGGATCCAGGCTTCCTCTTGTGCGAGCACTCGATCGAACTCGGCGTTGGCTCGGGCTTCATCTTTGAGGGCAGCGGCCTTGCGCTCAAGATAAGTTGCATAGCTGCCCGGGTAACTCGAGAGCGCGCCGCGATCGAGCTCGATGATTCGATCTGCCAGGGCAGCAATCAGGGCGCGGTCGTGAGTGACAAACACAACCGTGCCGCGGTAGGCGCGAAGCGCGGCCTCCAAGGCCTCGATGGCCGCAAGGTCGAGGTGGTTTGTGGGTTCGTCGAGCAGCAGGAGATCTGGCTCACCGACCAGCGCCCGCGCAAGCAGCGTGCGCCGGCGCATACCGCCGGAACAGTCCAGGAGCAGCTGATCGCCTGGCAGACCCATGGCCGTCACCAGCGCGTCGACACGGTGATCACGGTCCCAGGGCTCGAGTTCCGGCGGCAATCCTTCCGCAATCACCGACGCCACAGTGGCGTCACCGGACGCGGGCACGTCCTGCTGGAGATAGGCCACGCGCGCCCCCTCCGCAAGCCAACGCACTCCCGCATCTGGCTGAATCTCGCCGCTCAACACACGAAGCAGGCTCGATTTGCCCGCGCCATTTCGACCAATCAAGGCCACCCGCTCCCGGCGCTCAAGGACAAGATCCACGCCCGCCAGCAACGGATAATGGCCATAGGCGAGATCAACGCCCGCAAGCCGCAGCACACTCATGCGCTAACCCCCGCAGGGCGTCGCCTGCTCAATGCAGAAACTCACTGGCGCCCAGGTCCAGCGCATGCCGGCTGTGACGCCGAGCCATGGCGATGAACATGTCATCCCCGCGCGCCGTCTGTTGCACCAGCATGGAAGCAATCACCGTCACCCCAAATCCAGCAAAGGCGCCGCGCCGATAGTCTGTCCAGCAGGTCTGCCAGTCGTAGCCCAGAATGCCACGTGCCAACAGAGCGTCGTGATAGGCCCGAACAATGCCCGCCTCTGCCTCGCGTCGCAGCGGCGGCAGCATCCCCGCGCCCAGAAAGTAAGCGACGTCCGAGAGCGGCTGCCCGAGGGTGATGCTCTGCCAGTCCACTACCGCCACCGCCGTTTCGGTTGGATCAATCAGCAAGTTATCGAGCCGATAGTCCACATGCACAAGCGACCAGGGCTGGCGAAGAGGACTAAACAGCGGGCACGCTGGCGACTCGGCCACGGCCCCGATGATGTCTGCTTCGTCAGCAGCGAGGTGCGCACCGTAGCGATCCAGAAACCCTGGCAGCAGCGATTGGTACAGCGCGCGCGTCTGCTCAGGTCCCGACGCATCTGGCTCGCCAATCCAGGGCACACCACGATAGCTGTCGTTGCACCAGCTCGGGGCATGCAGGCCGACCAGTGCTAGCACTGCAGCTCGGGCCACGTGCACGTTGCAACCTGCCAGCTGGTCACCCTGGCGCGCCGGGGCAAGATCTTCGAGCAGTAGCGCAAACTCAGGCCCGTCGCCACGAATCTCGGCGAAATAACAGACCGGGGTGCGGATATCGAGACGATGCTTGAGCTCGCGATAGAACGAGACTTCCTTCAAGTAGTTGCGCAGAGCCACTCCCGTCGCGCGACTGGTCTCATCGTCCGACGGAAATTTGCCCACCAGGGTGCGCGGCGCATCCGGCGCTCCCTCGATATCCAGCTCAAGCCGTTGGCAGAGTCCAATTTGGCCCGTGCCAATGCGGGACGCGCGAAATCCCACCACCCGAGCGCCCAAATGACCCGCTCGTCGAAGCTGCTCGGTGAGCCAATCCACGGTGATGGTCGCCGGCGTGGGTATGAAAATCTGCTCGGTCACGGTCTCTCCCGTTTCGCGCCGGTCGCCCAGTTTACAACGTCGGTTATCGCCGCGTTCTAAAACCAAGGCTCGATGCTGTACGAACGCGATCCCGACCGCCAAGCCTCGGGTATGATCGAACGCTCGGTTAGGGGAGACATCACGATGACCATGAATCGCCAGGTGCTGATTGAGGAGATGCCCAAGGATCGGCTGACGCTCTCCCATTTTCGCGTGGTTGAGGCCCCCATGCCTGTTCCTGGCGCCGGCGAGGTGCTGTGCAAAACGCGTTACCTGTCACTCGATCCCGCCAACCGCGCCTGGATGCAAGGCGCCACCTACCGATCCGCCCTTGAAAATGGGCAGGTCATGGCCGGGTTCACTCTTGCGGAGGTGGTGAGCTCGCAGGATCCGACCTTCAAGCCCGGCGATCTGGTCGAGTGCGACGGCGGCTGGCAGCAATACTTCACAAAACCGGGCCGGGTCCTCACCCGGCGCGAACCTCGCGCGCCCCTTTCGCATCTCGTCAGCGTGCTCGGCGTCACCGGCCGCACCGCCCACTATGGCATGGCGTCGCTGGGTCAGCCGAAAGCGGGCGAGACCGTCGTTGTATCCGCCGCCGCGGGCGCGACTGGGTCTGTCGCCGGCCAGATCGCAAAACTTGCTGGCGCTCGCGTCGTCGGCATTGCCGGTGGGGCTGCCAAGTGCGCGCGGCTGGTAGACGAGTTCGGGTTTGATGCCGCGATCGACTACAAAGCCGAGAATCTGTTCACGGCGTTGAAGCGCGAATGTCCCGCGGGTATCGATCTCTACTTCGACAATGTGGGCGGCACGACGCTCGAAGCCGTGCTGTTCCGCATGAATCTCCGGGGGCGGATCATCTGTTGCGGGGTGGTGTCGCAGTATGACACGGGGCAACCAGCGCCCGGACCCCGGGGCGTTCCCGGCCTTATCGTCACCAAACGCCTCAACATGCGCGGCTTTATTCTGGGCGATGAACCGGAACTCGTCAGTCTGGCTGATCGCGAGCTGACCGCCTGGCTGGACCAGGGGCAACTGATCGTCGCAGAGGATATTCTGGAGGGCCTCGAGAGCGCGCCGGGCGGCCTCATCGGGCTGCTCGCCGGCGAGAATTTCGGCAAACGCATGGTTCGCGTCAGCTGAGACCCTGCTGCCAATTAATCCTTAAGCAATTGAAATTTATGTCTTTATCCGCTCCGACATCGATGGCACCGACGCCATGTCGATCGAGTCGATCACGGACCCTGTCAGGAAGCACGCGATGACCGTTCAGGAATTTCGTCAAGCTCGCTTTGCCCGCCCACCGGGAGCCACCGAGGTGCTGCTCATTCGTCACGGAGAGTCTCGCGCAGCCACGGTAGACGCCCCCTTTCCGCTCGTGGACGGACGCGGTGATCCGGAACTGCATCCGGAGGGCCAGCAACAGGCCCTTCACGTTGGCGAGCGACTGCGGCTGCAGCCCATTGCGGCGATCTATGTCTCCGCGCTGCGCAGAACCAGCGAAACCGCAGCACCCTTGGCCCGGCATCTGGGGCTTCAGCCCATCGTTGATCCCGATCTTGTCGAGGTGCACCTCGGTGCCTGGGAGGGCGGCGTTCTGCGTATGAAGGCGCACGCCAACGACCCCGTGTATCTGCAAATGCAGGCAGAGGAACGTTGGGATGTCATTCCCGGCGCTGAATCCCATGCGGCGCTCAACGCGCGGCTCATGCGCGCGCTTGGGCGTATCCACCGCTCGCATCCGGACCAGCTGGTTGCCGCGGTCGTGCATGGTGGCGTAATTGGACACATTCTCGCGCACGCAACCGGGGCACGGCCCTTTGCCTTTAACGGCGCCGACAACGGCTCCATCAGCCATATCGTCATGCTGGGTGAACGAATCATGGTGCGGCGTTTCAATGACAGCACTCACCTACAATCCCACATGACCGTCGCCGCCGGCGGCATGACCTGACGCGGCGCTCATCATGGCCTTGCGCAGCACCGTCTATCGATGCGCCCTGGATGTCGCCAACGTCGACCTTGGCTACTACGCCGCGCACGATCTGACCCTCGCGCGGCATCCGTCGGAAACTGAAGCGCGCCTGATGCTTCGGGTTCTCGCGTTTGCACTACACGCAACGGACGCGATGGAATTTGGGCGCGGACTCTCGAGCGAAGACGAACCTGATCTCTGGGATCGAGATGAGACCGGTCGCATTCGGCACTGGATTATGTTGGGTCTGCCGGATGAGCGTCGGCTACGGCGCGCCGCGGGCCGCTCCGATCGGGTCACACTCATCACCTACGGCGAGCGGGCGCTGAAACCCTG
>JBMTYG010000046.1:0-20328 GCA_049454295.1 Pseudomonadales bacterium
GCGTGCGAATGGCTCTGGGCGGCGTTCGCGATGAAGCGGAAATACGGGGGCATAGAAGGACCTATATCGGTGCGCTTCCGGGGAAAGTCGTGCAGAAGATGTCCAAGGTGGGGGTGCGTAATCCGCTCTTTCTGCTCGACGAAGTCGACAAAATGGGTATGGATTTTCGCGGTGATCCCGCGAGCGCGCTGCTTGAAGTACTGGATCCGGAACAAAACAAGGGGTTCAACGATCACTATCTTGATGTCGATTACGACCTCTCAGACGTGTTCTTTGTCTGCACTTCGAATTCGATGAATATCCCTCCCGCGCTGCTGGATCGGATGGAAGTCATCCGACTGCCTGGGTACACGGAAGACGAGAAGCTCAATATTGCCCGGCGTTACCTGGTACCGAAGCAGTTGCAGCTGAACGGTCTCAGAACCGATGAGTTCTCTATCACCGACGCTGCCATCCTTCATCTCATACGGTATTACACGCGTGAGACTGGCGTTCGAGGGCTTGAACGAGCTATCGCAAAACTGGCGCGCAAGGTGGTGCGGGAAGTGGGTCTTGCGAGCGGAAACGCGACGAAGTCGGACGACGGGAAGCGCAAGGGACCAGGGCGAACGAAGGCAGCAGAGGTATCCAATCCTCTGCCGATAATCGACGAGGCGCGAGTTGAAGCCCTGTCGGGTGTGCGCAAGTTCACCTATGGCCTTGCAGAGGAAAGTAATCAGGTCGGCATCGTCACGGGTCTTGCGTGGACTCAGGTCGGTGGCGAGCTTCTCAACATCGAAGCCGTTGCCGTGCCGGGCAAAGGAGTCCAGATCAAGACCGGCTCTCTTGGCGACGTGATGCAGGAATCTATTTCCGCAGCGCTGACGGTGGTTAGAAGTCGCGCCGAGGTGCTGGGTATACCCAAGGATTTCCATGAGAAATTCGACCTCCACATTCACGTTCCTGAGGGGGCGACACCGAAGGACGGTCCAAGTGCGGGAATCGGTATGTGCACGGCGGTCGTCTCCGTGCTCAGCGGTATCCCTGTACGAGCTGATGTGGCCATGACAGGGGAGATCACGCTGCGCGGACAGGTCCTCGCGATCGGCGGTCTCAAGGAGAAACTTCTGGCTGCATTGCGTGGCGGGATCAAGACTGTCTTGATCCCTAAAGACAACGAGCGGGATCTGAAAGAAATTCCAGAGAACGTTCTGGCTGGACTGCGCATTCACCCGGTACGCTGGATTGACGAGGTGCTGGAGATTGCGCTTGAGCGACTCCCACAACCGCTCGTGCCTGCGGACGCGGCTGCACGCGCTGAAGAACCGCGCGTCGAGGTTGACAAGTCGATTAGCGCACACTAAACCCGCGGTGCGGCAAGCGCTCGCAGCGGCATGGCGGTTGCAGGCGTTCGGGCGGGTTGTTATAACACGCGCCCGCTACGTCACATGGCACAGGAGCCGACGTGAACAAATCCGATCTTATTGACCACATTGCCGAAGCCGCTGATATCTCCAAGGCCTCTGCTGGGCGCGCTCTGGAAGCTGCGCTAGATGCCATCACCGGATCTCTCCGTCAGGCAGAGCCGGTGGCGTTGGTGGGCTTCGGAACATTTACCGTTCGCGAGCGCGCGGCGCGTACCGGTCGAAACCCTCAAACTGGTGCTGAGATCACCATTGCTGAAGCACGTATCCCTGTCTTCAAGCCCGGCAAGGGATTGAAAGACGCCCTGAATTGAGCGTTCACGCGGTACTATAAGTTCAACGGAAGGCGCAGTTCTGCGCCTTCTTCTTATCGGTAGCAGGGTATGCGCCTGCGACCGTTCGATCTCTCAGGGTGATTGGCATGTTGCAAGAATTGCGCAACCAGACGCAGGGCGTGGCGTTCAAGATCGTCGTTGGAATGCTCATCGTCGTGTTGGCGGTCTTCGGTTTTGGGGCCATCGATCTCTTTGGCTCGAACGATCCCGACCTGGCCCGAATCAACGGTGAATCACTCACTCAGGGGCAAGTCGGTGTACAGGTCGAGCGGGAACGCCGGCGGATTGCGGCTCAGGCTGGAGACAGCTTCGATCCCGCGAGCATCGACCCGCTAGCGCTTCAAGCCCGGGTGCTCGAGCAGATGATTGCACGCGCTCTCATTCAACAAGCTGCCGATGACCTGGGCGTTGCTGCCAGCGACCGAGAGGTTACTGAGATCATTCGCAACAACCCAAATTTCGGCATCGACGGTAAATTTGAGCAGGAACGGTTCCGCATCGTCGCCCAAGCCATGGGCTATCGCCCGCAGGACTTCGTCGCGGAAATGCGAGAACTGCTCAAACTAGAGCAACTGCAGAATGCAATCGCCAATTCCGGGTTCAGCACAACTGAAGATCTCGGCGTGTATGCCCGCATCCTGGGGCAGCGGCGTGATCTGGCATGGCTGTCCTTTACGCCTGATCGCTTCGCGGCACAGGCTGGGATCACCGACGAAGACGTACGGCAGCGCTACGATGACAACCAATCGGCTTACATGACCGAAGAAAGCCTTGATGTCGAGTATCTCGAGCTCAGTGTGTCCGCTCTGGCGTCAGATGCTGGGATCAGTGTGTCCGAAGACGATGTTGTGGCCGCTTACGATGCAGACCGCGCGGCAGCCCCCGTGGGGGAGGAACGCCGCAGCAGTCATATCCTTGTAAGCCTTACCGAAGAGCGTGACGAAGCGGCGGCACGTCAGGTCATTGCCACAGCTGTCGCTCGTTTGGCGGCTGGCGAAGCGTTTGCGGTCGTCGCCAAGGAGCTCTCAGATGATCCGGTGTCGGCGCAGGCGGGCGGCGATCTGGGCTTTGCTGGGCGAGGCGTATTCGACCCCGCCTTTGAAGACGCGTTGTTCGCGCTAACGGAACCGGGAGCGCTGTCCGAGCCTGTGGTAACACCCTTCGGCGTCCATCTCATTCAGCTCGAAGAGATTCGCGAAACCGAGTATCCCGCGTTAGATCAACTGCGACAGGAAATCGAAGAGCGCCTGCGCACTGAACAGGCCAATCAGCGCTTTGATGAGCGCAAGCGTGAACTTGATAATCTCGCCTTTGAGCGTCCGGATGATCTCTTGGAGACCGCGGCGACGCTCGGACTTGAAGTCCAGACCTCGAGCGGCATTACCAGAGACAGCGGCGCGGGGCTGTTTGCTTCGGCGCTCGTGCGGGAGGCTCTGTTTGCCGCAGACGTGCTAGAAAAAGGGCTCAATTCCCCGTTGCTGGAGCCGGAGACGGGGGTTGCGCTGGTCGCCAGGGTGATAAAGCGCCACGAGCCGATAGCCATTCCTTTCGATACCCTGGCAGAGCAGCTCAAGTCGGAGATGGTGACCGAGGCTGCGGCTGCGCTGGCTGAAGAGGCTCGATCTGCGGCTGAGGAACGCTTGCGGAAAGGTGAAGCTGCCGCAGAGATCGCCTTGACCTATGGGTTGTCATGGCAACGAGTCGAATCCGCGCGTTTGGGGGCGACTGATGTGCCGAGAGAAGTGCTCGACGCCGCATTCCGACTGGATCGGCCCGCTGCGGACGGCAAGACGGTTGGCACGGCGCCGTTGAGTGAGGGCGGAACCGCATTGATCACGGTCACCCGCGTCCAGGACGGTTCGCTCGGTGCGCTGACAACCGCTGAGCGGCAGGGGCTGGAAAGGATCGTGGCGGAGCGCGTCGCGCGACTTGAATTCGGCAGTTTCTACGAGACGCTGGAAGAACAGGCGTCGATTCGTCGCTTCGATTGACGCACCCGCGAAGCCTGCATCAACCTGACGGGATTCGCAGGCGCTGCCCGATACGAAGCACCGATCCTGGCGTTAGGTTGTTGGTCGCGAGGAGCCGATTGAGAGAGACTCGATACTCGCGTGCGAGCCGCCAGAGTGTATCTCCGGCTCGAACGACGTGTGTCTCAGTCCGAGGGGAGCGGGCACTCGACGCCCTGGCAGCGTCCGTTGTGCTCGCAGATAGAGGCGGCTCTGATTGGCGGTTACTGCGGGAACGGACCTGCGCGCGCGTTTCGGGCACCAACAAGGTCGCCCCCGCGCGCAAAAAATCACCTCGGAGCCCGTTCAATTCGCGCAGCGTCGCCACATCAGTTCCCTGCCTGCGAGCGATGGCGCTCAAACTATCACCGGGACGAATGGTGACACGCTGACTGGCTGGGAGCGCCGCTACTGGCCGGTTGGTCAAATCGGCAATCCATGTGCGGGCAGCAGAGCCAAACTCTCGGGGCACATGAAGTTGATGGGGGCCATCCGGTGGGGTCAGATCTCTGTTGAGTCCCGGATTGAGCACATACAAGTCTTCTTCGGCCAAGTTCAGGGCCCTGGCCGTCTCCGGGACGGATACGATGCCGCCGGTATCGATGGTTTCGAAGGGCTGTCGGGTTTTCAGCGCCGGCAATTTAAAGCCACACTGTTCCGGATGATCAATCAGCGCAGCGAGCGCAAGCAGTCGCGGGACGAACTGCTTGCCGTGATAGGGCAACGAAAGTGACCAGAAATCAGGGTTACCCCCGCGAGCGGATAACGCTCTGATAACCGCACCTTCCCCCGTGTTATAGGCGACGATCGCGAGGCGCCAATCCTTGAGTCGCGCGTGTCCACTCTCAAGATAATCAAGCGCTGCTCGTGTTGATAAGACCGGATCTCTTCGACCATCGAACCAGGGGTTGCGCGGAAGACCTAAGCGGTCTCCAGTCGCCGGAATGATCTGCCACATCCCGGTGGGTCCTCTGAGAGCTTCGGCCTCAGGATTCATGCCGCTCTCCACGATCGGCAACAAGGCGATCTCTGCGGGTAGACCGCGGGTTTGGACTGCGGCAAATACGTGCGGCATGAAGAGTTGCAGACGCCTGCTCATCGATGCGAGGTAAGAGGGGTAGCGACAGAACGCCGCAATCTCGTGACGCACACGTGGGTGGTCTGGCTCATGATCAAGTTCGAAGCCTATTCGGATGGCGTCCCACAGATCTTCGTCTTGATCGCCAAGCGCATCGCTCGCTGCAGGCTTCTTCGTGGATGGGTCATCGGCGTTCGCGTCGGAGGCAACCCGCGTTGTTTCAGCCGCTGATTCGCCGGTCGGCGATGCACCGGGGGATGACGTCCCGGATAGCTGGCAGCCTCCGAGCACCAGAGTGAGGGTGAGCATCAGACCAAGGGTCGGTGCGCTTACGCGTCGCCAGGTTGCCATGATCGGGGGCTACGGTCAGAATCGGCTCATCACTGTGCGTGATGATCACCCGTCTTGGCAAATGCATCTGCTCACCGCTTGAGAACCTGGTTCGCGTCCCCAGCGGGCGCGGGCGTACTTGCCGAAGAGGTGCAGGTGCTCACCGGTATCGTGCGGCGCGTGCATGGCGACGCGCTCCTGTGGCTCGGGTGCGATCAGGGTCTTGACACTGTCGTTCGGGGCTCGATGGTTCGCCATCGAATCGTGGGTGCATTGCCTGCCGTCGAAGTAGACACCGAACAGCCTGTGATTCGCTGCGTGCCTGATGAATTGCCGTTCGCTAATGGCAGTATGGACGCGGTAGTGCTCCGGCATGCCCTGGAAACCGCAGAAGATCCCCGTACTGTGCTTCGAGAAGCAGCGCGCGTGATCGCGCCGGGCGGCCGATTAGTGATCGCGACATTTAACCCGGTGAGCCTGTGGGGACTGCGGCGCCTGTATGCGGGTGCGGTCCCGGATGCGTTCCGTGGACTCAAGCTGATTGCGCCCTATCGCTTGATTGATTGGCTGACGCTGCTCGGTTTTGATCTGGCCGCAGCGTCGCCAGACTATCGCGCCTACGGTTTGCCGTTCTCGGACCGATCGAAGGATCGCCTGGAACTGCGACATAACGCGTTTGAACGTTGGCTTATTCGGCGGCGCGTGCCATTTGGCGGCATCATGTTCGTTGCGGCGACGAAACGAGCCTTCGCCGGGCGAATGCAACGTGAACGTGTGACGCGCCTCGCCTCGCCACCGTTTGGTCGACCCGCGTACAACCGCGGTAACGTCATCAAGCTGCCCGTATCGCATAGCCGTCGCGGCCGCAGCGACTGATTGCCCGCTTTTTGACCGATGACCGAGCCAGCCGCTGCGAGTGTCGTGGAGATTTTTACGGATGGCGCCTGCCGGGGTAACCCCGGACCAGGTGGTTGGGCTGCGCTGCTACGACTGGGTGAGACCGAACGGCTCCTCTCCGGTGCCTCACCGCTGACCACGAACAATCGCATGGAACTGCAGGCGGCAATTGAAGGACTCGCTGCGCTCAAGAGATCCTCGCGCGTCGTTCTCACCACCGATTCGCAATACGTTCGACAGGGCGTGACCGCTTGGATCGCTAACTGGAAACGCAACGGGTGGCGCACGTCAGCGCGTGAACCTGTCAAAAACCGGGATTTGTGGGAGCGTCTGGATGCGCTCGCCGCGTCTCACCAGATAGAGTGGTGTTGGGTTCGGGGACACAGCGGTCACCCTGATAATGAGCGTGTGGACCAAGCGGCGAATGTCGCGATAGATACTTTTCTGAGCGAGACATGAGACAGATCGTTCTCGACACTGAGACCACTGGGCTCGAGCCGGGACAGGGGCACCGCGTCATTGAGATCGGCGCTGTGGAACTCCTCGATCGCCGTCTGTCGGGTCGTCATTTTCACTGCTACCTGAATCCTGACCGAGCCGTTGACCCGGGAGCTTTTGCGGTACATGGGCTGAGCGACGCTTTCCTGTCGGATAAGGCTCGCTTTGCTGATATCGCAACCGATTTCCTCGACTTCGTGCAGGGTGCCGAGCTCATTATTCACAACGCCGCGTTCGATATCTCGTTCCTCGATCAGGAACTCGGTCGCGTGCCTGGGCTGCCGCGCAGTCTGGGTACTCTCTGTAAGGTGACAGATTCCTTGGCGATAGCCCGACAGAAACATCCAGGGCAAAAGAACAGTTTGGACGCGCTCTGCCGGCGCTACCAGGTCGACAACTCTGGACGCACGCTGCACGGTGCGCTGCTCGATGCAGAGATCCT
The DNA here is from genome assembly GCA_049454295.1 of Pseudomonadales bacterium. Classification (GTDB taxonomy): domain Bacteria; phylum Pseudomonadota; class Gammaproteobacteria; order Pseudomonadales; family Azotimanducaceae; genus UBA7803. The sequence continues at coordinate 6,993 of JBMTYG010000046.1, forward strand.
TGCCGACGTTTATCTGCTCATGACCGGCGGGCAGACTGCGCTCTTCGATGCTGTCACGGCGCAGGAAACGAACGAAGCTCGAATCGAGCAAATGCCGAGATTGAGGAACGCGAATCGAATCGCTCTGAAGGGCATCCGCGCGAGCGCTGGGGACGGTGAGCGGCACGAACGGATGCTTGACCTGATAGACCAACAAGCGCGCGGCGGCAGCGTTTGGCGCAGGCATTTGCAACGCGGATGAGCGGGCGGACACCGTCAATTGCTGCGTTCATCGCATGACTACAACGGAAAGGAGTCACCATGTGGCCGTTTGAACCCGACCCATTCCTCTCGGGCGTCAAGCCCCCCGACACCCCCTCCGATGCCGAATCCTGGTTCTTTCCCGTGGTTCGCGGCCAGCTAGCTTGCGTCATTGAACGGGGAGCGCCGCGAGCGATTACCGGCAGTGAGTATCGTTGGCTCGAACTAGAGGAGCGAGGGCGCCATTACCTCGGCCGTTTTCATCAGCATGACTGCTGGGCGTTGGATGTTAGCGGTCGATTAGCCGAGGGCTATACGCTACTTGATCTGCGTGCATGGCTCGGAAGGGTCGAGGCGCCGCTCTTTTACCTCGCGGGGCGCGCGATCCAGATTGTGGATTGGCATGTCAGCCACCAGTATTGCGGGCGGTGCGGAACGAGGATGGAAGATCATCCCGCCGACCGCGCCATGGTCTGCCCCGCGTGCCGGCTCATGAATTACCCGCGTCTATCCCCGAGCATTATTGTGCTGGTTACGCGTGGCGACGAGATGCTTCTCGCTCGAAACGCTAATTGGCCCGACGGGATGTACAGCACGCTCGCGGGTTTCGTCGAACCCGGGGAGTCGATCGAGCAGACCGTCCATCGCGAGGTTCTGGAGGAAGTGGGGATACGCGTGCGTAACCTGCGTTATCTTGGCAGTCAGAGCTGGCCGTTTCCCAATTCCCTGATGCTCGGATTTCATGCCGACTTCGCGGGCGGCGAGATTGTGTGTCAGGAGGGCGAAATCGCCGATGCGCGTTGGTTCAGGTTCGATGCGCTGCCCAATATACCGCCGGCGACAGCCATTTCGCGCTGGCTGATCGATGCGTTCATCGACACGTTGAGGAGACAATCCTGATGCCGCTTTCGAAAAAGCTTGCGCTCGACGAGGAACAGATCGCAGAGATTATGACGTCTTGCTGGAACTGTCGTATCGCAACGATAGGTCCCGGCACGCGAATCAATCTCACGCCGATGTGGTTCGGATGGGCCGGAGGACGTGTCTACATTTATGGTCGCGGGCAGAAAGTCGTGAATCTGCGCCGCAATCCCTCCTGCAGCATCATCATTGACCGCAACGAGCGCTTCCCTGAATTACAAGCGATCATGCTGCAGGGAGCGGCAATCGTCCTCGAGGATGCGCAGGCCGAGGCGGCCGATCCTCATCTCGCCGAGGCGCGGGTCCAGATGGGGCGCAAGTACAACGGCGGTCATGGTCAGCCCGCGGAAGAGAACCCAGCGCCGAATGGCGCGACCGCGCGCGGAGACAACGGACGCTGGATCGTTATGGTCCCAGACGCAACGTTGACGTGGGATAACTTCAAGCTCGCATCGTTGCGACGCTGAGGACCGACTCTGCTGCGCCGCGGTCTTGGCGCATGACTACAGGCGACAACCGAAGGGGCTCGAGGAACGGCGCCCGAGTTAATCGGTTGGCGTGGGCGGCAAACTGGTACTGCGGAACATGGCCATCAGTGTGAAAGCCCACATGAGGTATCCGTCGGCTCGGAACCGTCCGTGCATGAAGGCCTCGAAAGCGTCCTCTTCGCCTGTCAGCAGCGCGCGCGCGGTGCGATGGTCGGCGAACCGAAAGGTGGTATCTGGGGTGACGTGATGCTCTAAATTGAAATCAATGCGTTCATTCTGGACGCGAAAATCGAGAACTTCGTCGCCGACCTGTACCCTCAAGACAGCGTCCATGCCGCGAGCTGCGGGGGGATAGAACGAAGACATCAATATTCTTTGCAGATCGTGCAGACCCTCAGACATCGTAATCTTCCACCGCCCAGACAAGGGTTTATTCGCAAACCAGCGCGCTAATCGCGCATTCTATCGGGACATTAGACTCGCGGCTCGCACTTCGGATTGAACACGGCTATCATGCGCGTCCTCTGGCTGGGTGGCAGAGTGGCCATGCAGCGGACTGCAACTCCGCGTACGCCGGTTCGATTCCGACCCCAGCCTCCATTATGCGTCAGCGCCGGCAGCCCGTCCTTCGTGCGCCGGGGCGGCGATGGCGCTAGCATCTCGGTGAAGTCTCCGTAACAGGCAAAGCCGTGGCTCGCATTGCTCCGCCTTCCATTATGAACGTGCTGCTCGAAGCACGAGCGGGTGGTGAACTCGCACTCCTGCTGCCGCAATGGCCACTGCTACGCCTTATGACCCCACGAGGGACGGGGCGAGTGATCGTCCTGCCTGGCTTTCTGGCAGATGACCGCTGGACATGGCTACTGCGGAGGTTTCTGTCGGAGATAGGCTATACCGTTGAACCTTGGTCGCTGGGCGTTAATCGCGGTCCACTCATGGATTACGTACGGACCATCGCCTTGCGTCTGGAGCGGGACGGCTTAGCAGGCCTTGAAAACGCGAGTCTCGTCGGTTGGAGTCGGGGAGGGCTGATCGCCCGGGAAGTTGCCCGCGAATTGCCTGAGCGCGTTCGCTCGGTAGTCACGCTCGGTTCGCCCATTCGGAGTGGACTTACAGGGACGCGGATCGGCCCCTGGGTTGCGACTGCCTCCGGCGTGTCTGCTCGGCGCGTCTCGAGTTGGTTCGATGAACGCTCCCAACGTCAGATCAAGGTTCCGGTTACTTCGATCTACTCGCGTTCAGACGGTGTCGTTGCCTGGAAAGCGTGTCGGGACGATGTCACGCCGGGCCTCAGGCATCGCGAGGTCGAGAGCAGCCACATTGGTCTGGTCGCGAATGCTGCCGTTTATCGAGCGGTGGCAGAGGCGCTCGGCAGCGTCCATCAGCATGCCACGCCGAAGGCGGGGTACTGACACCTACTACCCCTGCAATGGTGGTCAAGCTTCTCCGGCCGTTTCCGTCGGTTTGTTGTCTGGGACCGGGCGAGAGGGACGGCGTGGGTCAACGAATGCCAGAGCCTGACGCATGAACGCAAAAGGGTTCAGGTCGGTCATGTCGCGCAGACGCTTGCGGAACTGATCCTGGTGCTCGAAGAACGTGAGTATGCTTTGTTCGAGGTAGCGCGAAACGATATTTCCAGAGTTGTTGCCGTAGAAGCGGATGATTTCCTCGATCGTCCGATTGGTGAGCACCGGCTCGTGGCCCTGTGCCTCCTGTTCCGACAGGATCTGGAGCAGGATACTCCGGGTGATGTCTGCACCGTCCTTGCTATCCGAGACACGGATGCTTTCGCCCCGGAGAATCATGCGACGGACATCGTCCACAGTGACGTAATGGCTGTCAGTCAGGTCGTAAAGCCGGCGATTCGGATACTTCTTGAATTCGCGCACGAGAGACTTCCGTTCGTTGGCGTGTCGATCTGAGTGTCATTGATTGGACATTCGGGGTCAACGGTACCTGCTGTCGCTATGAACTAAAGATGTCGCCCGGCATCGGGTCGGTGCCCTGGTTTGCCCATCGGTAGGGGCTATCTGCCCCGATCCTTCGATAAAGACACCGTTGTCTAAGAAATTATCGAATTGTGGGGGCTTGCCTCAGGAATTTGTGTGCTGCACAATTTGTTGTGCGTCGCAACAGGGCTGGGTGGCTTCCATTCAGACTGTTGCGGGACGCTTCGATTTTTACGGAGGTCGGCTAGATGAGCGAATCAGCAAAGCGCCCGCCGCGACGTCGTTCAATCAAAAAGGTTCAGGAGCCACTGGCGTCGAACACTCCATCGACTGACCCGGATTGCGTCCTCCCAGACGTCCAGTCAGAACAACCGTTTCCCTTCAACGTAGAGCCTCAGGTAAGAGACAGGAGAAGTCCGATGAGCGTCATGAACAAAGTCGGTCAGGTAGGTCGCGACCTGATTGAGGTTAACGTCGATACCTTGCGTCAGTTCGCCAATCTGAGCGCGGACAACCTGCGTAAGTACATCGATCTGAACCAAGATTATTTCCAGAAACTGCCGACCGTTCGCGAATTTGGTGCGTTGGTGGACCTGCAGCGGCATTATGGCAAGGGTCTTTGGGAAGGCCTGCAGAGCGACGTGCGCGCTCGCGGCGATATTCTCAAGACTGCGGTAGAGCGCGGCACGACAATTGTGCGCGGCGCATTTTCGGCATCGGCGGGAACTGCCGCCTGAGAAGCAGGACATGAGTGACGCGACGGCGGATTCAACCGGAGACACAGGGCCTGGGCTTGCGGAAGCCCTTGCTGAAAGAGCGAGCGGGGTTGCGGCCGCTGCGCTCGGCGTCGATGTCCGCGCGATCATCGATGCCTGGGGCGCGATAGTGGACGAAGCGGTCGCGCAGCCCAAAACGGTCGTCAAAGCCGCTGGGGCGTTCGTCGGAGCGCTAAAAGATATCTGGTTGAGTGGGCGCGATGCCCCGGTCAACGTCGCCGACAGCCGGTTCTCTGATCCGGCTTGGTCAGACAACCCCCTGTTCAAGCGTATCGGGCAGTCGTACCAGGCCTGGACTGACACGCTCGACGATTGGCTGCTCGACTCAGGTCTTCAAGGCATGAGTCGCGAGCGTGCCCGATTCGTGTTGTCTGCCGCCAAGGATGTGATGGCGCCGGTGAATACGCTGGTGGGTAACCCCGAAGCGTTGCGGCGCCTCGTCGACTCGAGGGGCTCAAGTCTCGTTCGAGGCGTGAAGAATTTTATTGATGACGTTCGCCACAATCATGGCTACCCAGCTGTGGCCGACCGGCACGCGTTTGAGCTCGGTGTCGATGTGGCTGCCAGCGCGGGTTGCGTGGTCTTCCGCAACGACCTCTTCGAACTCATTCAATATTCGCCCAAGACAGCGACAGTCGGGGCGGTCCCGCTCCTGTACGTATTCAGTCAGGTCAATCGCTTCTACCTCGGCGATTTGACGCCGGACCGCAGCCTGTTCCAACGGCTGCTGGATGCCGGCATTCAAGTGTTCGCGGTGAGCTGGAAGAACCCGACCACAGCCGAAAGGGACTGGAACCTCGACACCTACGTCGGCGGGGTCATTGAGGCAGTGAAGGTCGTGCGCGAAGTCAGCGCCCAGCCCAAGGTGCACCTGATCGGCGTGTGCGCGGGCGGACTTGCAGCCGCCACTGCCGCCGGCGTGATGGCGGCGCGCAAAAATGATTGGGTCGATGCGCTTTCGCTCTTCATCAATGTGCTGGATTTCCGCCCCGCGGACAGCGACTTCGGATTGTTCGTGGACGAGCGCTCCGTGCAGTCGCAAAAAGCGGCGATCCGAAACAAGGGAATTTACGCGGAAAAAGACGTCTTCGAGATGTTCGCCCTGCTGCGCATCGAGGAGAACATCATGAGCTTTTTCCGCAGTAACTATCTGCTTGGCGAGGCTCCACTCAAACACCCCTTGTTGTTCTGGTCGATGGACTACACTCGCGTCCCTGCCGAAATGCAGTGCGATCTTCTCGATCTGTCACAAACCAACCAACTCGCGAAGAAAGAGCGTAGGGTGCTTGGCAAGCGCGTGGATCTGTCGCGCATCACTTATCCGGTCTATCTCATGGCGGGCAGCACGGACCACATTACCCCGTGGAAAGCCTGCTATCGAAGCACGCAGCTTTTTGGCGGCCCCGTTACTTTTATCCTGACCAACCAAAATCATACCCAGACTATCAGCGGTCGACTGGACAACAAGCACCTGCGCTACTGGATCGCGAATCACCTGCCGGCCAATCCTGAAGAGGCGCTTGAGCACGCGACGGAACACGCGGGCTCATGGACGTTCCATTGGATCGATTGGCTTCAGTCCCGGGCCGGCGCGGCGATTCCGGCGGCTGCCACCCTGGGGTCTGAGCGGCATCCTGTGATTGCCCCGGCGCCGGGCAGCTACGTACGGGAGTCTTGAGTACCGCAAGCGCGCCGTCCGCGCCTGTGTCAATGGTGCCTGATCGCTCAAGCCTCCGCCTTGGCGCGGCGCCTTATGGGCTGCCGTCGAGACACAGCAGATTAAGGGTGGACCTGGACCTTGATAGACTGCCGGGTTTTATCGGCAGCGGTTGCGAATGCCTCCACGACCTGGTCGAGCGCAAAGCGGTGGGTGACTAATGGCGCCAACTCATCGCGGTAACGATCGACGAGCTCAGTCGCGACTGTGAAATCCGAGCGGTGGCATTCCCGCGCGTAGCAGTTGGACGCGTGCAGCGATAACTCCTTCTGGAAAAACAACATCCCAGGGAAGGCTGTCTCGCGGTCGAAAACGCCGACCAGTACGATGCGGCCGCCGCTGCGCGCGAGCGTGGCTGACTCGCGCAGTGTGTCGCCCCGGCCTCCTACCGTCTCAACGACAACATCGACGTGCTGCGGGCCGACGGCTTTCAAGAGCTCGGCACTTTCACTGAATAGGTGGTGAGCGCCTAGCGCGCGTGCGAGCGCCTGTTGGTGCGGATGACGCGCCACGCTAATGATCTCCGTCGCGCCGGCAGCTCGTGCAGCGAGTATTGACAGCAGACCAATGCTGCCTGCACCGATGATCGCAACACGCTCACCAGGGCGCAGTCGGGCGTGCGACAGGGCTCGGACACATACGGCCATGGGTTCTGTCAGCGCCGTGATGCTTGCGGGCAAAGAAGGCCTTACCGGGTAGAGCGCGTCTTCAGGCACCAGCACGTAGTCAGCCAACCCACCGGGGCGCGTGAACCCACACAATCGCAGATTCGAACACAGGTTAGGTAATCCGCGCCGACAAAATCGACACGTGGCGCAGCCAATGACGGGCTCCAGCGCGACCGGAGTACCGACCGGCAAGGTAACGCTGTCACCCACCAGATCGATGATCCCGGCAACTTCGTGTCCAGGCTGCACGCCTTTGGCGGAACCAGGCGCTGCGTAGAGGAGATTAAGGTCAGTACCGCAGATGCCGGTAGCGGTGATCGCCAAGCGAACCCAGCCCGGGCGCGGCTCGGAAAGAGGGCGATCGACCACTCGAAGTTGACCCTGATCATCAAAAACCGCCGCTCTAATCAACATGCTGACGAGCTCCGCTTAACAGGGTGGAACGAGTTGATGCTACCCCCCGGAATTGCTCACGGACAACGCTTTCAACAAACACTAAAACGCGTAGACTGAAAAGGCGTCGCGACAAGCGGTTCATCGAGGGGAGATAACGCGCTGTGGCAACTTACATCATGCTGAGCACGCTGACGGATGAAGGACGCAAAACGCTGAAGGAGCGTCCAGAGCGGTTAAAGGAAGTTAACAAGGAGCTGGAGGCAATGGGAGGGCGGGTGGTCGCCCAATACGCCTGTTTGGGAGGCTATGACTTCGTCAACGTCATTGAAGCCCCGACGAACGAAACCATGTCGCGCATCTCGATGGAACTCGGTGCACGCGGCACTATCAAGATCACTACACTTCCAGCAATGGACATCAACGCCTTCGTCGAAATGTTGCAAGGAAAATCCGCCGGCGGGAGCTAGCGATGCCGGTCTATGTCCTGCTCTTGCGCTATCACTCGAACGCGCTGCGTGCGGCCCACGATGATCCCAGCTCACTATTGAGAATCCACGCGGGGCTGGAGCGCTGGGAGTGTCGCGTTCACCAGAGCTTCGCGTTGCTCGGTGAATGGGATCAATGCACGATTTTCGAGGCGCCGGATAATTTTCGCGCGTATCGCGGCGTGCTCGAACAGGAATTCGGAACGACTGCCGACACGGAAATATTGCCCGCGGTGGATTTTGAACTCTTCAGTCGACTGGTCTCACAGGAGGCAGGCACTGAAGGCCCACATCCGTGGCAGACTCGGTGGTGGGCAAAGCTCGGGCGACTGGTCTGGCGTTGGCATGCCTACGGGCAGTGGGTACACGAGGCCTGCCGCCCGCTCACGATCACCGGACGTGATCGGTTTGACGCCATTCAGGGCCCATGTATTGTGGTCGCAAACCACACGAGCCATCTCGATGCCCTGGTGCTGAATGCCGCGCTGCCATTCCGCATTCGTTACAACATCTATTCTGGGGCAGCGGCCGACCGCTGGTTCGTGAAGGGACGCAAAGAGCTAGTAATGCAGCCCTGGTATCAGTCCCTCGCGATGGGCACCTTTCCCATTCAGCGTGGCGGGGGATCAAAAGCGCTTGAGTATCCGAGCTGGTTACTCGAGCAAGGCTGCAATCTACTGATTTTCCCAGAGGGCACCCGATCGACGAGCCGCAGCCTGGCAAAGTTTCGGCACGGGGTATCGATCCTCGCGCTTAAGCATCAGGTGCCCGTTGTTCCCGTGTTCCTGACGGGCCTCGCGGGACTGAGGCCCAAGGGCAGTCGCCAGATTCATCCAGGACCGGCGGGAGCTCATGTCTTGGAGCCGCTTTGCTTTCCTGAGAACACCTCAATCCCTGAAGCGACCCGGCGCATTTACGACGCAATGAATGAGATTCATCAGCGTGTCCTTTACGACGGTGATACCGCCGCGGTTCAGCCAGGGAAGATCTACACGGTTGGTCGACCGCTCTCGCGCCGCGAGCGGCCTATCGGATAAGCGGACCTGTCGTTTGATTTGCTTTTGCTGGTCTAGGCCAGGGTTCCCTCAGCGAGCAATCGTTCGACAGCCGCTCCGACACCCCCTTCGTCGTTGCGCGAGGTTACCCAGGTCGCGGCCGCCGGGGTTCTGAGATCTGCTTGCCCCATGGCTACGGATGCTCCGGCTGCGCGAAACAGCTCGATGTCATTTTCTGCATCGCCGAACGCAACAACGGCGCTCGTGGGAATTCCAAGATGCTCGCACGCGTATCGCAACGCAGTGCCTTTGCTCGCAGAACCCGCAGTGAGCGTGAGAATGGTCTTCCCGGACGGACTTATGCTGTCGAAAAAGTGAACTTGATCGGCATACTTGGGTTTCAGTTCCTCGGTGATGCGGCGATAAACGACGCTGCCCTGGATATTGGCGACTCGCACTCGACCCACCTCAGCGGCTGGAAGCGCCGGAAGAAACGCCATTTCAGGATAGATGGCGGCCCCAGAGGGGGAACCCTCGAGCTTGACCAGCACCTGATCATCCACGGTGACGGTTGCCACGCAGCGTTCCGTATTGCAGATATCGAATAGGTCACGCGCAAAAGCCCCGGGGAGGCGCTGATCGAAAATATCCGTTCCAGTCTCAGGAAGATGAACCTGCGCGCCCGAGCAGGCGATAACCGGACCATTAATGCCAATTTGAGCCTGTATCCGCGTGGCCATGGGCAGCCATCGCGCGGTGGCGATAATGATGCTGAAGCCAGCGTCCCGCGCTGCCCGCAACGCATTGATATTGCGTAGCGGAATCTCTTCACCCACGAGCAATGTGCCATCGAGGTCGATTGCGAGCGCGCGAAAAGCCATAAGCATCCCAGGACAGTTGCACCAGCGCGAGATCTTACACTTTCGGGGATGATGTCGTTGGTATGTAATTATTTGTGACAGTTCTGTCTGATGGGCGGCCAACAGTCATGCTCTGCTGCCGCGAGCATTTCCCATCGTTCGAACAAATTCACAAAATTCAGAGACCTACGGAGCTTATTCAAGATCCGGGAGAACGTTCTATCTAGGCATTATTCTTGCTTTAAAGACCTCTGCAGCGAATGATGCGAGGTAGTTGGTGTGTTGCGTCTCAAAAATACAGCTTCAAAGACACGCCTGTACTTGTTCATGGGCGTTGCGTCAGTGTCGGCAGCGGCAACGGTCACCCACCCGTCATCGGATGCTCGAAGCGCGACGAGACCGGAGCCTTATGCGCTCGAGGCGCAAACCGCTCCCAGGCAGGGCTATCGAGCTGCGCGCGGCTGCCGCGGTCTGCCGGGTTCTGAAGCCACCCAGAACTGCATCATGCTCGCCTGACATCCGAGTCAACTGCCCGGGCGCAGGGTATCATTCGCTGCAGACGCCCGGATGGTGAAATCGGTAGACACAAGAGACTTAAAATCTCTCGGGGGAAACCCCATGCGGGTTCGATTCCCGCTCCGGGCACCATAATGCGAGCACTTGCGCTGGCGCTGCAGAGCGTTCAGGGAGTGCTGGCCAGTAAAGCCTGCGCCCGATACAGGCGAAACTTCAGCCGCACTCTCCAGTGTTTCAGTGATGGGGTCTCGAGACTCACACCCCAGTGCCGCCGATAGCGCCACTCGTAGAGAATTCCGAGACCGCGCGCGTCGACGTCTTCGACATTTGATAGATCGATGATCACTGAAGCCGCCGCGCCAACGCCACCTGTCACCTCGTCATGAATCCTTTCCGCGGCGTCCCCGGTCAACGAACCCCGGAGCACAACAGTCACCTGACCAGTAGCGTCTGCGTTGATCGCGGCACGTCCAACGGATCCCTGCGGTGACAATCGCCGGAGCAGGGCGAGTACCGGCCAGTACAGGAGTAGCAATCGGAGCAGGAAGACGCCATCTTTCGCATAGCGCTCCACAAGACGGGGCTCTTCCCGAATACGCCAGATCCACTCGAGTCCGCTCGTACGCATCCAGGACGGAGCGCGGGACACCGTGCCGGCGGCAAAATTCACGACCGCCCCCAAATGGCTGATCACCATACCCGACAGTCGTTCGCGATTAGAGTCGATCCACGCCGTTCCCTTCCGCGCTCCGAGAGATACCACCAAAAGCTGCGGTCGGGCCTGTCTGATGTGATCGAGGGTTGCGGCATCACTCATAGCCTCGACACTGCCGAAACCTGGGGTCTGGGTACCCACGCAGCGCAGGCCTTTAGCGCTTTGATTGACATGGGCGCCGGCGGCTTGCGCAGCACCCGGAGGTCCGCCAAAGAAATACAAGTCAATCACTGAGCCGCTCGCGCCAAGCCTCCCGGCACGATCCTCGAGCAGTTCATCAAAGAGATCACTACCTGCCACTCGGTGGGGCAGTGAAAACCCGGCGACGCGCGCGAGCCACAGCAGGGGGGTGCCGTCGGCTAGCGACAGTTCACTGCGGAGACAAGCATCGCGAAAGTCCGGGTCGTCCGCAGATTCGCGCAGGAAATTAAGGTTAGGGGTTATGAAGACCATGGACGCCCGAGAGAGCGCGGCAGATGAGACCAGGGCGGCTGCTTCATCGAGACTTACCGGGTCTACCGGCAAACCGAAGAGCCAATGGACGCGTGAGTGATGCAATAGTCAATACTCGGCTAGTCTCCGCAGCGCTGGTGCCCAGGGCGGGACTCGAACCCGCACACCTCGCGGCACTGGAATCTAAATCCAGCTTGTCTACCAATTCCAACACCTGGGCGGCGCGGCGGCAGCACACAGTTTAGCCCAGCCGCTCACAAAGCGTGAGTAACCCGATCTGTCCCATGAATACGCAGGAACGACAGGCGTGACGAGGCCATAACGCCTATCGGCTGATTCCGTCCCTGCTCACCAGAATGCCTCAGTACTGCCTGAGCACGTAGCCGCGGCTCACCATGCATTCGCGGTACGCGGCGTAGGCGTCGCTCGATACGCTAAAAACATCCGAGGTGCCTGTCTGCTCGCCCGCCGAGCGCTGACAATTGTGTTCATCGGATTGGTAACGGTTCGCGGACGCCTTTTCCGACTCCCAGTAGTGGGTGGCGCGCGCGACCTCAGTCGTGGCACAGCCCGCAGATGACAAGACAACCAGAGCAATAGCAATCGGCTTAAACATCCTTCTTTTCCTCAAATCTGGTCCGGCTCACCCTCTTGGAAAGTACGTCCCATGCTTTCCAAGCCCTGACTCGACCGATGTCATACGTTTGTCATGAACATCGTGTAGGCGATGCTACGCAGGTTTGGCGCGGTCTATCAATCGCGCCTGTCACATTGGGATGGTTGAGCCTCATAGGACAGCATCAATGCCCTTTGAAGATCGCAGTGAAGGGGCAGGGGGAAGCGAGACCTATCCGCGCAGCGCAGACAGCTCCTCTAGCAAACCAACTAGCTCGTCCATTTGAAAGGGCTTGGAGAGTACACGATCAAACAGCGAGCCGGATCGCGAGCCCGCGGTGCCCGAATCACTCGGAGCGCCCACAAGCGCGATCGGCAGATCCGGTCGCAGCTCTCGCAGCCGCGTAGTCAGATCCACGCCGCTCAAGAGCGGCATCTGCTCAGCGGTCAAAACCGCAGTGACATGCGCATGATGCTGCTCAAGATAACGAAGCGCGGGAAGGCTTTCATTGAACACCACGACTTCGTAACCCGCATCCCGGAGCGCTTCACTCATAAAGTTCGCGACTGACACTTCATCGTCGACGAGCACTACACGACCTGTCCGCTGCGCGTGCCCGCGCGCAGCGCCCGGATTCTCGGCAGCTGCGACTGAGTCAGTCGCAAAAGGGAACACGACCGAGAACCTAGCGCCATTTCCGGGCGATGAATCTACGATGACGTGTCCCTCGTGCTCGTGAACCAGACGATTCACTAACCAAAGCCCGAGCCCAGTTCCCTTACCTGGAGCACGGGTGGTGAAATACATCTCGAAGAGCCGTGAACGCACATCGGGGTCAATTCCATGCCCCGAATCCTCGACCGTCAACACAACCTTCCGGCCTTCGATCAGCCTCCCACAGGCGGAGCAGACCCCATCCGGTTGCTCCTCTTTGAGCAACACGTCAATCCGGCCTGCCCCCCTATCAGCCAGTGCATCGCGCGCGTTCACGAGAAGATTGATTACGATTTGCTGTATCTGGACCGGGTCTGCGAAGACTGTACTGACCCTGCCAACCTGCTCGGTCCTGAGTTCCACCACGCCAGGAATGGCTGCACGCAGCATGCGCGAGACATCATCGATGGTGGCCGCCAGATCGATAGATCGCGGCGCTCCCCGGCTTGCTCGAGAAAAAGCCAGCATTTGCGCTATCAAATCGCGCGCGCGATAACCTGCGCTAATGACCTCATCGAGGCATGCGTCGACGCGCTGCTCCGGAAGTCGTGTTCGCGATCGGCGGACGAGCTCGGCGTAACCGACCATGCTCGCGAGAATATTATTGAAATCATGGGCAATTCCGCCCGCAATCTGCCCGATAGCTTCCATTTTGCTCGCTTGCTGGAGCCGATTCTGCAGTTCGAGACGAGCTTCTTCCGAGATCCGCTGTGCTGTCACATCGCGAAGCGTGCCATAGATACCCACAAATCCCTGATCCTGACCCGTCACCGAAATCGGCGTGGTGGCGACCTCAAAGATCCGTGCCTTACCTTCAAGGTCGAGCC
>JBMTYG010000047.1:0-20260 GCA_049454295.1 Pseudomonadales bacterium
ACCCGCCAGGATGCAAGCGACACGCCGCCGTCGGCCGAAATGGCATTCGGATCAAGGATGAGCGAGACCGTTCCGGTGGTCGGATCGCGGCGGTAAAGCGGCGCCTGACGTTCAAGCCCGGCATTACGTGCGTAGAAAAGCTGTCCCGCCTCCAGCGCCGGCAATCCGGTACGGGGATAATCCCAAAGTGCGGTCAGACGCGCGCCGAAGTGGTCACGCAGCGGCAGTGCATTGAGCCATGGTCGTGTCACGGCGTTTTGGGCGCGCACCCACTCCGTCACCTCCGGTGCGTCAAGCGACTCCATCCAGCGATACGGATCGGCTACTGCGGTCCCGTGATAGTTGTCCACGGTGGCGCCTCGCGCTGATGCCGGATAAACCGGCGCGGCAGGAAGGCTCGAAGCGCTGATCTCAACAGCGTTTGCTGCAGCCAGCGCGTCCGGCAAGACTAGATTCAATTCCGCGGCTGAATAATCGCCATCGATCGGTACCACCGTGATAAAGCCTTCACTGTAGAGTTCGGTGTCGCCCTCTGGATCAGCCAATTTTTCCGCCCCGCGCGCGAGCTGCGGCAGATAGGTCCCCTCCTCGCCCTTCGCAAACGCGAGCGCAAAGGTACTGCGAGCACTCTGGTGGGCGAAGCGCACCCCGCGGGGTGTGACGGCCGAGGGATAGTTCACGTTGAGCGCGCGGTCCGGCGGCAACACCGGGTGAAGCCCGCAATAGTGCTCCTGCAGACTGCGCACCAGCCGGGCAGTGAAACCCGCAATGCGCTGAGCCAGTGCTAGGTTGTCTGCATGCGCAGGCTCTGGGTTGAGCAGGTCGGTGCTGACCGCAATGCCCGGCACCGCGGGGTCAAGCAATCGGAGACCTGCAACAGTCGCTCCCACGGTGCCTGAGATCGGCGTCGCCGGACCGAGATTGGCGCCTTCATTGATTCCGGAAACAATCAGATCGATCGCCTGATCATCGAACAGTGCGGGGCCGAGCAGCGTCGTCGTCGCGGGCGTACCGTCCACGGCATAAACATGTTCAAAGCGCGCATCGTTCTGACGCTCGACCGCGATCGGTCGAATGCTGAGGGACGTCGAGCCCCCGCTGTGATTACCGCGCGGGGCAATGCGGCGCACCGCATGCCCGGCGTCGACCAGCGCTTCATGCAAGGCCACAATTCCCGGCGTGGCAAATCCGTCATCGTTGGTGAGCAGAATGTTAAGCGGACGCGGGACGCAGCTGCTGCCGTGCGCGACCGCTGCGAACAGCGCGCAGACTGCAACCAGCGCGCTCATCCAGGATCGAAGCGTCATAGACAAGACCGAGGCTCCCTGAAAGCGGCGAGCCGCAGTCTACGTGGTCCTCAGGGCGGGAGCATCCTTCGCGCCAGTTCCTCCTCAGCCCTGTAGAATGCGGAATCGACCCCCGACAAGGAAAGGTCAGCCCCAACCGCAAACCAGGCGGTCCCGGTGCCGCGCTGTCGGTCGAGCCAGAGACCGGAAACCAGCCCATAGGCCTCACCGGCATGCCCGACGCGCTCGCGGCTATCGCCAAAGAGATCATCGCCACACTGGAACAGCGGCGGGCCGAGCGTCTGCGTCGCCAGACCGTAACGACAGAAAAGTGCGCCCTGAGCAGACACCGAGTCGCCCTCGCCGGGGGAACCGTTGGCACCGTTCCAGATCCAACGCGGACGCTCAAGCGCGGCAACGGCGCTCGGTGCGAGGAACTGCTTTCCCGCGACCTCGCCGTCCGCAAGCAGCATCTGCCCGATGCGCGCAAGGCCGCGCACGGAGATGCGCAGCCCTCCCTGCGGCGAAAAGAGACCACCGTTGACACCCGGGGCAGCATCGAGCGAACAACTGCCATCTGCTGCGGCGAGCACCGGGCAGGCCGGTCTGACGCCGCCAAAGTCGTCAAGGCGGACATTGCCCTCGTGATCGCGCAGCACGACGGCACGAGCGATCGTCGCATCGTCACAGGTTGCCCAGTTGAAGCACGCGTCGAGTTCCAGGGGGGCTATCACGAGTTCCTGCATCAGTCGGTCAAAGCGCTCGCCGGTGACGCGCTCGAGCACCGACCCGATGATCGTGAAGCCGAGATTTGCATACCTGAACCAGGTCCCCGGCGCATGTTCCTGATCCCATGCACCCGGCGCCGCAACCATGGCATCGAGCCGACTCGAGGCATCCGCGACATAACCTGCCGCATCGGTCAGCCCAGCCCGATGCGATAGCAAGAGCTCGAGGGTAATGGGAACCTCTGGATGGGCGGGGTGACGCAATGTCCAGCCCAGATAGCGGCTGACATCTGCTTCAAGTTCGATCTGCCCCCGGGCTTCCAGACGCATCACTGCGATCGCAACGACAAGCTTGGAAATCGAAGCAACACGGACTGGATCATCCAGCGTGAGTGAGCGGCCCGTGCGCGGATCCGCCAGCCCCGTCACCCACGTTGCGAGGTTCCCCTTTCGGTCAAAGTCGACCCGTGCAATCGCCGGCCGCAAAGCCGTTTCTGCTGACTCGCGAGACCCGGTCTCCGCGAACAGCGGAGCGGACGCCATCAAGGCTCCGGTCAACAGCACGACCGATGCCCATGATGGGCTACGCCCGACCTGGATCACCAGATGCGCACCCGCTCCTCGGGCGGCAGGTAAAGCTTGTCGCCAGGTTTCACGTCAAACGCCAGGTACCATGCGTCAATGTTTCGAACCGGCCCGTTGATGCGGTAATCCGGTGGACTATGGGGATCCGTCTCCAGGCGCTGACGCAATTCGTCCTCCCGGTACTTGCCCTGCCACACCTGCGCCCAGGCCAGGAAGAAGCGCTGATCGCCGGTCAGTCCATCGAGGACGGGCGCGACTCCATTGGACGTCTTGTCCAGATGCCGGCGATAGGCGGCGTACGCCATTTGCAGCCCACCGAGGTCACCAATATTCTCACCCATGGTCAGCTGACCGCTGATACGAGCGCCGGGCAGCGGCTCATAGCGATCGAACTGCGCACCAAGCCGCTCCGCCCGCTGCGTAAACGCGTCGTTCGCCGCGTCGGTCCACCAATTACGAATACGACCCCGCTCATCGAACTGTCGTCCCTGATCGTCAAAACCGTGCCCGATCTCATGACCGATGACCGCGCCGATAGCCCCGTAGTTCACCGCTGCGTCCGCCGCCGGATCGAAGAACGGCGCCTGCAGGATGCCGGCGGGGAACGTGATCTGATTGAGCAGCGGGTTGTACGACGCATTCACGGTTTGGGGCGGATAGGGCCAGCGCTCGCGATCAACCGGCTTGCCGAGGCGTTCGACCTGATCACGCCACTGGAACTTGTCCAATGCCAGCGCGTTCTCGAACAGTCGGTCGTCAAGACTGAGCGAGGAATAGTCCGTCCACACCGTCGGATAGCCAATCTGGGGCTCGAAGGTGGCCAGCTTGTTGAGCGCCTCGGTCCGAGTCGCATCGTCCATCCACTCGTTAGCACGCAAGCGCTCTTCGAGCGCCGCTATCAGGTCAGCAACAAGATCATCCATCGCCGCCTTGCTCTCCGCCGGAAAATGGCGTTGCACGTAAACCTGACCCACCGCGTCGCCCAGCCTCCGATCAATCTGATTGACGCCACGCTTCCAGCGCTCTCGCTGCGCAGTCACGCCGCGCAGCGTCTTGCTATAGAACGCCCACTGCGCCTCGTCGAACTCGCTGGAGAGATATTCCGCGTGGTTGCTGACAAAGTGAAACGCGAGCCAGTCCTTGAGCACGGACAGGTCAGCCGCTGCAAGAATTTCCGCCGTGCGGTCGAGTGCTGAGGGTTGCGCGACGAGGTAGACCGGCGCTGTCGCAAGACCGAGGTCCTCGAACGTGCGCTTCCAGGGAAACTCCGGTGCAAGCTCAGCCAGCGCGTCGGCAGTCATCGGGTTGTAGGTCTTTTTAATGTCGCGGCTGTCTTCCTGAGTCCAGTGTGCCTCGGCGATCTGCGCCTCCAGCGCTACGACGCCCTGTGCGCGGAGCGCCCCGTCCGCGAGACCAGCCAGGGAGAATAGCGTCGTGATGTACGCCTCATACGCCTCTCTATACTTAGGAAAATTGCCATCTTTCTTCAAGTAATAATCGCGGTCTGGCATGCCGATCCCGGATTGATCGACGTACACGATATAGCGCGTTGTGTCTGCGGGGTCGGGGATCACCCCGAACGCAGCGGGACCGACGTGGTGCACAGATCCCATGAGCTGCATGAGACCTGCTTTGTCTTTTGCTGCGAAGATCTCGGCCAGATACGGTTCGAGCGGCTTTGACCCCGCAGCGTTCAACGCGTCTACATTCATCCATGAACGAAAATAATCACCCACCTTCTGCTCAATCGACCCGGGCAGGGAACGCGTGGCAGCCAATTCCTCAACGATGGCGTGGACATCCGCCTCCGCTTCGAGGCGCAAGGCGGTAAACGAGACGTAACTCGGGAGATCCGCGGGTATCTCGAACGTGTCGAGCCAGCGACCATTGGCATGGCGTGCGAAATCATCGCCGGGGCGGGTTGCAGGGTCACCTTGAGTCGTATCGATACCCCAAACACCAAAGCGCGGCGTCGCCGACGCGCTTGCGGAGCTCCCCTCGGAAACGGCGGCTGCCTCCACTTGGGGCGGCGGCTCCGCCGAGCAACCGCCCAGCACCGCGACCAGCACCACAATCGCCGGGGTGATCATGCTTCTCATCAGCAACCTTCCTTTTTCGCTACGTCTTTCGCTACGTCTTTTGCTATGTCACTTGCGCAACGCCCGCGATTGTCGCCGAAGCGCGTCAAGGTCGCATCGCGATCCCCGATTGGCAGCGCAGATCGAAGCGATCGGAACATTCGATCAAGCTTTCATCGCGCTTCGCGTTTAATGCGCGCCGGAACAAATGCTTGTCCCACCCTTGGAGACCTCGATGCAACTAGGCAAGAAATTCCTTACGGCCGCAATCAGCATAGCGATTGTCGGTCTCGCGCCCGCGACCACGGTCCACGCCTCCGGCATGGCCAGACCCAACCAGTTCTGGTGGCCTAATCAGCTTGACCTATCGCCGCTGCGGCAACACGAAGCCGAGCAGCGTCCGATCGCTGACGACTTCGACTACGCGAAGGCGTTCGGCGCACTGGACCTGAAAACGGTCAAGGAGGACATCAAGACCCTGATGACGACCTCTCAGGACTGGTGGCCGGCCGACTATGGCAACTACGGTCCCTTCTTCATTCGTATGGCCTGGCACAGCGCGGGTACCTATCGCGTCGCCGACGGACGTGGTGGTGCCGACGGCGGTCAGCAGCGCTTCGAGCCGCTGAACAGCTGGCCCGACAACGCCAACCTCGACAAGGCTCGCCGGCTGCTCTGGCCGATCAAGCAGAAGTATGGTCAGGCGCTCTCCTGGGCCGATCTGATGGTCCTCGCAGGCAACGTCGCCCTCGAGTCGATGGGCTTCACGACCTTTGGCTTCGCCGGCGGTCGCGAAGACGACTGGCAGGCCGACCTGGTCTACTGGGGGCCGGAGGCGGAATTCCTCGGAGACAAGCGCTACTCGGGCGATCGCCAGTTGGAACGCCCGCTGGCTGCCGTCCAGATGGGGCTCATTTATGTCAATCCGGAAGGCCCGAACGGGGTGCCCGATCCCCTGCTGGCGGCCAAGGATATTCGCGAGACCTTCGGACGAATGGCGATGAACGACGAAGAAACCGTCGCGCTCATCGCTGGCGGGCACACCTTCGGCAAGGCGCACGGCGCACGCAGTCCCAAGAATTGCGTGGGCCCAGAACCTGCAGCCGCCGACATCGAAGAACAAGGGATGGGATGGACCAACAAGTGCGGCTCCGGCAAGGGCGCAGACACCATCACGAGCGGACTTGAAGGCGCGTGGACGGTCAACCCGACCGCGTGGACCACACAGTATCTCGATAACCTGTTCGCGTTCGAATGGGTGCAGACGAAGAGCCCAGCAGGCGCTATCCAGTGGATTCCCGCGGACGGTCAGGCTGCGAACCTTGTGCCTGACGCTCACGATGCGACCAAGCGACATGCGCCTATCATGTTCACCACGGACTTGGCGCTGCGCTTCGACCCCGTCTACGGGGAAATCTCACGCCGCTTCCGAGACGACCCCAAGGCCTTCGAGCTGGCTTTTGCCAAGGCGTGGTTCAAGCTCACCCACCGCGACATGGGTCCTCGCGCCCGCTATGTGGGCGCAGACGTCCCCGCGGACGCCCTGATCTGGCAGGACGTGGTACCAACGCCCACGCATCCACTGATCGACTCGAACGACGTCGCTTCGCTCAAAACGGCTATTCTCGCGGCCGGCCCAACCGTGCCCGAACTGGTGCGAACCGCCTGGTCCTCGGCTGGGAGCTACCGCGACGCTGACATGCGCGGCGGCAGCAACGGCGCGCGCGTGCGCCTCGCACCGCAGAAAGATTGGACTGCCAACAACCCTGAGGAACTGGCGCGTGTGCTGAAGGCGCTTGAGCAGGTACAGGCCAACTTCAACACCAAGGCGACAGGCGGTAAGCAGGTCTCCCTCGCCGACATCATTGTTCTCGGCGGAGCGGCAGCCATCGAGCAGGCGGCACGTGACGCTGGTCATGACATCGTCGTGCCGTTCACGCCCGGTCGTGGCGATGCAACTGAGGCACAGACAGACCCCGCCTCATTTGCCGTCCTCGAGCCCGCGGCAGATGGCTTCCGCAACTACTTCAGCGAGGCCAGCACCCAATCACCTGCTGCAATGCTGGTGGATCGCGCCGACCAGCTCACGCTGACTGTGCCGGAAATGACAGCGCTCGTCGGCGGGCTGAGGGTGCTGGATGCCAATACGGGGGGCGCACGCCATGGCGTCTTCACGGACGAGCCCGGCACGCTCAGCAACGACTTCTTCCTGAATCTGCTGGACCTGTCCACGCAGTGGCGCAAGAAAGACGGAGAAGAGGGGCTCTATGAGGGCGTCGACCGCAGCTCGGGCTCGGTGAAGTGGAGCGCCACCCCGGTCGACCTGATTTTCGGCTCACACTCAGAACTCCGCGCCATCGCTGAGGCCTATGCCGCGAACGACGGAGAGGCCTTGTTCCTCACCAATTTCGTTGAGGCATGGGCGAAAGTCATGGATCTCGGTCGCTTCTAACCTTCGATGCGGCGGCGCCTTCCGCGCCGCCGCGGCTCGTTCGCCTTGCGGCCGTCGCGATTGCGGCGGCGCCGCCTTCACCGTAGCCTGTCCCTCCCAAGCGAGCGCTCCGCCCTCTAGCTCGTTTCCAGCCACTCGTCGAGAAATGCCGTGAGCACACCCTCTGACACCCTCACCGAACCCAAGCTGACCTCACTGTCCCATGGTGGAGGCTGTGGCTGCAAAATTGCGCCTGGGCTCTTGGCCGAGATCCTGCGCTCGACCAGCGCCTTACCCGTACCGCCTGCACTCCTTGTCGGCAACGAAACCTCCGACGATGCCGCGGTCTACCAGCTCACGGATGAACTGGCTCTGGTCGCGACCACCGACTTCTTCATGCCGATCGTGGACGACCCTCGCGATTTCGGCCGTATCGCAGCGACCAACGCGCTGAGCGACGTCTACGCGATGGGCGGTCGTCCCATCATGGCCCTGGCTCTCGTCGGCATGCCGATCAAGGTGCTGTCGCCGACCACCATTGCGGCGGTTCTGGAGGGCGGCGCTTCGGCGTGTCATGAGGCCGGCATACCCATCGCCGGCGGGCACAGTATCGATTCGGTGGAAGCCATCTATGGTCTCGTGGCGCTGGGACTTGTGCATCCCCAGCGGCTCCGTCGCAACGCCGATGCGCGTCCGGGCGATGTCCTTGTACTCGGCAAGCCGCTCGGCGTCGGCGTCATGTCCGCCGCACTGAAGAAGGGGGCGCTGGACGAGGTCGGCTATGCGCGCATGATCGCCAGTACGACTCGTCTCAACACACCGGGCCCCGATCTTGCACTGATCCCTGGCGTGCACGCGATGACCGATGTCACTGGGTTCGGACTGGCAGGCCATGCACTCGAAATGGCGCGCGGCGCCGGACTGGATGTTGAGCTGACCTGGTCACAGGTGCCCTTACATGAGGGCGTGCGAGAACTTGCGGCTCTGGGGCACGTGACCGGCGCGTCCGGTCGCAACTGGTCCGGTTACGGTCAAGACGTAGTCTTGCCGGCGGGCTTCGCGGACCCAGACGCTGCCCTCTTGACCGACCCACAGACCAGCGGCGGCCTTCTCGTGGCATGTGCCGAGGACAGCGCTGCGCAGGTGCTCGAGACGTTCTCGCGTCATGGCTTTGCTTCGGCAGCCGTCGTGGGGCGCGCCAGTCCGTCCGCCGACACGCCGCGGCTGCGAGTAGCGCCCTGATGTAGTCGCTCAGCGCATGCTAAGGGTCGAGGTAGCGCCATTGTCCACCACGAGCTCGGCCCCGTTTACATGCTTAGCCTCATCCGAGGCGAGAAACAGGACCATGTTCGCGATATCCAGCGGCTCACCTAACCCGAGCTGTCGCCGCAGCGCCTCCTGATCCTCCGCCTCGCCAAGCTTGATCCCAGCGCTATGTTCAAGCGCCGCATGCACCATCGCCGTGTTGATGGAGCCCGGATGGATCGAATTGCAGCGAATGGGATAGCCATTGGCGCGACAGTGCGCAGCCACCGCCTTGGTCAAGCTGCGGATACCGCCCTTCGCCGCCGCATACGCGAGGTACTCGGAGGAGCCCTGCAACGCGACGATCGACGACATGTTGATAATTGAGCCGCCGCGCGCCTTCATGGCCTTGACCGCAAGCTGGCACCCCCAGAACGTGCTGTCGAGATGGACGCCAAGCGTGCGCCGCCACTGCGCGGTCGTGGTTGTCTCAATATTCGCGATGATGGCGATACCCGCGTTGTTCACCAGCACGTCGAGCTGTCCATAGCGCTCCATGACATGGGCCATGAGTGCATGCCAGCCCGATTCATCGGATACGTCCTGGTGCAGGTAGTCCGCACCGATGGACTGCGCAACAGTCTGACCGCGCGCATCGTCCACATCGGTCATCACCACCCGAGCGCCTTCGGCAGCCAGGCGACGAGCATCTGCTTCACCGAGGCCCTGGGCTGCGCCCGTCACGATGATCACCTTGTCCTGAACGCGCCCCCGCGCTGCCCCATCTTCACGCTGCATAATGTCCCCGGTTCGGTTTCTCGACGCGCGAACTATGCCGAACCCAAGCGCACACGCCAATGGCAGCGTGACGAGCGCGGTTGGCATGCTATTCTCGGACAGAGAGAAGGGGGGGAACGACATGAGCCGGCTAACCGTCGACTGCGGACGCACGCTGTCGTATGAAGCCTATTGCCTGGGCACTAACCGACCAACCGTCTTACTCAGTCACGGCTGGGGCATGAGCGCTCGAGCCTGGGATGACGTGACCGCGAATCTCTGCGATGCGGGTTTCCCCGTCGTCGTCTACGACCATCGCGGGTGTGGACAGTCCGACAAAGATTTCGACGACGTCTCCATCGCGGCGCTGGGCAGTGATGTCGTCGCCCTGTGCGACCACCTGCAACTGACATCGGTGGTTCTCAACGGCTGGTCACTCGGCGGTGCCGTGGTGGTCGAAGCGGCCGCGCGATTGGGGTCGCGATTGTCCGGACTTGTCCTGACCGGTGGCGCTACACCGCGCTACACCCAGGCCGACGGCTTTCCACACGGGGGCACCGCTGCCGATGTGGCTGCCACCGTCGCTGCCCTGCGGTCAGATCGCGTGGGATTTCTCCATGGACTCTACTTTCAGGGCGTCTTCGCCGCGCCGGTAAGCGACGTGCTGAAGCAGCGCATGCTCGCCCTCGCCCTTGAGGCAGGCCCGGCTGCGGATGCGTCCCTCGGCGCGCTTGCAGAAATTGACCAGCGCGCGATCTTGCGCGAACTCGACGTGCCTGCCCTGGTCATCACCGGCGACCAGGACGCTGTCGTGCCACCCGGTATAGCCGCGTTCGCTGCAGATCTTTTACCCCGGGGCGAACTGGTCGTAATGCCTGGCTGCGGGCACGCACCCTTCGCGGAGGACCGAGCCGGTTACCTTGCTCACCTGCATCGTTTCCTCGGGGCGATCGAATCATGAGCGCACCCGTGCGTTTCGGCCTCTGGTACGACTTTCGCAATCCCGCTCCGAGCCGGTTCGGTTTCGAGGATTTGTACGCCGAATATTTGCGTCAGATCGCTTGGGCGGAATCCATCGGCTTCGATTCGGTCTGGCTCACTGAACATCATTTCGTGGAGGACGGCTATACGCCCTCACCCCTGGTCATCGCGGGCGCCATCGGGGAACGCACGAAGGCGATGCGCATCGGCACCAACCTGATGTTGCTGCCGCTCGCTGACCCCGTACGGCTGGCGGAGGACGCGGCAACACTCTCGATACTGACGCGCGGGCGCTTCGACCTCGGCGTGGGTCTCGGCTATCGCGAGGTCGAATTCGATTATTTCAAACGTGATTTGCGCCATCGGCCCAGCCTGATGGAAGAAGGCGTGGACATCCTGCGCCAAGCCTGGTCCGGTCAACCGGTACGGCTGCAGGGCAAGCGCTATCAGGTAACCGATTTGCCGATACGTCCCGTGCCCGCCAGTGTCCCCAAGATCCTCATGGGCGGGATGGCTCCACCCGCTATTGCTCGCGCCGCGCGTTTGGGCGATGGCTTCCTGTCGACCGGCGGCATCGGTCACGATGTGTACATCGAAGCACTCGCGGCTGCTGGTAAACCGCGGTCTGCGGGAGCGATTTACGCGGGTCACTGGGGCATCATCGCCCCGGATCCAGAGGCTGAAGCACGCAAAGTTGCGCCTTACGCGCTTTACCAGACCAACGCCTACGTTTCCTGGGGCGCGTTTGGCCCACCCGACCAGGTACCTCTATTTCCAGACGGCGCTACAGCGCTACGCGATGGACTCTACGAGGTCTGGGACGGCGCTACCGCCGTGCGCGAGCTCGTCAAACTGCTGCAGGCGTACCCCGAGATTCGGGACGTGCATTTCTGGGCACAACTGCCGGGCGAGCCCATCGAACAGGGCAGCGCACGAATTGAATATATGGCGACGCAGGTATTGCCCGC
This sequence comes from Pseudomonadales bacterium, assembly GCA_049454295.1. GTDB lineage: Bacteria > Pseudomonadota > Gammaproteobacteria > Pseudomonadales > Azotimanducaceae > UBA7803. The sequence goes on from JBMTYG010000047.1 coordinate 11,080, forward strand.
AGTTCGCGCTGCTCTCGCTAATGGGGGGCAATGAGGACTATGGGCATCCTCTCCACCGACGTGCTCGCGTACATCGGCAGCAAGTCCGCCCCGCGCACCGAGGTGGTGACACGCCGGGATATTCGCAAGTACGCGATCGCCTCGGGACAAACGCAGCGGAAGTACCTCGACGGCGACGTCGCTCCCCCGTTGTTTCACGTTGCGCTGTTTTGGGACGTGGTGCCACGAGATGAGCTGAGTGCAGACGGGGTCTCGATAGACAAACTGCTTCCGAAGTTCCCCCTTGAGAAAGCCATGGCTGGCGGGCTCGATATCCGCTACCACAATGTCATCCGCCCGGGTGACGTCCTGGTGGGCCATCGAACGCTCACTGATATTTACGAAAAATCGGGCCGCTCGGGAGCGCTGATCTTTTACCAGGTCGTTCTCGAGGTGACGCGCGATGACGGCACGCCGGTGCTGACCGAAAAAACAACGCGATTGCTACGATGAATACGTCCCCCGACATTGAGCTGCTGGAAGTGGGGGCGAGCCTGCCGCAAACGTCGTACACGCCGGACAACATCCAGCTTTTCTTCTACAACGCCTCGCTGTGGAACGCCCACCGCATCCACTTCGATTTACCTTATGCAACCGAGGTTGAGGGCTATGAGGGTCTGGTGACGCCCGGCCCCCTGCTCGGCGACTTTCTCGCACAGGTGGTCGACAACTGGATCGGCGAGCGCGGTCGCGTGACGCGCATCGAGTATTCAAACCGTCTGGCGTCGTTCTCTGGCGATACCGTCACCGCGGGCGGGTTTGTGACCGCTGTGGACCGCACCAACCGCACGGCTGAATTCGATCTTTTCGTCAAGAATACTGCCGGCGAGGTGATTACGCCGGGCAAAGCCAGCGTGCACTTCGACTGAGATTTGCTATGTCACTGCGCGGCACCACCGCTGTCATCGGCGCGTTCGACACCGCCGTCGGTAAAATCCCTGACCGGAGCGCCACCGCGCTGTGCGTGGAAGCGGCTCTTGGGGCAGTGCGAGACGCGGGTCTGACGCTGCGCGAGGTCGATGGGCTGGTCACGTGCAACAGCATGGCCCAGCCGCACATGTATCACGCAGAGGCGATTGCCGAGTACCTGGGCATGAAGCCGCGCTACTGCGCCACAGCCGCTGCAGGCGGCGGGGCGACTTTCACGGTTCTCTACCAGGCTGCACTCGCGATCGACGCAGGTATCTGCGACACCGTCGTTATCGCCATGGCAGACAGCTTGCGCTCCGGGCTTTCGCGCGAAGCCGCGATGATCATGCAGTCATCGTCGGGTCACCCCCAGTACGAAACCCCGTATGGCGCGACTGTTCCAGGCTACTACGCGCTGATTGCGCAGGCTTACCTGCATACCTATCAGGCACGGGCTGAACACTTCGCCGCGGTAGCGGTCTCTGGCCGTCGGCACGCTTGTCTCAACCCTCGCGCCGAGATGCAGAAGCCCATCACAATCGACGATGTGCTCGCCAGCCGTCTCATTGCAGACCCGCTGCGTCTGCTGGATTGCAGCCTGGTCTCAGACGGCGGTTCGGCCGTCGTGATCACCCGCGCTGACCGCGCGCGACAGGGCGTGCATAAACCGGTCTATCTGCTCGGAGCGGGCGAGGGGCGCAGCCATGAGCACATCAGCCAGGCGAGGTCGCTCGTTCAGTCCCCCGCGCGCGAGAGCGGACAACGGGCATTCTCCATGGCCGGGCTTACGCCGGCCGACATAGACCTCGCGCAGGTTTATGACTGTTTTACGCCGGTCGTGCTCATCGAAATGGAGGATCTCGGGCTCTGCGCCGATGGCGAGGCTGGTGATTTCTTTCTGCGCGGCGATGGTGCTCCCGGGGGAAGATTACCCATCAATACGCATGGCGGACTCCTGTCACACGCGCATCCCGGCAACCCTGGCTCGCTCTTCGCCCTGACCGAAACCGTGCGCCAGCTGCGCGGCAACGAGGGGCAACGCCAGGTGCAGAACGCCCGAGTCGGCCTCGTGCATGCCCAGGGCGGCATCCTTTCCAGTCACTGCACCGTGATCCTCGGCACCGAGGAGGTTCTATGACACTCGCAAAGCCGCTGCCACCGGTCGATGCCCAGAGCCGACACTACTGGGAAGCCTGCAACACAGGACGCCTCCTGCTGCAAAACTGCGTGAGCTGTGGCCACGTGCAGCACTACCATCGGATCATGTGCAGTCAATGTAACGCTTTCGAACTCACCGACCTCGAGGCAATCGGAACCGGCACCGTGAAGTCATTCACCGTGATCCGGCGCGCCGTGTCGGCCGCGTTCGACGCCGACGTACCGTACGTCGTTGCACTTGTTGCCCTCGCTGAAGGCCCGGTGCTCATGACTAATCTGGTCGAATCACCATGGGAACAGATTGTGATCGGGGCGGCGGTTGAGCTTACGTTCGAGCGCCGCTCGGACACGATCAACCTGCCCCAATTCCGGCTGGTCGAACGAACTCGGTGACAGCATAAATCAGGATGCGATCGCGTGCGTTGTCGTCGTTGAGGGCGAGACGCGGGCAGAACGCAGGCACGACGCAAAAGGATACAGGCACATGATGCGACTCGCGGTACTCGGAATCTGTCTCTTTCTGTTCGGCGGACCGGTGGCATTTGCGTCCGAGAGCGACCGCGCTCCACCGCCGTCGCTCGACGTTCTCGGTCGAATTCATTTCAACGTGAACGTGCGCGACTTTGCCGCCGCGCGCGAGTTTTACGGCAAGCTCGGCTTTAGCACGGTCTCAGGATTCCCGGACACAAACACCGTCGCTATGGCCGAAGCCATCGGGATCGATACGCCTACCACCTACGACGGTGCCAAGGGCGGAGAACCTGGCGGCTATCTGCTGCACGGAGAGCTGATTGGTCTCGGCATGAATCGGGGCGTGATCGATCTCATCGAGTTCACTATCCCGCGCAATGAGGAGCCTCCGTATGCGGCACTCAACCGCCTGGGCATGGCGTGGGCGGTGCTTGAGTCTGCCGATGTCAGTGCCGATCACGCACGGCTCGCGGAGCAGGGTGTCGCCTTCCTATCGGCTCCCGTGCAACGGGCGGATGGCACGCTGTTCGCCATTTTCACCGACCTGGATGGCACATTTTTCGAGCTGCGCGAAGTGGCCGGTGAACCCGACGATGAGGCACCAAATAACATTCATCGACTCGGCGCCGTGGTCATCAATGTGAGCGACCTCGAGCGTTCGATCAGCTGGTACCGCATGTTTGGCTACGAAATGACCGGTCGCTTTGGCGGACCCGAGAGTCTCGAAGTCGCGCATGCCATGGGCTTCGACGACATCATCGATCTCCGCGGCGCCGCGCTGGTCCATACCGGCGACGGCTCGGCGATCGAGCTTGTGCAATGGATCGCACCGTTCGACTCGACACCGCCCTATCCGATACCCGTGAATCACATCGGCATTCATCGCATGGCCTTCTCGAGCGGTGATATTGAAGGCGACGTCGCCAAGCTCGAAGCAGCGGGAGTCGAGATGATCAGCCCGATTACCCCCTGCTGCTCCGGCCCCGACGCATGGGGCGGTATCATCGCCTTCTACGATCCGGATGGCACCATCATGGAATTGGCTGAAATGCCGTTGATGACCTGGATGCAGCGCGTCATGAACCTGTTTAGGAGCTTTTAAGGATGAGCACCCGTATCAACCCTGATCACGACATCATCGCCGTCGGCGCGGGGTTCGCCGGGCTGGCGATGATTCACTACGCGCGCGAAGCCGGTCTTTCCATCCGCGTCTTCGACAAGGCATCCGACATCGGCGGCACCTGGACCTGGAATCGCTATCCCGGCGCAGCCAGCGACAGCGAGTGCTACTACTACTGCCTGACGTTCTCGAAGGAACTACTTCAGGACTGGTCCTGGTCCGTGCGCTATCCGGGCTGGGAAGAAAATCTGCGCTACATGCACTTCGTGGCTGATCGCTGCAACATGTGGCCGCACATTCAGCTCAACACGCGCGTGCTGTCGGCTGACTTTGATGAGCACGCCGGGCTGTGGCGCGTTCGCACTGCAGATGGCCAGGAGCACACCTGCCGCTATTTCGTGAGCGCCATGGGCATGATATCGGAGCCGGTCATGCCGGACTTCACCGGTATCGACACATTCCAAGGCCCCTGCTTCCACTCCGCGCGCTGGCCAGAAGGACTGGATTACGCGGGCAAGCGTGTCGCCATCATCGGCAGCGGCGCCACCACGGTGCAGATGCTTCCGGTCCTCGCCGAGACCGCGGGCGACGTCACGGTATTCCAGCGCACCGCCAATTTCGTAATGCCCGCAGTGCAGAAAACCGTCACGCCGGAATGGGATGCCGAAATCAAGGCGCATTACGACGAGATCATCAGGAAATGCCGGCAGCATGTTTTCGGCATGGCCTTTGATAGCCCGGTCGGGCGCACCATCGCCGAGACAGCGCCCGATGAGGTCCAGCGCATTCTGGAAGAGCACTGGCCGCGGGGCAGCTTCCGTTTTGTGTTTGAGACCTTCGATGACCTGCTGTCCAACCCCGAATCCAACCGCATCGCCGGTGACTTCGTCATACGAAAGATGTTGTCCGAGGTCGAAGACCCCGAAGTTCGTGACATGCTGACCCCAAAGGGCTACCCGTTCTTTGCCAAGCGCCCGCCGCTTGATCACGGCTACTTCAAGACCTTCAACCGCCAAAACGTGCATCTGGTCGATATCAACGAACGCGAACCCATCGTCGAGATCACGCCGACGGGCATCCAGACCACGCGGCAGCACTATGAATTCGACATCATCGTGCTCGCAACCGGATTTCAGGCTTATACCGGTGCCCAGGAAGCCTTACCCATCCGTGGTCAAGGCGGACTGCTGCTCAAGGACAAGTGGGAGACGGTATCCAGCTCGATCATGGGCGTATTCGTGGCTGGATTCCCGAACCTGTTCATGATCACCGGACCGCAGGCGCCCTTTGCCAACCTTCCAACCTCCATCGAAGAGAACTCGAAATACATCGTCAATTGCATCAAGCGCATGCGCGACGCCGGCGACAACCTGTGTGTGCCGCGTGCGGACGCAGAAGAAGCCTGGGTTCTGCACACCGCAGATATCCATCGCCAGACCCTGATGGCGCAGGGGGACAAGGTGCACTCTTGGATGATGGGCGCAAACTTGAAGAACCGGAATCCGCGCGTACTGATCTACTTCGGCGGTGCCAACGTCTACTACGACAAGCTTGAAGCCTCTGCCGCCGCCGGCTTCCCGGAGGTCACGTTCGAGCGTCTGTCATAAGCGCAAAGATGCGGGCGGCTCGAACGAAAATGAGCATAGCGACTGTCGCGAGCGCGCCCGCAACCACAAACGCCGCGCCGGGGAAATAGACCGGCGCCGTGCCGCCGGTGAATAACGCAAACGTCTGCGTCATGAGCAGCGGACCCAAGATCGCGCCCACGCTGCTGACACTCGCCAGCAATCCTTGCAGTTCACCTTGTTGGTTGGATGGCACGTGCGACGAGAGCATGCCCTGCAATGCGGGCATGATGAAACCCGAGAGCGCGCTGACGAGACACCAGACATAAAGCATGAGTCCGCTCGGCGCAAAGGCGATGCCAAGGTAGGCCATAGCCGCGGCCACAAAACCTATCAGTGCGGTTCGCGCAGAGCCTATTCTGGGAATGACAAGACGAATCAGCCATCCCTGGACCAGCGCCATGAGAATGCCAACGAAACCCATGGAAAGCCCGACATCGCGCGGTGTCCAATCGAACTTCTCCAGCGTGTAGAAGCTCCAATTGGTTGGGTATACGTGATGCCCCATGTTGTAAAGGAATAGCGCGCCAATCAATCCGGTGAGCATGGGAAAGCGGCGAATCTGAGCAAAAGCCCCAAGGGGGTTTGCGCGCCGCCAGTCGAATGAACGTCGCAGAGACGGCGCTAGCGTCTCTTTCAGCGCAAAGAACCCATAAACCGTATTCGCTAACGCAAACGCGGCAGCAACAAAGAACGGTGCACGGACGTGCCACTCGCCGAGCAGCCCGCCGAGCGTCGGCCCGATGATGAAACCAACGCCAAAGGCCATACCCATCAATCCAAAGTTCTGCGCGCGCTGCTCAGGCGGGCTGACATCGGCAATGACCGCACCCGCCGTCGCATAGGTGGCACTGGAAATCCCCGTCAAAACGCGCCCGATGAAGAGCAGCGCAAGGGTCTGTGCGAATCCCATCAACAGATAGTTGACCGCATAAAAGCCAAGCGACATGAGCAGCACCGGTCGTCGGCCGTACGCATCGCTCAAAGCGCCAAGCAGCGGGGCAAAGATAAATTGCAGCACTGCGTAGCTGACCAACAGCCAGCCGCCCCATAACGAGGCCTCGGAGAGAGAATCTCCTGTAAGCTCCTGAAGCAACAGCGGAAGCACCGGAAGAATGATGCCGAAACCGATCACGTCGAGCAGCAGCGTGACGGTAACGAAAACAAGGGCATGAGTCTTCATCGATGCGTCCCGCTGGTCCTGTTCTAACCGCAGACCGAGGTCAAACCCCGAGCGCGCCAAGCGCTATCAGTCCGAGGCAGGCTGCAAACCCGGCGATCCAGCACACCGAACGCAAGGTCGCCAAATTACTGACATAACAAATCACGTAAGCGACGCGCGCGAGAAGGAAAAGCGAGGCGAGGCTGGCTACCAGCCCCGCATCGACGCCGCCCAGATGAGCCGCTGCCAATCCAGCCAGGTAGCAGCCCAGCGCCTCCCAGGAGTTTGCTTGAGCGGAATTAGCGCGCGCTTGATAACCCGTCCGACGTGCGAGCCAGTCGCGCGGGCTCGCATTGTCATAGGAATCGTCAGTGCTCCCCACCTTAGCGATGCCAGCGCAGACAATCGGCATCAAGACCGCCGCAAAAAGTACCCAGAGCGCCATGGTCATGAGGTTATGCTCCTTCGTATACGCGCTGACCAGCCCCTCGACGATGCGGCTGCGCTGCCGCTAATCCGCTTAGCGGACCTCGATCGCCGCCAGAAAGTCGGTTACCGCGACATTGAACGCCGCTGGTTGATCAATATTTACCGCGTGACCTGCTTGCGGAATCACGACCCGCCTCACATTCGGTATCTTGTTTGCCATGTAATCGGCGGCAGCCAGGAATGGAGTATCTTCCGCGCCCACGACCACAAGCGCGGGAACGCTGATGGCAGGTAGATAAGAGATCACGCGATCATCGCGCTGCGTCAGCATGCCGCGCGCAGCGAGGGCCAGCCCGGAGGCATCACGATGGGTGCTCGAGCGCATCTCCGGGGTTGCCTGCTGAAGCCGAGCGAGACCGTTCTGCTCGAAATCGCGAGCCGTGGCAAGCGCGGTCTCGTTCCACTGCGCGCGGGCTGCTTCTTTCTTAAAGCCAGGTCCCGTGTCGATGATGAGCAGTGCCGCCACGCGCTCGGGGTAGCGCAGGTAAAAAGCCAGCGACATGTATCCCCCTAGGGAGAGTCCGCCCACCACCGCGCGCGGCGCACCGACCGCATCGAGAATGGCCGCCATGTCGTCGACGGTCGCTGCCTCGCTATACGCCTTCGGGTCGACCGGATAGTCAGAACGACCATGTCCACGCATATCCCACAAAATCAGCTGATGGGTTCGAGACAGCGCTGCAATCTGTCCCTCCCACATCTGCCCGGTGGCAGAGTACCCGTGAGTGAGCAGCAGCGGAGGCCCGTCCCCATGGACCTCGTAGTACAGGTCAACGCCTTCACGACGCAGTAACGGCATCGGTCGATCTCCAGAACAGGCAAAGCGCATTTGCGGGGATTTGGCCCGCGATGTCCACCCTAATCCGAAGAACATCGCGATGCGAGGAACACGTTCATACCCCTTGGAACGCGCGCGGTAGCTTTTTATTCTCCGCGCATTGGTTGGTGGCAATAACGCGCCAACGGCAAGCCGCGCCCAGGAGAACATCCGCATGATCCTTGCAAATCACGCAGCCTCACGCGATTGGATCGCAACACCCTACGACGGTATCGACATTGCCCCGATCGGCGGCGAGTCCGGTGTCAACACGGCGGCTTACCGCATTCGCGGCGGACTCATGTTGCCCGCCCATCCGCACCCGGTTTGGGAGCTCGTTACGGTTCTCTCCGGCAAACTGAGGCTCGGCCGGGCTACGCTGTCTGCCGGCGATGTTCTGCATACCAGCGCGGGCGAGGCGCACGACGTGGAAGCCCTGGAGGACAGCATTTTCCTGGTCACCGTGGGGCAGGCAGAGCAGCTGGGGTAATCCGACGAGCGCGCCTTCCGCCACGAGCCTGGCTGCACAAGGCCGTGCGTTGTTGGCGGTCGGCACTACACTTCGAGTAGCCCGGGTCTGACGGGTTAAACCCATCGCAGGAAAACCGGATCGCGACAGGAGCCCCGCGTGACCTTGCCAAATGTGCTAGTGATTGGATCGATGAAGAGCGGTTCATCGAGTGTATGCCGATTTCTGGAGCTACACCCGTCCGTGTTCATGGTCGAGCGACTGGACCCCGAGTTCTTCTCTGACGACAAAGTCTGGGCACGGGGTCTCGATTGGTACGAATCGTTATTCGCAGGTTCGGAACAATTTCGCTGGCGCGCCGAGGGCAGCAACTCCTACACCATGATCGACCGGCACCCGGACACGCTGGACCGGATCGAGTCAACTCTGGGCGCAGTAAAACTGATCTACCTCGTCCGCGACCCGGTGCAGCGGATCATGTCAGCTTGGATTCAACGTCGAGTGGATTCACCCGACATCACCGACCACGACCCCAACAAGGCGATCTGGAATGACCCGGATTTTTTCATAGACGCGAGTCTGTTCTGGAAGCATATCTCCCTCTACCAATCCCGCTTTGGTGCTGAAAACCTCTGGGTAGGCTGTATGGAGGACATGCAGCGCGAGCCGGAACAATTCTTCGCGAGCCTCTGCAGCTTTCTCGACATCGAGGTACCTCAATCGGACGACGCACTGAATTTGCATCTCAACAAGTCAGAGTCCAAGAAGATTCCGAACGCCACCTATTCCCTGATCCGCTCTCTTCCAGGTTTCACCTGGCTGCGTCATCTGGTTCCATCCGGTGTTCGATCCAATCTGCGCAGGAACTACTTCGTCAGATCGAAAGCCGAACGCCCGCAATTCAGCGAAGCCACCCTCACGC
>JBMTYG010000048.1:0-19928 GCA_049454295.1 Pseudomonadales bacterium
TCGCGATGCTGCGTTACGCCGGCTTCGCCCGACTGTCCGCGGCGATGCATCAAGTGCAAAAGGTCTCCGGGCAGGTGGGTAAGTGCGTCAGTGCGGGTGAGGTCCTGAACACCGAAGGTATGACGAAAGCGATCATTCGCAAAGACCAGGGCACCGTTCCCATCGACCATGTACACGGCATCCGGCGATGCGCTCAGGATGAGCTCTTGTACCGCCTGCTCGGAACGCATCCGTGCGGCCAATCGGGCATTTTCCCGACCCAAGGACACGCGCTCGAGGGTGTTGCGCACACTGCTGATGAGCTGCGCAGGGTCAAACGGTTTGGGTAGATAGTCCACCGCACCCAGGCGCAGCAGGGGGGCAATAGTCGCGATATCGCGCTCGCCCGAAACCACGATAGTAGCCACATCAATCGCCGCGGCGCGCATGCGGGCAAGCACCTCGAGGCCAGAAAGCCCGGGCATATTCAAGTCGAGCAAAAGCAGCTCGGGCGGTGCTTCGCGAAATTCGTCGAGCATCGCCACGGGATCGCTGCGTAGTTCCGCCGTCAGTCCATAGGCGGCAAGCAGCATGGCGACGCTTTTCGCATGCGCTTGGTCGTCATCGAGAATGAGTACGCGTTCGTCGCGGCTTTCTTTCACGAGGGGATCAATACGATTCACTGAAAAGTTTCCGCAAGCTCGCAACAGACGTCGCGCCCGGAGCCACCTACAGTGGCTGCAACGAAATTAACCGTGGGAGGGGTCATGCTGGTCCTGACGCGACGTGCCGGTGAGTCGATCATTATCGGTGAAGATATCGAGCTCAAGGTATTAAAGATCCGCGGCAATCAAGTACATCTGGGTATCGAGGCCCCCAAGGGCGCGACGGTTCATCGTCGCGAAGTGTGGATGCGCATACACGATCAGGAAGACTTAATGCTGGACTCGGCGAGTGCGCCCTGACCGAGGACGTTCAGGCTAGCCGCGGTTGGCGGCGCCTTCAGCAAGCTGCTGCAGGACATAATCCGCAATGGTGTCGATGGTGTCGAAAATCTCCATCCGCAGCGCCATCAAATCTATCTCCAGATCGAACTGGTCTTCGATGAACTCGACCAGTTCCAGAATCGCGGTGGAATCCAAGACGCCGGCTGCTGACAATGAAGCGTTTGGCGCGCACGCGGCCGGATCGCTAATGAACAGCAGCGATTCCGCCACAAATCCCTGCAGCGCTTGGACAATCTCGGCTTTGGCTAACGTTTCAGGCATATCGGCGCCCCTTGGCGAGTACCGCCCCAGACGAGGCGAGAGAATAGTAGATCGGGCAAGCGGGAGATAGCGGAACCCGCTGCCGGGGGATGGCAATTCTCAACCCGACAGCGGCCCAGTCTTATGCGCACGCCGGCAATTGGCTATGGTGGGGGATGTCCTACCGGCTTTGGTGCGCCGTGTGACTGAGCTCGTTCCCGGTCAGGCACCCCCGCCTGACTACTACGCGAAAAATTTAGGGCGACTGGTTGAAGAGGTCGCTGCTCGCCATGGGGATTTGCTGGGACCGGAGGAGCAGGCCTTTGTGGTGTCTTGGCACGCGCTAACGCACCCAGCGCAAAGACTCCTCGCGCGCATTCTGAGTCGCAAGGGCCCTTGGATCCGAGTTGATTCGTTACGCTACCCGGAAGTGCCCTCCACCGAGAGGGCTCTGACCGAGCTGCAATGCCAGCGGATCATCGCTGAGACACCGGCAGCGCCGGCGGACGCGTTGCTCAAGCGTCTGACCGTGGCAGAGCTCGTGGGTAGTTTCCCAACCGTCTCCATCGGGCGAAAACCCGCCATCATCACAGAACTGCTGTCGCGCCACTCCGATCACGCCATTCGCCGCCGATTACAGGATGTCTATCCGTGGGTTGCGCTTCGGCAACCGCAGATCTTTGATCGACTCCTGCTGCTGTTCTTCGGATCACCCCGGGAGGATCTCACGACCTTCATCCTAGAAGATCTGGGAATTCGGCGATTTGAAAACTACCCGGTTGACGAACACACGCGACCATTCTCGAATGGCGAGGAGGTAGAGCACTATCTCGGCGTGTGGAAGTGCGCTCAATGGCTCACGGAGACGCAGTGGAGTTCTGATGCGTTGAACGCGGCGCGCAGCATGCTCTGGGCGGAAGCGCCCACGCGTTCAGCAGCACGGATGCGCGCACGCCTGCTGAATCAAATGGGCGCCTTATTTGAGCGCAAGCGCGAATTCGATCTCGCGCTGGAAAGCTATGGCCGATCGAGTAGCCATCCCTCCCGCGAACGCTGTATTCGACTGTTTAGACGGCTCGGCGATGAGGCCCGCGCCGACGCGCTCGTTCGCGAGGCTGCCGCAAGCCCCAGGAGCGCAGCGGAGGAGGACTTTATTGCTCGACAGCTGCGGGGACGAGGGCCTGCGACCCGCCCGATCATCACCGAACACGCGCTATCGGTCGACGACATCCAGGCCATCGCAACAAGTTCCATAGAGGGCTTCGCTTGCCATGAACTTGCGCTGCAAGGACACCGCGCGTGGCATCTGGAGAATCAGTTTCCACTCGGTCTTGCGGGCATACTGTTTTGGGAGGTGATCTTTGCTCCGGTGACGGGTGCGTTTGCCCACCGCTATCAGGCGGGGCCACGAGACCTGTTTTGGCCTGACTTTGCGGACCGACGGCAGCAACTCATCGAGCAACGCCTCCAGGTAATACAAGATCCGTCCCGGATTTCTGACGCGCTCCTTGAGACAGTGATTGCCAAGCGCGGGATCACAAACAGGCTCGTCAACTGGAACATATGGGATGAGAGTTTCGCCCGAGACCTCGGGCGCGTGTCGAACCCGGAGTCACTCGTTACCCTCGGGCATCATGTCATCACACATCTCGAGCGAGCGCGGAGCGGATTTCCCGACCTACTGGTCATTGACGCCGAGGGCGGCTGCCAGTTCATCGAGGTGAAGAGTCCGACCGATCAGCTCCAACCGGCGCAAAGAACCTGGCTCAAGACCTTGTCTGGGCTCGGACTGCGTGCGTCAGTTCGTTGGTACCGGCAATGACGATCGTTCTGTCAGTCACCTGGCTCGCCCGTTTTTTTCATCGCACAGGGGGGCTCTATGGGTCGAGAGGCGACCGAGCGACGGCAGAGGAGGGAATACAGAGTCAGCTCGAGATCCAACGCGCGCGCCATGGACCGATCGAATCCGAGGGTCCTTACCGCAGGGAAGTCTCAGTCTCCCATGCGCTCACGCTTTCGGGTCGGCCGGTTACGCTGAATGGTCGCATAGACGGACTCAAGGTGTCCGACAGTGAAACCCTGATCGAGGAATATAAGACTACGAGGCAAGACCCCAATGTCACCCACGAGCGCCATGGCTCCGAACACTGGGCGCAGGTGGCACTCTATGCGGGGTTACTCGCACAGGAATCAACGGCAAGCTCATTCCGTCTGCGGTTGACCTACGTGCATCCAGATTCGCTATCGGCAACCGACCGCGAACGTTTGCTATCGCGCGACCAAGCAGGCGCTATTCTCTGGGACACGCTGCGACGTCTGGATCATTGGTTAGACCTGCAAGCTCGACATGAGCACGCACGGGACCAGGGGCTGGTCGCGCTACGCTTTCCCTATAGAACTCCACGGCGTTTTCAGCGAGCGATCTCGCTGCGCTGCCACCGGACAATAGCGGCGCGAGAGACGCTCTTGATCGAAGCGCCAACCGGTGCCGGCAAGACTATCGGCGTGCTGTATCCGGCGGTTCGCGCACTGCAGCGAGAGGATTATCGACGGGTCATATTTCTGACCAGCAGAACTACCGGTGCTCTTGCGGCCCTCGACGCCCTGTCCCGATTGAATGGGGTGGGCGCTCACCTGCGCTATGTGCAACTTCGGGCTCGAGAGACAGTTTGTATTGTTAATGGGTCTCCGTGCGTAGCGGAGCACTGTGAACGCGCCGCACAGTATTACGATCGAATGCACGTGGCGCTCGAGGCGCTTCTCGCGCAAGGAGCAATGACCGCAGACTGCATTGATTCGGTCGCTCTGCAATACGGTATCTGCGGTCACGAGCTTGCGCTCGACGCGGCCGCCTGGTCGGATGTCATTGTGGGCGATTACCACTACGTGTTTGACCCGGTGGGTCATCTGCAGCGTGCGGCTCCAGACTCAGAGACCATCGTCATCGTCGATGAAGCGCATCAGCTCGTAGCCCGTGTTCGCGACATGCTGCACTGTGAACTCAGCCGGTCGGTGCTGCAGAGCGCTCTCGACGAACAGCCTCCGGCTGGGGTCGCGAGGCGATTGAAGAGCCTTGACCGCCAGCTCGCAACGCTGCTGAAGAACTTGCCGGACTCCGGCCGGTCGATCGCTCGGCCCGCCGCTTTCCTGCGCGCACTCGAGCGGTTCAGGGATGATGCGGAGGTTAAGGAACGCGCATTGACCGCATGGCCAAGGACACAGGCGCTCGTGTTCCTGGCTTATCGCTGGCTCCTGATCGACTCAGAGCAGGAGCCGGATCGCTGGCTGTGGCGGGTAGAGCGTAGTGCAACCCATCCAAAAGACCTGCTGATCTCCTGTGATTGCCTGGATCCTTCGGTCGAGATTCGCGCACGCTTGACCGCTGCGGGCGCGCATGTCCGTTGCTCGGGCACCGTGTCTCCTCTCGCGCTAACCCAAGCTATGCACGGGTTTTCCGGCGCCCCGGCGGATCGGGCCGGCGGACCCTTCGAGCGCTCTCAACTTGCGGTGCTACATATTCACGATGTGCCCACCTATTGGAGATCACGCGATCAGTCGCTGCCGCAGCTAGTGACCGTCGTACACGATCTGGTGTCATCCAAACCGGGAGCCTATCTGGCTGCTTTTCCTTCTTTCGACTATCTCAATCTTTTCGCAGACGCTTGTCGGAAGAATTTTTCTAGTCGATTGCCAGGAGTACAGATCCTTGCGCAGCGCCCTGGCATGGATGCGGGCGACCAGCAGGTGTTCATCAAAGCGTTGTCGATGGAGTCCGACACCCGTCTGGGCCTGATCGTGTTGGGGGGCGTCTTCGCTGAATCGGTAGACTTCAGTCACATCGGGTTGGCTGGCGTGGTCTGTGTCGGCCCTGGAATTGCCCCACCCACCCCGCTGTCGGAGGCCATCGCCGCCTACCACGACGCGCGGGGACAGAACGGACAACACATCGCATACCTGCAGCCGGCTCTCGTCAAAACTGTGCAAACGGCGGGTAGGCTGCTGCGTTCTCCAGAGAGCAGAGGCGTGCTGCTCTTGGTTGACCCGCGCTTTGGTGACAGGTCTTACGCGGCGTTCTATCCGGAACTGTGGTCAGTCGAACGCTTGGCTGCGCGAGAGCTTCGCGGGCGTCTCGCAAACTTCTGGCGGGAAACGCCAGCGCCACCTAGACTGCGCGGCTCGGAAGAGGAACCCCCGCATGATTAGCCGGCGCACAAAGATCATCTGCACCATCGGACCCGCTACCCATAGCTTCGAAAAGCTCGAAGCGCTTTACGACGCTGGAATGAATCTGGTGCGAATCAACATGTCGCACGCGGATCACGCGGGGGCCGCGCAAATCATCAACTGGATCAAAACGCTGAACCGCAAAGTCCGCTACCCCGTGCCTGTTGTGCTTGATACGCAAGGGCCGGAGATTCGTACCGGGGAAGTGCATGAACCGATGGACCTGAAGCCCGGGCAAATTGTCACGGTTACCGTTCGCGGCGACGGAGATGTCGAAACCAGTTCAATCCAGGTGAACTACCAGGAACTCGTTGATGTACTTCAGGTGGGCAACCGGATGACGGTTGACAACGGACTCATTAACTTCGAGGTGCTCGAGAAAAACGGTAACAAACTCGTCTGCCGCGTGATCGATGGCGGCACGCTGGGGAGCAAACGCCATGTCAATTTGCCCGGCATTCGCGTGAACCTGCCTTCGATCACCGCAAAGGACCGCAGGGATATCGAGTTTGGCATGGAGCACGAGGTGGATTTCATCGCGCTCTCATTTGTGCGCACATCGGACGATGTCGAAGCGTGCCGAGCGCTGCTGGGCCCCAAGGCCAACAATGTCCGCATCATCGCCAAAATCGAGGATCAGGAAGGCGTTTCCAACATCCACGATATCGTCCGCGCTGCCGACGGTGTCATGGTCGCGCGAGGGGATCTCGGGATCGAGACCAATCTTGCTGACTTGCCGAACATTCAGCGTCGTATCGTACAAACTGCGGCACAGTGGGGTAAGCGCTCCATTGTCGCCACGCACCTGCTCGAATCGATGATCGAGAATCCTATCCCCACGCGGGCAGAGGTCACTGACGTCGCAAACGCGATTTATGAAGGCGTTGACGCGATCATGCTCTCCGGCGAAACCAGCGTTGGTCGTCATCCGGTTCGTTGCGTGGCGCAGCTCAACGCGATCGCGGAACGCGCGGAGCTCTGGCCGGGTCTTGGCTTCGAAAAGGAGCTGGTGGCAAGCTCGGACAAGCAACACATCGCCATCAACGCGGTCAAGCTGGCGGAAGATATTCACGCCGCTGGCATCGTGGTGATCACCCGTCGAGGCCTGACCGCAGATTTTGTCACCAATGCGCGTCCGCAGCATGTCCCGGTGTTTGCTTTCACCAACCAGAGCCAAACCCGGCGACGCCTCGCCATCAACCGATCGGTGTACGCCCACCGAATTGAATTCAGCGCCGAGCCGGAGAAAACGCTGCAGCGGGCGTTGGGAATTCTGCGGGAGCGCGAAGAGTTCAAACCCGGCGACAAGATCGTCGTGATTTCCGACGTACTTGCGGAGAAGAACTCGGATGCGATCCAGTTACGCCAGCTCGACTGAATAAGAACCTGGCGGATCTTACGCGTGGCGAAACGCGGTCCAGAGCATGCGCCCGGCGGCTACGATAAGCAGCACGCCGAAAGCACGCCGCAGGGGGAGCGGGCGTATCCGAGCGGCACAGCGAACGCCCAGGGGCGCCGCGACTACTGCACTCAGAACGATCGGGACGAGCGCGTGGAGATGGATGTGTCCCCAAACGCCCTGACCGACGGGTGCCGCCGGCGGAGACAGCATGAAGCCCAGCGTGCCGGCAAGCGCAACCGGCAGACCTAGTCCGCTCGCTGTCGCCGTTGCGCGGTGGACGGGCGTATTAAAGAAAATCAGGGTCGGAACAATGACGTTGCCGCCCCCAATACCTGCTATTCCCGATATCACTCCCGCGCAAGCACCGAGGGGTAGGCTTGCCATGACACCCGGCAGGGCTCGCTGAGGCGCGGGTCGCCACTGCGTCATCATCACAAAGCTCACGAAGAGCAGGAATGCGCCAATGCACGACCGAAACACCGGAAGCGGCAGGGCAACCGCGATCGGTCCGGCCGCGATGCCGCCAACCACCAGCCCAAGTACCCAGCGACGCGCGATCAGCCAGTCGACCTGACCGGAACGGGCCTGCGCGAGCGCCGCGGAGAGCGAAATGAACACGATGCCGGCGAGCGACGTCGCGACGGCGACTGGCGTAACCTGTGTGCCTGGCAGCGAACCATCGAGAAGCGCAATCAGGGCGGGGACGATCACTATACCGCCGCCAATACCGAGCAACCCGCCGAGAAAACCCGCGATGCAACCAATCAAAACGCAGAGCGCGGAGAAGCTAATCGGATCCAATTGCAGTAACTTAAAGCGCGATGCAGTGCAGTCTATTGAAATCACTTGGCCGGCGACAATTGATCCGTTCAGCGCTGGTTGTCCTCGTGCTGATGGTGGTCGGACAAACGGGTAAAACGATCGCCGCGTCCGGTGATGTCACCTATCCAAGCGATCAAGTCGTTTACGAAGGGGATCACGTCGCGGGCATTCCGGAAGGAAAGGGTATTCAACGCTGGTCCGATGGTCGTCGCTATGAGGGAAACTTTCGGTCGGGCGCGCGGGACGGGCTGGGGATACTGACCCTGCGCGACGGAACGCGTTTCCAGGGTCAGTTTCGCAACGACCGCATGGAAGGCTTCATCGTACGGGAAAGCCCAGACGGCATGCGGGAAGTGCAGGAGTGGCAGGCCGGTGAGCTCATCAAGGCGTGGGCGCTCAAAGAAACGCCGGACTGTCGATTGTCTTTGGATAAAGTGTTGTGGATGTTTGTCGGCGGTCGATGCATGGACGGTCTTGCTCACGGCAACGGACTTGCCGCGCGTATCGATGGACGCGAGATCATTCCTGACGGACGCTTCGTGGTGGGGCGGTTGGTATCGGGGCGCCGAATCCGTCTTGTGGATGATGGGCGATGAGATCGCCCCCAGCAGTGCCAGGCTATCACGAGCTGGTTTATGTCGGCCCATCGCGAATCGGCGAGGTTTGGCGCGGTCACCGACGCCAGGACGGTCGGATGTTTGCCATCAAGACCAGTCGCTCTGCCCAGTCGCAATTCATCGCAGGTCACAGGGCAGTCACCGGAATTGGCCATCCCAATCTGGCTGCGGTCACCGAACACATCACAGTCGATGGACAACCTGTGGTGATCATGGAGTGGATCGGCGGCGGCACCCTGGCCGAGCGACTGGCGCAGGGGATCGATGTATGGACTCTGGGTGACATAGCGCTCGGTGCCGGACACGCACTCGATGCGTTACATCAGTCGGGCCTCGTCCATGGAGATATTCGCTCGGAGCATATTCTGTTTCGTCGGGACGGCACGCCCGTAATCACTGGATTCGATTTATGCGCGGCACCCGGACCCCGAACTCCGGAGTATGAGGACCCGTTGGCCTTCCGCCCTTCGCATAGAACCACGCTGAACTCGGGCGCAGCGATAGTCACGCCTGCAAACGATGTCTATGACCTTGGGTGCCTGCTGTATGAATGTCTGGCCGGACGACCACCGTTCAGTGAGCTAAGTGATACCGACCCGCTTGAAGGTCATGCACGCGAAACTGTCCTGAGATTGCCCGCGCATCTTGAGTCCTTTCAATGGGTCCTCGAGCGCGCGCTCGCGAAACAGCCCGAGAACCGCTTCAGCTCGGCGGGAGAGTTAGCGAGCTCGTTTGCGGAGATTGCACGCCGATCCAGCGCGGGGAGTATCGTGTTACGCACGGACGCCGTGGACCCGCAGGAGATTCTCTGGGTCGGAACCCCGATCCTCGAAAACTCTCGAAGGAACGACGCGGGCAAGCGACGCAAGCGGAAGCTGCGCGAATTTCCCGGGGTTCGTTTTGCGCTCGGTATTGGCATTATTTTGCTCATGTCCTTTTGGGTTGCGGCGCTGCTCGACCGTTCTGAGACGGCAGTCGGTGTGCTCGCCATTCTCGGTTGGGTGCGTGACCCCGCAGTGGTGGAAGCCTGGGACAACGCGCGCGCTCTGGATCGAGATCCGAACCAGAGCCTCGTGACTGTCGCTGCGGGTTATCGACGCGTGCTGGCGCTCGACCCGACGGATAGCCGTGCCCGGCAGGCGCTTGACGCGTCGGCCGCAGAATGGCGCGTATCCATCGAGCGGGCTTTGGCTGCCGGCCAGGTCAACGATGCGAATGAGCGTCTGCGAGAATATTTACGCGTGTTTCCCGGCGACGAGACGATGAGCTCGCTGGCGCAACAGGTCAAAGATCGGCGCAATGCGGATGCCCTGATCAACCGCGCACTGGCGACACTGCGTCGTCAGGGCTTTGCTGACCCTGAGGCGATCGATACCGCGATACGCACCTATCGCGAGGTCTTGCGTCTGGTGCCAGAACATCCGGTCGCACGATCCGAACTGGACGGTATCGCTGCGGAAGCTGCGCGACAGGCCCAAGAGGCCATGGAGGCCGCCGACTATGAGCAGGCAGTGCGTGCTCTCGATCGAGCGGCGGCCGCGAGTCCGGATTTGGCACTGCTCGCCGAGGTGCGGCGCGAAGTACTTGCAAGTCCAGATACACAGACCCGGCTGCGCGATCTTCTCGCCCAGGGTGAGCAATTGCAGACCTCTGGCGCCCTGATTGTTCCGGACGGGAACAACGCGGCAGAGATTTACCTTCGAGTTCTCGCCATCGAACCGGATAACCAAGCCGCGTCAGAATCCTTGTTGCGGTTAGTCGAGCAGGTCGCTTCTGAAGCCCGCGGGGCGTTAAACCTCGGCAACCTGGAGCATGCAAGCCAGCTTGTCAGCCGTTTCGCTGAACTCGGCCTTGATCGGTCCACGCTGGAGGGCGTCCGGCGTTCCTCGCGGGTAAGCCTTAAGCACCACACACTGGTCGTGCAAAATCTGGAGTTGGCTCGCACGCGGCTGGCGCGCGGGCTCATTACGGCGCCAGAAAATGATAACGCCCTGCTGTTTCTGCGCCGGGTGTTGGATCAGGATCCTAGTAACCAGCTCGCGACCACGCTGATCAGCGAGTGTGCCGCCCGAATCGTCGAGGTAGCGCGGGAAGCCTACGCGGCGGATATGAAGAATCTGGGCCGAGGCTATCTCGAGAAAGCGTTGGAACTGCGACCTGCAGAGTCTGACTGGCTCGCGCTCCGTGAGCGGTGGAATCGGAATGATTGACACCCCTGACATCCCACTCTGGGTATCCGATGGCAGCCGGGAACGGGCGCTGACGAGACCGCTTGAGGTTGGCGGACACCCGCGCAGTGACTTTCTAGTCTCAAGCTCTGGGGTTCGCGCTCAGATTATGCGACTGGTACCGGAGCGGCGCGGTGGTCGTGTCATCCCGGCAGCGGGCGGGGTCGTCGTCGTCAATGGCGTCGAGCAGCGCTTGGCCCAAGGGCTCATGCCGGGGGATCGGATCACGGTTGGTTCGACCACGCTCGAGATCTTTACCATGCCGTCAAATCTCGACTCAGCGGCGCCGTGGCGTATCGCGGGTAGTGCCGCCAACGACGTGGCTGTGCTTTTCCATGAGCTCCGTATCGGCAGGGATGAGTCAAGCGACATTGTGCTGCCAGACCTCCACGCTTCGCGGCACCACGCGGCGCTCTATCTGCGCGCAGGTGCTGCCTGGGTGCGAGACCTAGGCTCTCGTAATGGGAGTTTTGTAAACGGTGAGCGCCTTTACGGGGCGACACGATTGTTTCCTGGCGACATTCTTGTTCTGGACCGAGCCGTGTTCACGGTGCTTGGCCCCGAGGGGGTGATGCCTGCGCTCGGCGTGCTGCCAAGCGCCCCAGATGGTGCGATGCGCGAGACTCGCGCTATGCGTGCTCCCGATAGACCGCCGGCAACCGCTAACGCCCTGCCAACCGAGCTGATGAGAGACAAAAGAACACACGGGGGCTGGCTTCGGCCGGGGTTCTACCTCGCGGAATCCACGCTGACCGGCGCTGGCGGATGGCACCAACTCGTGTTTGGGCGAACGCTCGTTGGACGCGCCGGAGACTGCGACCTGAAGTTCCAGGATCGGAGCGTATCGGCACATCACTGCGAATTTCACTATGGACCCGGCGGCGTGTTTCTTCGAGACCTTGGCTCAAGCAATGGCACCCGCGTCAACGAGAAGCGGGTGAAGACGACGGTCGTACGTGACGGTGATCGCATCACGATCGGCCGGGTACATATGACCCTCCGGGAGGTTGTGCCCCTGCGCAGGGCAAGACATTGGTTGCAGTGGCTGCGCCGCTCGCCGCACGCGGACTGAAATCACGCCCGCGTGATATTCTCCCGGCATAAAGTCAGGGGGTTCGAGCGTGGCGGTGCAGATTCCTTTTCGACGTGACCTGGATTTTTCTTACGGAGAAGCGGCCTCGGTTAGTCCAAACATTCGTCGAGTCATCGCGAAAAATCCGAGCCCCTTCACGTTCTATGGTACCGGCACCTACATCATCGGGCATGGCGAGGTCGCCGTAGTCGATCCTGGCCCTGCGGATGTCGCGCATATCGAGGCTATTCTCGAGGCGACGCGTGGCGAGCACATCACCCATGTTCTGATCACGCACACGCATATGGACCACTCACCGGGGTGGGCGCTGCTAAGGAATCACTGTGCAGCACGATCCTACGCCTATGGTCCCCACGGAGCCGGCAAGCAGGAGGCCGGAATTCCCGTTGAAGAGGGCGGTGACATGGATTTTGCGCCGGATGTTCGCGTCAAGGATGGCGACATCATCGCGGGGGCCAATTGGTCGGTTGAATGCGTGTATACGCCGGGGCACACATCGAATCACATGTGTTTTCAGCTGCGCGAGGAACGCGCGCTATTCACAGGTGATCATGTCATGGGGTGGTCGACCAGCGTGATTTCCCCACCCGATGGGGACATGGCCGCCTATCTGGCAAGCCTCGAACGGCTGCTCGAGCGTGACGACAAAGTCTACTGGCCGACGCATGGAACCTCTATTGATGACCCCAAAGCGCTGGTCCGAGCTTTCATTGCGCACCGTCGGGAACGTGAAGAGCAGATTCTGGAATGCGTACGTGGCGGGGTGGGGCGCATTCGCGACATGGTGCCGCTCATGTATGTGGGCACACCCGAATTCATGTTCCCGGCAGCGGCAAGATCAGTGCTCGCAGCGGTTGAGTATCTGGTGCAGAAGGAGCGGCTCGTCTGCGAGGGTCAGGTCGGGCTGGATGTCGTTTACCGGCTGAAGAGCTGACTGGAGCGATGACTCAGGCGCTTAACGAACGCTCGCCAGGATCGGCTGACGCCAAAGGCGAACGGGTGCTTGCGACTTCCGCCCGGTATAGCGGCAACTGCACCAGGATCGCGACGCCACTCTGATCTGAGAGGTTAACCGCGCGCACAAACCCGCCGTGGTGTTCAGCAATGATTCGGACCACGTAGAGTCCGAGACCAAAATGCAGACGGTTCTCTGGCGCTCGGTGACTCACCATTGAATCAAACAGAGTGCGCCCAGCTTCGTCGGACAGCGTCGGCCCCCGATTAGCGACGGAGAGCTGCAGGAAATCTCCGTGAGAGGACAGATGCACGGTAATGGGCGTACCGGCACGGTGAAAATCGATCGCATTGTCGACGATCTTGTCTAGCATCTGCTCGATGCGAAAATCAGATACCAAGGCGAATACCGGCGTGTCCGGCCCGCTGAAGAGAAAGCCTGTCTTCGGATGTGTGCGCGCGCAGTTCGCGACGTAATTCTCGACCAGGCTACACACATCGATCCGCTCAAGTTCCTCGCTGCGCAGAGCGTCCTCCAGATTAGCGGCATCGGCCAGGTTCTGCACAATGGCTCCAATTCTGAGCACGCCACGGCGCGCGCTCTCCAGGTACTTGTTATCCTCGAGTTCGGGGTTCTCGAGTGCCAGGTTTTGCAGCGAGGTACTCAGTACGTTGAGCGGATTGTTGATTTCATGACGTAGCGTCCTGGGCATGTTCTCAAGGAAATGGTTGTGCTGCTTCAGCCGGGATAGCATGTTGGACACGCTGCGTGCGAGGTCGCCGAGCTCATCCCCTGCGCGCAGTTCATGCCGTAGCGCTGTTGTGCGCAGACGACCGTGATGGTCGATTGCGCTGCTTGCATCGCGCCGCAGGTTACGGATGCGCCAGGCGAGCCTGGCGGAGAAGGCCAACAAGGCCAGCAAGACACCGGCGAAACTCAGGAAAGACACCCACATCACCTGATCCAGTGCTTCGCGCTGGAAAGCGAGAACATCACGCGTGTTCTGCTCGACGACAACGGTGCCAATGATGCGGTCGCCCGATATGATCGGATGCGCGGCCATGATGACTTCTTGACCATCGGCCAGAGTTCTTCTGAGCGCAATGGGCTCGCCCTGCAGAGAGCTCGCGATCACGCTGGTCGCGACCGACGTGGCGGTCTCGGGCGACCTCAGGTCCTGGCCATTTCCAAACCCTGCCCGCAGGCGCATCAGCCAGGCGGGCAATCCACTAGCCCAGCCCGCCGCGACCTCGGAACGATCGCCGGACATGTAGCTACCGGTTTCGGCTCGCACCCGCATTGTCGGGTCAATGACAAGAATGCGGGCACCGGCGTACCCAAGCCCCTGGATGATGCTCACCACTTCCGGCGATCGCATGACGACGAGGTTGAAGCTTTCCTTGCCTGCGGTGGGCAGCGTCTGTGTTATCTGTCGCACGCGCCGACTGACCGGATCATCAACATCAACATAAGCCAGACCGAAGGACCGACTGGACCCCATGAGATCCAGAGGCAGCCGAAACTCCATTCGATGACCTGCGGGCGTCTGCACGAGAACCCCTTGTAAACGCGCATCTGGGGCTCCCGTTGAGGCATAACGCCAGTCTTCATCCGCGGCGTAGGCAGACAGCGTCCCTGGTCCCTCGAAAACGATCGCCAGCCGGGCGTTGTCCCCCGCAGGACTCAGGTAACTGATTCGCGCGTGGTCAGAGCTGTCCAGACGCAGCCGATCAGAGCTTCTGTAGATGCGTTCTGCGTCCGTAATATCGAGCAGCACATACAGCTGCCCAGCCCGTTCCCCCAGCACCAAAGAAAATTCGCCATCCCCGGCGCCCGCGGCTGCCCCGAACACGAGTGGAGACTGAAGCGATGCCTCACCCCAGTCGCTGCCATTTCCATCCAGCCGAATCGGATCCGAGAGACTGTGCACGTACAGGTTCTGAGCATCCTCGGCGGCAACTGGAAGCTGGCTCAAAATGTCGTCGCGACCATTGAACAGGGTGGAAATACCTTCTGCAGTCAGGAGCTGCGCGTTGGACTGACCCTGCAACAGCAGGCGCTCCATCTCGAGCAGCTGCCGATAACTGAACCAGGGCACCATCAGTAACAAGAGCCCGAGCATCAGGATCTTGGTGCCAAGGCGGGGTCCCGGGAACCGACCATAACGCTTCATGCGGTCGCCTCAAGGGCCCGTTGACCAGCGATACCCGAAGCCGTATTCACTTTTGATTGCGGAGAACTCGGGATCGATACGCTCGAATTTCTTGCGAATATTCCGCATGTGCGTGTTGATCGTGTTGTTGGTCACAAGGCTCTGCATCGTGGCATTCATGAGCGTCTCGTAGCTGACCGCGTGCCCCGGTGCCCGGACCAGTTTCGCGAGCATGCGAAACTCAGTGCCGGAAAGTTCGAGCCGCTGGCCCTTCCATGACGCTAGCAAAGCATCCTGGTCCAGCGTGAGATTTCCCACCCGTTTCGCCGCCAATCCCGGACTGGCATCACCCTGCTCGGCGCGTACTTCGTTGATGCGCAGCAGCGAACTAATGCGTTCTGCGAGATATTCGAGACTGATGGGTTTTGCCAAATAATCCCAGGCGCCGAGACGGAGGCCGGAAATCTTATCGATCTCGTTGATGCGCTCCGTCAGAAAAATGACCGGCAGGCTCGGCGCGCGCGCCAGCAGATCGCGACAGAGCTGAAAACCCGCATCGACCTCTTCACCCAGAATGATGTCAAGGATCACCAGATCCGGCAGCGCGTCGCTCAGTCCGGCAAGCGCCTCCTGGCGACTGGCAAAGGCCATCACGCGGTAGCCTTTCTTGCTAATCGCATCACTGTAGTTCGCGCGCTGATCGGGGTCGTCTTCGACGATTGCAATAGTTCGGGCCATACGGATAGAGGCTCTTTCCCGGCCAAAAATGACGCCAGCGACCATTCTAGCCTCATCCCCGCAGGACCGGGATAATTGGTCGGTTCCCATCATGCGCGTCGGCAACTCATGCTCCACACCCTGGTCGAAACATTTGCCAACATGGAATGGCTGGAACTTTCGGGGCTGATCAGCGGTCTCCTCTGTGTCTGGCTTCTCGTTCGCGGGAATGTGTGGACATTCCCCGTCGGACTGGTTTATGCGCTCATTTCAGTGGCGGTCTTCTTCAAGACTCGACTCTATGCGGACGTAGTGCTCAACGGCTATTACGTGCTCATGAATGCCTACGGCTGGTACTACTGGTTGTATGGCGGCCGCGAGGCGTTAACAGCTTCGGTGCCGGTGCGCCGCGCTTCATCCCGAGTCATGCTGCTTATCGTCTGCGCGATCGGTGTGGGCACTCTGCTGGTGGGCACATTCTTCAGCCGCTCTACAGATGCTGATCTGCCGTATTGGGACAGCCTGATCGTTGTTGCCAGCTTTGCGGCGATGTGGCTCACGGCGCGAAAATACATCGACAACTGGACCCTTTGGTTCGCAGTCGACATCGTGGCGACCGGCGTCTATCTCGCTAAGGGCATCGAGTTCTACGCAATTCTTTATGCGATCTACCTGATCCTGGCAATCGTAGGGTGGCGAACATGGGCACGCGAGTTGACACCGGCTTCATCGTCTGCGTGACGGGCACCGAATCTACGGGAAAGACCACGCTTGCCACCGCGCTCGCTCAGTACTTCGACGCTCCTTTGGTGCCGGAGATCGCGAGAGAATGGCTAACACCTCGCACGCAGCGAGGGGAGGGCGGCCAGCCAAGCGAAGCCTATGGCCCAATGGATGTGCTTGCCATCGCAACAGCGCAGGAAGCGGCAGAGTCATCCCTGCGCGCAACCGGCGCGCCCCTCATCTTCGCTGACACCGATCAGGTCGTGATGAGTGTGTGGTGGGAGGTACGCTACGGCGGTTCGCACCCCGCAATCGTGGACGCGCTTGCGCGACGTTCGCCGCGGGCCTATCTGCTCTTGGAACCGGACGTACCCTGGCAGCCAGATCCCCTGCGCGAGACCGCGGCGGGACGAGAACTGCTGCATGCGTACTATCGAACACTACTCATGCGAGACGCGTTTCCATTTAAGGAAGTCAGTGGTTTGGGCGATCAGCGCCTCCAATCCGCGCTCGCCGCCGTCGCGTCTTGGATTCCGAGCAATCACCGCAAGCCGGATTGACCGATCGCATTACCGTTCCAGGAGGCTCAACCATTCGAGCCCCAGTTGATACTGCACTTTGATCTCGGCACGGCTTTCTCCTCGAGCAAGCGCTGCCGCAGCCCAAGCCGTCTCGCGCAGCCAATAGGCTGATCTGCACGCGCGAAGTCGCGCTTCGGACACTGGTTCGTCGGCGTAAGACTCGGCAAATTCCCGAAGCGATCCGATGTTCGAGCTTGGGGCACCCGCCAATCCAGCACCCTGGTGAAGCGCGACCAAATCAAACATGGGGTCGTTCGCTGCGAGCCACTCCCAGTCAAGGGTCACCCAACGATTCTCGGAGTCTCGAATCAAATTCCAGGGATTGAGATCGTTGTGGCACAGCATCCAGCGCGGCGGATCCCACGTCATCGCCTCCGCCAAGGCCTTGAGCCAGCCAGGTGCTGCGGTGTTGGCGAGCGCGTCACGGGCATACTTCACCGGGTCGTAGCGGCGCACCGGGGCAGGCTCCGTTTGTACTGGCAAACGCTCCAGAGCCGCATGTAGCTGCCGCAGCATCAGCGCAAGGTGCTCGCAATCAACGGACAAGTCCGCAAGCAGGTGGCCGCTCACCCACTCGGTAATCATGCGTCCGCTGACCTCACAGTAGCCACACACGGTTGGCGTCAGCGGTGCACCAAGAGCGAAAGATTGACGATAAAACTCCACCTCGAGCCTTCGGTGGGTGAAACCGCAGTCTGCAGTCGGAACCCGCAGGACGAATTGGCGACCCTTGTACCTGAAACGATAATTCTGATTGTTGTACCCACCCTCCAGATACTGGAAACCACCGATTTCGAGGGGTGCCCAATTGGGCATCAGATCGCAGATCCAGTCGGTGAGCTTTGTGGTTTCGACCCGCGCCACGCACCTTGCTCCTTGTTTGCAACCCGGCACACTAGGGCAGACGGTACCCCGAGACAATCAGCCCGGACTCGTTCATGGAGATCCTGCTCACCCATTTCATTGCCGCACTACGTCGGGCTGACATCTCAGTCTCACCGGCGGAAACCCTTGATGCGCTTCGCGTACTGGCGGTCACAGGAGTCCAGAACCGCAGGCTGCTACGTGATGCCCTGGCGCTGACTCTGGCCAAAACTGTTGACGAGAAACGCCGCTTTGAAGACTGTTTTGAGCTGTTCTTTCACGATCACGCGTTCACCCAACGACCGGAATCTGTTTTTTTCGCCGAGGTGACGCGTGAAGACCTTGCCGGTGTCATACCCCCGGGGCACGCGCCGGATAGCGTGGAGCTGTTATTCGATCGGCACTCCCCGAACCTCGCCATCGCGCTCATAGAAGGCACGAGGGCTTCAACGGCCGGTGCTCTTCAATCTCTCAGGGACAAACGACACCTGGTCGACGATCTGTTGGACTGGCTTGAGGTCCCTACGATCAAGCAGTACCTGAGGGAGTCAGCCACAACCGATCAGAAAGTTCGATCCGCGCTCGAGCATCTGGTTCATTATCTCGCCGCTGAAGTGCAAGCTTTTGTCGATCGTCGTTACGCGCTGCGAGTTGATCCGGTGGGCAATACGCCATTGATCATGGCGGCACTTGAATCCAATCTCGACCAACTCCCTCCAGCGTATTACGCCGAGACGTCGCACGTTATCGAGCGACTCGCCCGAGCGTTGCGACAAAAATATCGGGAACGACCGCGGAGGGGGCCGCGAGGGTCTCTCGATTTGCCCTGGATGTTGCGGCGGAATATGCGCCATGACGGCGTGCCATTTCATCTGCGATTTCGTGAGCGGCGCCACAAGCAGACAACGCTGTACGTCATTTGCGACGTATCCGGATCGGTCAGTCGCGTCGCTCGATTCCTGCTCCTGTTCCTCCACCAGCTGGGCGATGCGCTGCCGCACATGCGCTTGTTTGTCTTTTCCTCTGAGCTTGCAGAAATCACCGATCGGATGGCTACGACGGACGCCAGGGAGTCTGTCGAACAAGCCCTTCAGGATTGGGGGAGGGGCAGTACCGACTACGGCCAGGCGTTCAGCCAGTTTGCTCGGCTTGTTGGCAGCGAGCTTCATCACCGCAGCTCGCTGTTGATTCTTGGCGACGCGAGAACCAATCGACGGGAACCCGGAATCCAGGTGCTGGCTTCTCTCTCGCAGCGTCTGCGCCAAGTGCTGTGGCTCAATCCAGAGCCATTTGATCGCTGGGGCGAAGGAGATTCGCTCATGCATCGCTATGCGCCTTATTGTCGGCGCGTGGATCGGTGTGCACGCCTCGCCGATCTCCGACATTTTGCTGAGCACCTGCTTGTCGCGACCCGGCGTTGAACGAAAACTTCAGTGGAATTCCGCAATCCGACTGAGCGTCACACCGAGTTCCGAGCGAACGACAAGATCAGCCAATGAATCGAGAGGCGTCTCTTCGCGATTCACAATGGCGAGCCCCGCTCCCAGTCGCTTCGCGAGCTCGGGAAAGCCGGCGGCGGGGTAGACCACGAGCGAGGAACCCGCAACGATGCAGAGATCACAGTTTTCGATGGCGGCTTGAGCGCGCTGCATCTCGCGCTCGGGCATTGACTGGCCGAAGGAGATCGTCGCTGTCTTGATAATGCCACCACAGTCTCGACAAGGAGGCACACGTCCTTCTTGGCGGAAGAGTGCCTCAAGTTCGTCGAGCTCGTAGCGCGCTTGGCACGACAGACAGCGCGCATACAGCGCATTACCGTGAAGTTCGATCACCCGATCGTCTGGAACTCCCGATTGCTGGTGAAGGTTGTCAACGTTCTGGGTGATCACCGCGATCACCTTGCCCGCGGCCAGCAGTCGCGCGATGGCCGCGTGACCTTTGTTTGGGCGCGCTTTCTCCAACACGCGATCGCCATCGAAACGGCGACGCCAGCTCTCCTGACGGACCTGCTCGCTGGCAACGAAATCCTGGAACTGGATAGGTTTCACCTGATTCCAGACCCCGGTGCCCGGGGAGCGGAAATCAGGGATGCCCGACTCCGTGCTGATCCCGGCGCCGGTGAAGAAGACTACCCGCTGTGCCGCAGCCAGAAGGTCGCGCAGAGCATCTGCGTTTCCCAATCGTGAGGATCGCGGCATCACGTGGAAACAGGTGAGGGTCCGGCGTGTTCTCGCCAAAGTACTCGACGAAGTGCAACCGGTGGCGATTTTAAGCGTTCGATGATTTGTTCGGCACAGCCGCGCGGTGACGCATAGCTGGTGTCG
>JBMTYG010000049.1:0-19778 GCA_049454295.1 Pseudomonadales bacterium
GCGCGCATGTTGATGTGATTGAGCGCTGCTTCGAGGATCGAGCCGCCGACGTTATCGAAGAACACGTCGACACGATCGGGGCAGAGCGCAGCGATACGCTCGTCTACGTTTTCGTTCTTGTAATCGATGACGGCATCAAAGCGCGCGACATCGGTCAACCAGCGGCACTTATCCGCGCCCCCTGCAATACCGACCACGCGACACCCTTTAATACGGGCGATCCGCCCAGCAACTGACCCCGTCGCCCCAGCGGCTCCGGACACAAGCACCGTTTCACCCGGTTTCGGAACACCGAGATCAAGCAGCCCCCAATATGCGGTGAGTCCCGTCACGCCCAAAACACCCAGTGCCATCGGCGGGGTTACACCCGGCGGCAGCTTGTTGAGACCCGGCCATCCCATGCCAGGACGCACCGCCACGAAGTCCTGCCAACCGCCCGTAGTCTGGACCAGATCCCCAACCTTGTACTCAGGGTGACGCGTCTCCACGATCTGCCCGACGGAACCCGCCCGCATCACCTCGCCAAGCCCAACCGGGGGAAGATAGCTCTCGCGGTCTTCCATCCACCCGCGTTGCGTCGGATCGAACGACAGATACAGGTTACGAACGAGCACCTCACCGTCACCTATGGAGGGAATGGGGCTTTCCCGGTACTCGAAATTCTCGCGGGTGACCATGCCATGCGGTCGCTTGGCGAGGACCCATTGACGATTAGTGTTCATGAGGTGTTTCTCCGGCGTGCGTTTTTGGCGGTTGATTAAATCACCCGTGGTCGGCAGAGTCTTGACGCAGTTTTCACCCAAGGGGAGCGAACTCCGGACGTTCTTTCCCAACACGGAGCATTTGACAAACGTGCCAACGACCGCTGTCGCGCACCCAAACATTGCGCTCATCAAGTACTGGGGTAAGGCTCAGGGTGAGCGCAACCTGCCCGCTACGCCATCGCTTTCGATCACGCTCGACACACTGGCGACCCGCACCTGCGTGCAACCCGCAGAACGGGATCGGGTCATACTGGACGGCGAAGAAGTGGCGGATGCGAAAATCAGCGCCTGCATCGCCATGCTGCGGAAGAGCTACGCCCTGCCCGGCATTGAAGTAACCACCCACAATAATTTTCCCACCGCGTCCGGCCTTGCCTCATCAGCCTCCGGATTCGCAGCGCTCGTGACTGCCATCGACCACCAGTTTCAACTGAACATGGACGCTGCAATTCGCTCCGAATTTGCGCGCCGAGCATCAGGGTCTGCCGCACGCTCCATCTTCGGCGGATTCGTGACGTTGGCCGAACCGCGCTGGCAGGCCGAACAACTCATGCATGAACAATCCTGGCCACTCGAGGTCGTGGTAGCCATTACCGCAACAACCCGAAAGGAAGTTTCCTCGTCGCTGGGCATGCGCAGTTCGATGGAATCACCCTTTTACTCGGGCTGGATCGACAGCACTCAGCGCGATTACGCGCATGCGATCGCCGCTACCCTCGCGCGCGACTTTGAGCGTCTCGCGGGCCTGGCGGAACACAGCTGTCTCAAGATGCACGGGCTTATGCTTGCGACGCGCCCCGGTCTCCTCTACTGGAATGCAGCGACCGTCGCATGCCTTCATGTCATCCGCGAGCTACGCGCCTCGGGAGCGGCCGTCTTCTTCACCGTCGATGCCGGCCCCCAGGTAAAGGCGATATGCGCGCCAGGGACCGCCGCGCAAGTGGCTCAGGCGCTGAGCGCCGTGCCGGGGGTCATCGAGACACTCATCGCCGGCCTTGGCCCTGGAGCCCGAGTCATTAGTCATTCGGATGTCTGAATGATCAACACCACTCTTGAGTGCAGCGCCCCCGGCAAGGTTGTCCTATGGGGCGAATATGCAGTGTTGGTCGGCGCACCGGCCCTTGTGGTTGCTGTTGATCGGGTTGCGCGCTGCACGCTTAAGGTTCAGCGACCGTCGGTGAAACCTGCGGTCGAGCGCGCAGCGTGGGAATTTACCAGCCGCGGCTACAGCGCGGAGCCCGCGGGGCTTTCCCGTAACGCCCTGCTGGCCGATCCAAGACCCGCCGCTACCAGTAGCGCTCAAATCGCCTGGCACGTGCTCCAAGCGCTACAGAAGCAATCGCCAGAGGTCGCCCTGCGCCTGCCGTCCCATGCGGATGTTCTGCTCGACACGAGGGGTTTCTTTCAGCACGGAATCAAACTGGGAGTCGGCTCAAGCGCAGCGCTCACTGTCGCTCTCTACGGCACGCTATGCGCGCTCATTGGCATCACGCCTGACTTCGAGCGGGCTGTCGCAATACACAGTAGCCTGCAATCGAATCGTGGCAGCGGCGTTGATATTGCCGCCGCCTGGCATGGCGGCTTGCTGCGATTCGAGCGCAGTAGAGATGACGCCCAGGGGCTGCCAACCGTCACGCCGTCAAGCGCGCTCTCACGAGTCGACATCCGCTACTTCTGGGTCGGTCACCCAGCCAGCACGGCATCCCATCTGGACCGCTTTTATGCATGGCAGCAGACCGGCGATACGGAGTCTCTTAACCGACTGGCTGACGCCTCGAGCGAGCTCTTCGCCACGCGCGATATCCTCGGGGCGCTTACGCATTATATCGACCGCCTACGTGCGCTCGACGCGGACGCACGACTGGGCATCTATGATGCGAGTCACAACGCCATGCATGCGCTTGCGCAATCCTGCGGCGTGCTCTACAAACCCTGCGGCGCGGGCGGCGGCGACATTGGTGCTGCCTTCTCCGACGACCCCGAAAGACTTGACCGGTTCACGATCAGGGCACAAGACACCCACGTGATGCCCCTGCCACTGGAGACTGCCCGACATGGCATCCGCATCAGCCGCTAATTCCGGCGCGCGCATTCCCAATTTCTTCAAGATGACTGTCAGCGAACGGGTCACCGCCTTACATCAGCGCGGACTGCTCTCGGACGCGGATCTAGACGCACTCACGAGCGGCGATCACCAGCTCCGTTTGGCGGTCGCGGACCGGATGATCGAGAACGTGCTGGGCGTGTTCGGCCTACCTCTGGGCGTTGCGCTCAACTTCCTGATCAATGGGCGGGACTACGTGATTCCACTTGTCGTAGAGGAGCCCTCAATCGTGGCTGGGCTGTCAGGTGCCGCACGCATGGCGCGCCTCAGCGGGGGTTATGAGGCATCAAGCACAGAGCCGGTCCTCATCGGTCAGGTGCAAGCGGTCAATATCGACGATGTGGACCGCGCTAAAAGTGCCCTGCTCGCCCGCCGGGAGGAAATTCTGGCGCTGGCCAACAGTCTGCATCCCAAGATGCAAGCACGCGGCGGCGGGGCTATCGACATCGAGGTCTTCCATCACCACGCACCCGAAGACGGACGGGAAATGGTGGTCCTGCACCTGTTGGTCGACACGCGCGATGCCATGGGCGCTAATTTGGTCAACACGATGTGCGAAGGTATCGCTTCGCTCGTGGAAACGATCACGGGCGGTAAGGTGTTCCTGCGCATTCTCTCCAATCTGACCGACCGTGCCATCGCACGCGCCCGCGTCCGAATCCCAACGCAGAATCTGGAGGGGAAGGGCTTCACAGGCGAGGAAGTGCGCGACGGCATCATCCTCGCGAACGATCTTGCTCTTGTGGATCCCTACCGAGCCGCGACCCATAACAAAGGCATTATGAACGGCATTGACGCCGTCGCCATCGCGACAGGCAATGACTGGCGCGCCATCGAGGCGGCCGCCCACGCCTACGCCGCGCGTTCTGGCCGGTATAGCGGACTCACCCGTTGGTACAAGAATGAAGCCGGCGATCTGGTGGGCGAAATTGAGATCCCCATGAAGGTGGGCACTGTTGGCGGTTCACTGGAGACGAATCCGAGCGTACGCATCAACCATCGCCTGCTTGGCTCGCCCAACGCACCAGAACTTGCGGGGATCATGGCTACCGTCGGGCTCGCACAAAATTTCGCCGCCCTGCGCGCGCTGTCGACGGACGGCATTCAGCAAAACCATATGACACTTCACGCGCGCAGCGTGGCCAGCACCGCGAACGTTCCCGATCATCTGTTCGATACCGTGGTGGAGGCTCTGATCGAAAGCGGCGAGATCAAGGTGTGGAAGGCAGAGGAGATTGTCGCCAAGCTGACCCAGGTAAGCGGCGAAAGAACCCCCGCACCGGCGGAGCGCAGTAGCGCAAGCGGCAAGGTCATACTGCTCGGCGAGCACGCTGTCGTCTATGGACGTCCCGCCATCGCGCTGCCGATTCCGCTGGCTGTCGAAGCCATCGTGCGCCCGGGCGGCAATGGCGCCAGCCTGGTCATCCCCCGATGGGGCGTCGAACAGAAGGTACGCGGACCCGGCACCCACGGGCTCACGGGCATGCTCGGCAGTCTCCTCAGAACGCTGGGGCTTGCAGAAACGGGAATGACTATCGAGGTTATTCCCCACGTGCCGCGTGCGATGGGCCTTGGAGGTTCCGCCGCGCTCGCGGTTGCCATCATTCGCGCACTCGACCGCGCATTCCGTCTCGGACTCAGTGACGAAGCAATCAATGGGCACGCCTATGAATGCGAGCGCTTTGCTCATGGCACGCCTTCCGGCATCGACAACACGCTTGCCACGTGGGGGCGCCCCATTCTTTTTCAGCGAGGCCTCGGACGGGGCTCCGACGACGCGCCCGAACTCAACGCCAATCGCGTAGAGCCGCTCGTGATCGGAGGGTCGCTGCCGCTCGTCATCGGCATCACGGGCAAGGAAAGCCTGACGGCCAATACCGTTGCCCGCGTGCGCGCAATTCACGCCGCCCGACCCGCGCGCTACGACGCGATCTTTGATCAGATTGCATCCCTCGTGCGATCAGCACTGGTTACTCTGCGGGAGGGCAATCTGACGGAGCTCGGAGAGCTCATGAACCTCTGTCAGGGCTTTTTAAACGCGCTGCAGGTGTCGTCTCCCGAGCTCGAGGAATTGATCCACATCGCGCGGGCGCACGGGGCAATCGGCGCCAAGCTCACCGGCGGCGGTGGTGGTGGGTCTATCATCGCTTTGTGTCCCGGAGAGCAAGAGGCCGTCGCAGCGGCCATCCAGCGCGCGGGGTATCAGGCGCTCACGGTCACTGTGGCCTGAGGTGAAGTCCTGCTCCTGCAGGATGCGTTGCGACCAGACGGCGAACCGGTCACCATCGGGCTCATCGAAAGGGGAACAAGTTCATGGGAACACACGCACGCGTCATTGTACTGCCTGAATCCACATCACGGCTGCGCATCGAAGAGCTGGAGCTGCCTGACCCAGGACCGACCCAGGTTGTCGTTAAGCTGTTCGCCTCGGGGATCTGCCATTCCCAGCTGCATCAAATGCATCGACCCCGAACATCCCCCGTGATTCTGGGTCACGAAGCCACCGGCGTAGTCGAAAAAATTGGCAGCGCGGTGACGCACGTGGGCCCGGGGGACATCGTTTTGGTGACATGGGTGCCCAGGAACGCTGCAGCGGCAAAACAGCCGCCAGTACGTGCGACGCTTCAGGTGAGCGACGGCATTGCCCAATCCGAAAACGTCTTCACGTGGGCCGATCACACGCTAGCGGACGAACAATACGTCGTGAAGGTCGATCCCTCCATTCCGCGTGATATCACGTCGATCATCGGCTGCGCGGTCATGACCGGGGCGGGGGCAGTGGTCAATACCGCGCGCGTCCAGCCGGGTCAGAGCGTTGCGGTGTTCGGCGTGGGTGGGGTCGGGCTTTCGGCGATTGTGGGTGCCAAGGTGGCAGGTGCCTACCCGATCATCGCGGTCGATCTGGACGATGCGAAGCTGGAATTTGCCAAGCGCTTCGGCGCCACTCATGGCATCAATGCGTCAAAAGAAGACCCGGTCGCCACCATTCATGCCATGACCCAGAGAGCAGACGCGTACACCATTCTCCAAACACCGGTGAGCGGCGTAGATTTTGCGTTCGACTGCATTGGCATTCGCAAAACGATGGAGCAAATCGTGCCCGCGTGCCGAACCGGTCATTTTGGTGCTCGTGATGGCGGCACGGCGGTACTGGTCGGTGTGCCGAGCACGAACGTTGAGCTCAACGCGATGGATGTGCTGCTTCAGGAAAAACACTTTATCGGCAGTATTGGCGGCTCGTGCGCCCCAGACCGCGACTTTCCAACGTTCCTTGAATGGCAGCAAAGCGGGCGCCTGCGCCTCGAGGAACTGGTTACGCAGCGATTTACCATCGAGGAAATCAACGAGGCTACGGACGCACTTGAAAGTGGCAAGATCAGCGGTCGCGCGATTCTGGAATTCTAGAACGCGCGGCAGATGAGCAAGTCTGCTGCGGGTAATGCGGCTCTGATAAAAAATAGCCCGCGTTTACCGAGACAAGGTGCGCTTGCGACTAGTGTTTTGTTTTTTGTGTGATATCTTTTGCGCCCCGCTAACCAAGCCACCAAGAAGAGGCCCAAAGTGCAAAAATTAGCGATTGCCATGCTCGCAACTTTCGTGATCGCCGGCTGCGCCACGGTCAAGCCGGAGCGTGTAGACGCTCTTGAGTCCCGCGTAAGCGCCCTTGAGAACCAAGTCGCTACCGCTACCTCGACTGCGAACCGCGCCAGCCAGGAAGCCACCGCTGCCCAAACCGCCGCTCAGCGCGCGCTTGACGCAGCTAATCAGGCCAACGAGCGCGTACAGCGCATCGCTGAAACCTGCTGCGCACGCAAGTAAGCTGAACCCCGGTTTAGCGGATTGCTCAAGTCCCGGCGGCAGCGCTTTGCGGCGCTGTCGCTAGGACCCGGACAGGCACTCCGTCCTCTTTCTCTGCAGCACTTTTGACTGCATCCCAATCGATCGTCACATCTCGCCCTGTCACCGCCGCCCTAACTCGCTCTTCGAGCTCACCCGGCTTGGCGAGACCATAAATATCCTCGTGCACTTCAACGAAGAGTTCGCCATCGCGCCAGCCCACTTTGTAGGGCTCACTCACGATGCGCACTGACTGACCGCTTCGAACCATCTCCGCGAGCGTCTCCACGTGGGTGTTGTACATGCGAATGCACCCCAGGCTTGCGGTCTGACCCACGGCAAAGGGCTGATTGGTGCCATGGATAAAGTAGCTCGGGATACCCAAGACGATCGCCATGCTGCCCATCGGATTGTCAGGCCCGGGCGGCACGACCGCTGGCAAAGGATTGCCGCGCGCAGCGTGCTCGCGACGCGCAGTCGGGCCCGGGTGCCAGGTTGGATTGGGCACCGCTGACCGAACCTTGGTGGTCACGATGGGCGTGGGAAAATCGAGACGACCAAGTCCAACGGGAAATGTCACGACCATGCGCCCGCCCGGCGGGAAGTAGTAGAGCCTGAACTCAGCCACGTTGATCACCACCCCCTCGCGCGGCCCAGATGGCAGGATGTATTTCGTGGGGAGATCGATGACCGTGCCATCCCCCGGCAGCCAAGGATCGACGTCCGGATTGGCGTCCACCAACTCGCGCCAACCAAGGCCCTGGGCTTCAGCCACGGTCGCCAGCGTGTCTTCATAGCGAGTGCGCAGGGGAATAATCGCGCCCACGACCTGAGTGTCTCCACTCATGAGTGAGTACGCGGCTGCAAAGGCGCCGCCGGGCACTAACGGGCCGAGCAGTGTGCAAATAACAACAAGACCCAAGAGAGCGTTCTGATTTTTCATGACGCGCATTGTCACCATTTGCCGTCGGAGTTCCAGATGAGCCTGTACCAAAATCGCAGCACCCTGCCTCCGCGTGCTGCGAGGGCTGCTTCAGACCGGTGGATGAGCCCTGAATCCGCTCTCTTCAACGAGCGAATGACCGACTTGTAGCAGGCGAGCCTCGCCTAGCCAGGGTCCCACGAATTGCACGGTAAGCGGCAGCCCTTCCGGGCTGATTCCAATTGGCAGGGTCAACGTAGGATGACCCGAGTAATTGAACGGTGCTGTGAATGTGGTTGCAGCCGCTCTGATCTCCACGTTGCCGTTGCTATCCGCGGGCGCCGCGCCAGTCGCCGCGTCCATCTCTTTCGCTCGAAGTGGTAACCAAGGCATGTTGGGCATGAGCAGAAGATCTACCCGGCTGAAGAGCGCGGTCAGGGCAGCGCGAAACGCGCCACGGTGCTGTTCAAGCCGCGCATAGTCATCGGAAGTCGAGCGCCGCCCAAGATCTAATAGCGCCGCAAGCACCGGACCATACTCGGCGCGCCGAGCCGGAAAGAACGGCGCGTGGGCGCGAGCGCACTCTACGCCGCACGTGATGTTCCAGCCTGCCACCAGTTCACGCCACAGCGACGGCATACTGATGTCAACAATGCGCGCGCCACGCGCGCTCAACAGGTCAACCGCCCGACGGACCGCGGCTTTCACCGATTGAGCAACACCCTCTTCCGCGTACTCCCAGTCAATGCCGATAGTCAGACCTTCAATCGACTGGTCGAGCGCCCCCCGATAATCCGGGACTGGGTCGCGCAACGTTGTCGGATCACGAGGATCAGCACCGGCCATTGTCCCAAGCATCACCGCCGCATCAGCTACTGTGCGCGTCATAGGTCCGATGTGATCCAGCGAGTCGGCCAGAGGAAAGGCGCCGTGACGGCTCACTCGACCATAGGTTGGTTTCAACCCCACGAGCCCGCAGCTTGCGGACGGAAAACGAATACTGCCTCCGGTGTCAGTACCCAGCGCGCCCCAAGCGAGCCCGGCGGCAACCGCCACACCGGACCCGGACGACGACACGCCCGTCCAGCAATCGTGATTCCAGGGATTCAGAGGTGCGGGGATCATGGGGTGATGGACGGCAAAGGCACCCTCAGTCAACTGAGTCTTGCCGATGATGACCGCGCCAGCTTGCTCCAGTCGCCGGACGACGGTCGCAGTGACACTTGAGCGATGCGACGACATCACTCGCGTACCGCTCGCCGTGATCGTGTCGGTGACCTCGAACAGATCCTTGACCGCAATGGGCACACCATGGAGCGGCCCGCGCCACCTTCCCGCGCGCGCTTCCTCATCCAGCATTTCCGCGGACCGCTGCGCCCGATCACCTAACACGGTGGCATAACTTCGCAACGTTTGGTCGCGGTCCGCAATCCGCCGCAGCATGAGTTCGGTCAGCTCCCGCGCGGAGTGGGTGCCTGCCCTTACCGCAGCCGCGACGGACGTGAGGGGCTGATAATGCAGCGGTTCCATCGAGCTGCCTCCCGAAATCAGGCGGGGTCGAAGATCTTGCCCGGGTTGAGGATGCCGCTCGGGTCGAGCGCTCGCTTCAAGGCGCGCATCAGCGCGATTTCCGTCTCGCTGCGGCTGATGTCGAGATAGGGCTTCTTCTCAAGACCAACACCATGCTCGGCAGAGACAGAGCCGCTAATTGCTCGCAGCGGCTCGTAAACGGCACTTTCAACCTTGCGCCGAACCTCGGCTGTCGGGCTGCCAACCCCAATCACCAGGTGCAGATTGCCGTCACCCATGTGACCAAAGATGTAGCAACGATTGCTCGGAAATGCTTGATTCAGCCGCGCGCTCATATCGGCGACGTACTGCTGCATGGCCGGGATGGGCATGCTCACATCGAAAGACAGCGTGGGACCGTCACGGAAACACTGGGCTACATCGTCGCGCAGCGCCCACAGCTGAAGACGCTGAGTCTCGGATT
The DNA here is from genome assembly GCA_049454295.1 of Pseudomonadales bacterium. Lineage (GTDB taxonomy): Bacteria > Pseudomonadota > Gammaproteobacteria > Pseudomonadales > Azotimanducaceae > UBA7803. Next base: position 9,621 of record JBMTYG010000049.1, read on the forward strand.
GCGCAAGCACGGCATCCGCGACTAACCCCTGTTCCAGCGCTTCAGACAGCACGTCCTGGACGGCGTCATCCGGGGTGCCCATCGCCTCGACGAGCACGTAATACGGATAATGGCTAGCTAACGGCGGCTGACTGAGGGCAGGCGGCGTCGTGACAAGCGTATAGAAGTTATTCCACATGACCTCGAACGCCGACAGCGTACCGCCAAGCCCGGCGTCCATGTGCTTCAAAAACCGGCCGAGCTTTTCGAACTCGTCCACGGCAACAAGCAGCGTCGACTGGTGACGCGGTTGTTCACGCAGCCTGAGCACCGCGCGGGTAATGATCCCAAGGGTGCCCTCAGTACCAATGAAGAGCTGCTTCAGATCATAGCCAGCATTGTTCTTGATCATGCGGTTCATGCTCGACACCACAGTGCCATCCGCGAGCACTGCCTCGAGCCCCAGCACCATGTCACGCGCCATGCCATAACGAATGACACGGTTCCCACCCGCGTTGGTGGATATGTTGCCTCCAATAGTTGCCGAGCCACGCCCCCCGAGGTCCAGCGGGAACAGGAGCCCATGGGCTTCCGCTGCTTCCTGAATGCGCTGCAGGACGACGCCACTCTCGACCACCATGGTGCGATCGGCGGGATCGACCGATTCGATATGGGTCATGCGTTCCAACGACAGCGCAATATCATCCGGCGTCGTATCGGCACTATGCACAAGCCCCGTGAGACCCCCATGGGCGATCACCGACTGCCCGAACGCATGACAGACCCGCAGCGCCGTACTGACCTCAGAGGTATTACGCGGGCGAATGATCGCCTTGGCTTGAACCGTGTCGCGCCGCCAAATGCCCGCCTGTCGTTCCTGAACCGCAGCACCGGTCAACACAGATTCTGCGCCTAAGGCTTTCTGCAGGGCTTCGATCACGTTCATGCGTTCCCCTTGGCACCCACAGAACGCGCCAAGCGCATCGAGCGTGCCCCTGTTCTATGATGTTGCGTGTCGCGGGAAGAATAAGACTACCAGACCTATGCGCAAGGTGTTCGACCAAGCAGCCTTTGAACAAGTAGCGATTGCACGCGTTCATGACGACCGCGTTGATGACCGCCCTAGATGGCACTGCTTATCCACGAACCATTCCAGATCACCCCTCTAACGAACGCAAGCATGGGTCAGCCATACAAGACTGCGCGCGTTATCCTGCATCGCGATGACCGCTTTCTGCTCGCGGTGCACAACAGTTTCTGGCGAAAGCGTGATCAACGCTGGGGGTTGCCCGGGGGACAGATCGAGCGTGGCGAAAACCCAGCCCGCGCTGCAATACGGGAGCTGCGAGAGGAGCTGTATCTGACTCTACCCCAGGTGCACGAGATCGGCGCCTTCCCCTACAAGCAGTCAATGCATATTGTGTTCGCTGCGCCATGGCACACGGATATCCTCGATTTCGATGACATGGAGCTCAACGAGATTGGTTGGTTCGAGGAAAGTGCCATCGCTACTCTGAAAGCAGAGCGAAAGCTCCACGCTGGATGGGAACTCGAGGCCGTTCAGGCGGTTCGCCGATCGCTCAACCTCACCGGGGAGCCACGACTCGCTTCGGCACCGTTAGCGCCGCGCGCGTGACTTCGACTGCGACTTTTCACAATCGATAAGCGCGCACCGCGGTGTCGTGGAATAGCCAACGCTTCTCCAAGGGAGAGGCGTCAGCCACGAGTTTCTTGAAGGCGTTCCACAGTATCGAATATGAGCAGCTCTGCCGATCTACCGGAAAGTTGCTCTCGAACATGCAGCGCTCGACACCGAAACAATCGATGGCGTGGAGATAGTAGCGTCCTGTCGCCGCGACAATCTCGTCCGAGGTGGCGGGTCGCTCGCGCCGATGAAAGCCAAATCCGTTGATCGGCATGACCAGGCCACCGAGCTTGGCATAGACATTAGGGCATCGCGCCAACGCGGCCACGTCGGCGCACCACTGCGCGAAAATCTCGTTCTGCCGACCTTCGTAAGGTCCAATACCAAGCGGTCCACCGAAATGATCGAACACGATGGTTGTGTCTGGGAAGGCCCGAGCCAGCTCGGTGAGCTCAGGGATTTGCGGATGATACAGCCAGGCGTCAAAGGACAATCCGCGCGGGGCTAGTTCGGCAAACCCGGTGCGGAAGGTCGGATCCAACAATATTCCAGATGGCGGGTTGGTGTGCGCGTTTCGCACGCGGGGATCCGCATCCCAACTCGCCGCATGACGGATGCCTCGGAAGCGCCCGCTCGCTTGTTGGTGCGCATCAAGCACATCTGCGACAGCGGCGCCCAGCATGAGGTCTGCAAAACCAACGATTCCCGCGCCGACCCTAATGGCACCGTACTGACCACTCGCGGACATCGCTGCGACGCCATTGACGAATTCTGTCTCCCCCACTGGGCGCAACGCCTCCGGACCCTCCGCGCGGTACATGCTCGCGCACTCGACGAACACGGTTGACACAACGTTGTGTCCGCTACCCGTGTCCGCCAGGAGCTCATCGAGAAGATAACGACTGCCCGGGTGATCCCAGAGATGATGGTGCGGGTCACAGATCGGTAGATCAGGCTCAAGGATTTCTTCTTGAACAGTCGACAGCCACGCGTTTGACTGCATTTCTACTCCCCACTACGGATCAGTAAACGACGACCGACCGGATGCTTTCCCCCGCGTGCATCAGGTCGAAGCCCTCATTGATCTGCTCGAGCGGCAACGTGTGCGTGATCAGATCGTCAATGTTGATTTTTCCGCTCATGTACCAATCAACGATGCGCGGAACCTCTGTTCGACCCTTGGCGCCGCCAAACGCGGTGCCTCGCCAGACGCGCCCCGTTACCAATTGGAATGGGCGGGTGCTGATCTCCTTTCCAGAAGCCGCGACCCCGATAATGATGCTTTCACCCCAGCCCTTATGGCAGCACTCGAGCGCCTGGCGCATCACCTCGACATTGCCGATGCATTCAAACGAATAGTCGACACCACCACCGGTCAGCTCGACGATGGCCGCGACAACATTGTCCACGGTACCGGGGTTGATAAAGTCGGTCATACCGAACTTCCGCGCCAGCGCCTCTTTCGCCGGATTAAGGTCAACACCAATGATCCGATCGGCACCCACAATACGGGCGCCCTGAATCACGTTAAGCCCGATCCCGCCCAGACCAAACACGGCAACCGTCGCCCCCGGCTCCACGCGAGCCGTGTTGATCACGGCTCCAAGCCCAGTGGTCACGCCGCAGCCGATGTAGCAGACCTTGTCAAACGGCGCATCGGAGCGAATCTTGGCGACCGCGATTTCAGGCAGTACCGTGAAATTGGAGAAGGTTGACGTCCCCATGTAGTGATGTAGTGGCTCTCCATCGAGGGAAAACCGGCTCGTGCCGTCAGGCATTACGCCCTTACCCTGGGTTTCACGAATGGCACCGCACAGATTGGTCTTGCCCGAGAGGCAGAATTTGCATTGGCGACACTCCGGCGTATAGAGCGGAATGACATGATCCCCTGGCCGCAGCGATGTCACGCCGGGGCCAATCTCGCGGACAATGCCGGCTCCTTCATGGCCAAGAATCGCGGGAAAGAGCCCCTCTGGATCGGCGCCGGAGAGCGTGTAGGCATCGGTATGACAGATACCGGTAGCCATAATCTCGACCAGAACTTCGCCGGCCCGCGGACCATCGAGGTCGACCGTCGTGATTTCCAAAGGTTTGCCCGCAGCGAAAGCCACGGCGGCTCGTGTTTTCATGAAGCGCTCCAACTAGGCGTGGTCACGAGGCTAGCGCCTCATCGAGGAAAAGCAATAGCGGTTACAATGGCTCTGACCCACCGGGGAGAGCACGGGACGTGGAGTCGTAATGACATCGACACAAGGTGGCTCACGCAAAATCATTTCTGCAGTGATCGGGCTCGCGCCGATCATCCACACCTTGCGCACCTATCGTCGCGACAGTTTGGCGCCCGACCTGAGCGCAGGTCTAATCGTTGGCATCATCACCATTCCCCAGGCGGTCGCATACGCCATGCTTGCCGGGATGCCGCCGGAGGCCGGGCTCTACGCCTGTTTAGTTCCGCTCTTGCTCTACGCAGTGTTTGGCACATCGCCCCATTTAATGGTGGGGCCGGTCGCCATGACAGCGCTGCTGGTCGCTTCGGCGATCGGTACCTTCAGCGGACCAGGCGAGACACCCGCCTCCATCGCCGGTGTTCTCTGCATAGAGGCCGGCGCAATGCTTTGGCTCATGCGGGCTGCGCGCATGAGCGGGCTTGTGAATCTACTGAGTCATCCTGTGATGTCGGGCTTCGTCAGTGCGGCGGCAGTTCTCATCATCCTCAGCCAGCTGCAGCCGCTTATCGGCAGCCCGCTTGGTATCTCTCGACCCAGCGATCTCCTTGATCTTCTGGACATGCTGACGCACGCAAACGGCTCCGCTGTCCTCATCGGGATCAGTAGTCTTGCATTCCTGATCTCGCTACAGCGCCTGGGGCCGGCCTTTTTGCGGCGTTTCGGTCTTGGTCTCACTGCTGGCCAATGGCTCGCGCGCACTGGACCACTCGCAGTCACCATTGTAGGAACGGTCTGCGTCACCATTTTTGATCTTCACCGGTCCGCAGGGGTCGCGGTGGTTGGTGACGTGCCCGCGGGTTTGCCGGACTTTGCGCTGCCCTCACTCAACCCTGAGCTCTGGCGCGGGCTCCTGCCGTCGTCCGCCCTGATCGCGATCATTGCCTACGTCGAGAGCTATTCCATCGCGACGGCACTCGCCGCGCGAAAAGGTTCCCGAATCGAGGCTGCCCAGGAACTCATTGCGCTTGGCGCCGCCAACATCGGCGCTGGTCTTACCGGCGCCTACCCTGTCGCGGGTAGCTTTTCGCGCTCCGGAGTGGCGTTTCAGAGCGATGCGCGCACGACCGTGAGCGGACTATTTTGCGCCGCCGTGATCATGCTGGCCCTGGCATTCCTGACGCCCTGGATCGCGGACGTCCCCATGGCGGCACTTGCAGCAATCATCATTTTTTCGGTATTCGGCATCATCGATCTCAAGGGCATTCGCCAGCACTGGCGCGGCCATCGCGCCGACAGCCTCACCCAGCTCGTTACATTCTCCGCGGTGGTCGCGGTGTCCGTTGAGGCCGGGCTTGTGACCGGCATCGCACTATCGATCGCGTTCTTCCTGCGGCAATCGAGCCGAGCCCGCATGACGGTGGTGGGGCGAGTGGAGGGAACGGGACAGGTGCGAGACGTGGATCGTTATGACATCGCACCATCCACCCGCGTGCTGGCGCTGCGTATCGATGAGGATGTCTTCTTTGCGAACGCTGGGCCAATCGAAGCGCTCGTGCTCGAAAGACTCTCGCGTCAGCCTAGCTATCGGCATTTACTGCTGGTGGGTAGCTCGATCAACCGCATCGACACGACAGGCGCAGAGATGATCGCGCGCCTGTCGCGCAACCTCGCGGTCGCCGGCGTCAAGGTCCATCTGTCCGACATCAAGGGGACGGTATTGCAGCAACTCGAATCCGCCGGCGTGACTCACGAGCTCACCGGCCAAATCTTCTTTTCCGCCGAACAGGGTTTGCACGCGCTCGCCTGACCGATCAGTCGCCTCCGAGCTCTGCGTTGAGCGCGCCCACGCGAAGCTCCCCCTCGCGGGTCTGACCACCGATCGCGAGAAAGCGCTCCATGTTGCGCTGTGCCCCCGATGTCCGGAGCAGTCGCTGGAACAGATAGGCTTCATCGACCAGCCCATCGTGGAGAGGCTTGTCTGCGCCTAAAATCGCTTCCTTGGCAAGGCGGACCGCTTCTACCGGAAACGACGCAATACGCCGGGCGAGACGATCGACGAAGGGCGCTATCTCATCCGCGGCGAAGATTCGGTTCAAATAGCCCCAGGCTTCGGCGGTTTCGGCATCGAGATCATCGCCAGCCAAAATGATTTCGAGTGCCCGACCACGCCCGACCAGCCGAGGCAGCCGCTGGGTACCGGTGCCACCCGGGAGAATGCCGAGAGGCACCTCCATCTGATTGACCACGGTCTTGCCCCGTACCCCAAAACGCATGTCAAGGCTGGCTGCCAGTTCGCTACCGCCGCCACCGACGCGACCTTCAATCTGCGCGATGGTCACTTTGTCCATGGTCCGAAACCGTTCACACATCTGGTGGTACAAGTTGAGTTCAGTATCACGCTGCGGTTCGGTATCGGTGGGAAACCGCAGGATTGCGCTCACATCAAAATGCGCGAGAAAAAAGTCCGGGTCCGCGCTTTTCAGCACCACCACCGTCAGATCAGGGTCGTTTTTGAGCTCGATCGAGAGCGCCGACAGTTCCGCGTAGAGTTCGAGCGTGATGATGTTGATGGGCGGATTACTGATGGTCACTGTCGCCAGGCGTCCCTCTTTCACGACGCTCAAGCGCTGATAGTCATAGGCCATGATGTCCCCCTGTTTCCTGTCCCACTGAAAAAATCTCCCGCTCTGAGCCTAATCCGGCGCAGGCCTGCTGTATACGGCACAAAGCGTTAGCAGCAAAGCCACCGCACGCCCCGCAAACCGGGACCAGGAACTGCGCGGGCGTAGATGAAAAACTGGAACCTGGTCACGCTGGAACCGTGAACCCGTGCACAGGTCTCGGGCGACCCTGCACGCCTCATGACCCGTCGTGCTGCAAGGTGCGCGCGAGTTCACAGTTCCGAACCCGCGATCCTCCCTACCGTGTGACACGCGGCCAGTCCGGTCGCCTCATCGCGGAGGGATCCATCAACATGACATCCATACGGCGGGCACTCAGAGCTAGCAAGCCGGGCAAAGCTTCTGTGCTCTTTCTCTTCATTGGAGCGGTGCTTGTTGCCAGCAACAGTGACGCGAACCCACCCGGGAATCAGGAAAGTATCGCGTGGCATGAGATGGACATGGCCTCGCCAGCGGCGATAGGAATGTTGCTACCTGATCACGCTGTTGCTGACTCGGCGCTGCGCGCGCGACCTGATCCGACCCTGTTCCAGTCCAACCGGCTGCTCGTGAATCTACCCGGAAACAAACAACTGCACGCGATCCGGCGCGCATCAGCAAAGAGTCCCAACGGGGCGATGAGTATGACCGGCGACTTCACCGGGGCTCCGGGGGGTTTCTTTGCGCTGACTGAACACAAGGGCCTGGTAACCGGATTTTTGCAGACAGCCTTTGAGCTCTGGGAGGTCCGGCCCCTCACAGACGGAGATATTCTGGTCTACCGCGTCGATCCCGCCGCACTGCCCCCCGAGGCTACACCGCTGCAGATTCCCCTGGAGAATCCAGTCAACCGTTCCGCAGGAGCGGTCTCAGGCGATAGCTTTATTCAGCCCCTGATTACTGGGGATGTGGCGGAGACAACGGCATCAGACCTGCCATATCAACACGATCTCCTGGTGGTCTATACGCCGCGGGCTGCCGCGACCGCGGGTGGACAGGCATCGATTGAGGGTGCCATCACGAATGCTGTTGCCGCTGCTAACGCTGGGTACGCGCACAGCGGTATCGCGATCAATCTGAACCTCGTCGGCATGGCAGAAACGGCCTATGCAGAAACCGGCGACTTCTTTACTTCGCTCGCACGACTGTCTGGCACTCAGGATGGCTACATGGATGAGATTCATACGCTGCGCGACCATCTCAAAGCGGATGTCGTCGTGCTCGCCAGCGAGGATTCGAGCTACTGCGGTCTCGCTTACATGATGAGCAGCGCGAGCACCGCCTTCGCACCATCTGCCTTCGGTGTGGTGCGACCCCTGTGTTTTTCCAATCACACGCTGGCGCACGAGATCGGGCATATCCAGGGCAACGATCACGATCGATTGAACGGGATCGGCGGGTCGTTTCCCTTCTCGTTCGGCTACCGCACTTGCGATGGCATCGCACCCAGCAACGGGCAGTCGTTTCGAACCATCATGAGCTACAGCTGCGGCTCGGTACCCCGCATCAACTATTTCTCGAGTCCCTTGGTTATGCTGAACGGCGCGCCTATGGGGGTGAACTACGAGACCGATCCCGCACAAGCCGCCGACAACGCGCGTTCAATGAATAGCACGGCGGCCGCTGTCGCAAGCTTCCGGACAGACGCGCCGGTGCTGTACCCACCGGCGCCGCCAAGCCCGGCCAGTGTTGTTCCTGCTGCCGTCACCGCTGTTCAGTGGACCAACGTTGCGGACGAAGCCGGGTACGACGTGATCCGAGAAACGTGGAATAGCCGCAAGCGGGTGTGGTCGGCAAGCACTACCCGCGTTGCCGCGAACACCACTTCGCTCTCGGTGGGCCTCGCGTCTGGGACCTACCGTTTCAAAATCCGGGCATTCAACAGCGCCGGCACCTCCAACAACGCGATCGCGGGATGCGCAACGTGCGGCAGCGACGGCAGCTTTTCGGTCACTGTGAGCAAGAACCGAAAATGACCTAAGCCGCCCGCGCAAGTAACGGCTCAGGCGCTCCTCAGCAGGGCGGATCGCGGTAGACTCCTGTACAACACTCCAAGCAGGTCCCGCTGATGACCACTCTGCCTGAGGGGGTCGCCCGAGCCATCCATGCAGCCATCGATGCGGCTGCCGATGAGCTGATCGAAGCGTCCCATGCCATTCACGGCAACCCGGAGCTCGCGTTCGAAGAGCACTTCGCCGCGGATCTCCTGTGCCGTGCCGCAGCAAGGCACGGGATGCAGCCGACGCGCGGGGTCTACACCCTGCCAACGGCTTTCGAGGCGAGATTCGGTGCGCCTTCAGGTCCGACCGTTGCCGTGCTCGCCGAATACGATGCACTGCCCGGCATCGGTCACGCGTGCGGGCACAACATCATCGCCACGAGCGCTCTCGGAGCGGCTATCGGTCTTGCTCGGGTACGTGACGCGCTGCCCGGACAGGTGAGATTCCTGGGTACACCGGCAGAAGAACGGGGTGGCGGAAAGGAATTGATGGCGAGGGCTGGCGCATTTGAGGGCATCGACGCCGCACTCATGATTCATCCTGCAGGGGTTGATCTCACCGCGATGCCCTGTATTTGTGTCGCAGAGGTGGACGTCGTCTATCACGGTCGAGCGGCACACGCGGCTGCCATGCCGCATCGCGGTATCAATGCGCTCGACGCGCTGCTACTCGCCTACCAGTCGATCTCGAACCTGCGCCAGCACATCCGCCCCACCGAGAGGATCCACGGGATCGTTACCGACGGCGGACAGGCGCCGAATATCGTGCCGGAACGCGCTGCCGGGCGTTTTTTTGTTCGTGCCGCCGACGCCCGCGCGCTCGCCGCGCTCAAGCCGCGGGTGCAAGCTTGTTTTGAAGCGGGCGCGCTCGGCGCGGGGGCGAGCGTCGAAGTGTGCTGGAGTGACGTGGACTACCTCGATCTCAAGAGTAACGCCCCGCTGGCTGACGTCTTCCGAATCCATGGCGAAGCGCTAGGACGGCAGTTCCTCGAGCCAGCCGCGCTCGGCGGCGCTGGCAGCACGGACATGGGCAACGTCAGCCATCGCGTGCCCTCAATCCATCCGATGCTCGCCTGTGCTCCCGCACACGTGGTGATCCACCACCCTGATTTTGCCCAATGGGCTGCCTCTGACCTCGGCGATCGGGCGGTGCTTGACGGCGCTCGCGCGCTCGCGCTCACTGCTGCCGAATTCCTCTGTTCGCCCGCGCTGCAGATCCGCACGCGCGAGGCCTTCAACATCTCGAGAGGTCTTGCATGAACATTTCGTTCAGTCCGCGCCACGAGGCATTTCGCGACGAAGTACGTCGTTTTCTCGACAGCGCGCTTACCGATGAACTGCGCGACGCGCAGCGCTACTGCCCAGGCATATTTCTCGATTACGAGCACAACATCGTCTGGCATCGGATTCTGTATCAACAGGGCTGGGTAGCACCTGCCTGGCCGAAGGCTTATGGCGGCACCGGCTGGGATCTGACGGAGCGCTACATCTGGTCAACGGAAACCACGCTCGCAGGTGCACCGAGCCTTGCGCCCATGGGTCTCGGCATGTGCGGCCCGATGCTGATCGGCCACGGCACCGACGCGCAGAAGGCCTACTATCTGCCGCGCATCCTGTCGGGGGAAGACTACTGGTGCCAGGGTTATTCAGAGCCCGCGTCGGGATCAGATTTGGCTTCGCTCAAGCTTCGCGCCGATAGCGACGGCG
>JBMTYG010000050.1:0-19744 GCA_049454295.1 Pseudomonadales bacterium
GGGAATGGGTAAAGGAGACCCTCGGCCTTACCCGCAACCACTACGACCGCATCGTGCACTTCAGCTTCGGCTTCCTGCTGGCCTACCCCATGCGAGAGCTCTTCCTGAAGTGGCTGGGATTTCCTGCCTGGGTGGCCTGGGCCCTGCCCATCGAGATCACCCTCTCGGTGAGCGGGTTCTACGAACTCATCGAATGGGGAGTGGCCGACGTACTCTTTCCCGAACAGGGTCCGGCCTATCTCGGCACACAGGGCGATGTCTGGGATACGCAGTGGGACATGTTCTTGGCCCTGTGTGGCGCCTTGTTGGCGCTTACGATCGCGCCGCACCACGATCGATCGATGCGCGCCGCCGGCGTGTACCGCTGAGTTTCAGGCTGGAATGATCGCAGTGCTGCGGGGTCAGTGACCGACCGCAGCGCCGTCCGGCACGCGCCGGTCTACCCCGGCCTCGAGTACGCCGGTTTCGGGGTTCACAATGATGACTTCGGCAACGCCTTGGTAGGGGATCTCGCGCAGCTTGTGCCCCCTGTCCCGCAACCCGTTCAAGGAATCCAGTGAAAAGCCGTGGCGCTCATAGGCGATGATATCGGGCAGCCACTGCTGGTGAATGCGGCCGGCGTCCACAGCTGTCTGCGCGTTCATGCCATGATCGATCACATTCAGCACGGTCTGCAGCACCGTATTAATGATGGTTCTGCCGCCGGGTGAGCCGGTCACCATGAATAGCTGGCCGTCGCGCTCAAGAATCGTGGGCGTCATGCTCGACAGCATGCGTTTGCCAGGTGCGGCAAGGTTGGGCGGTGTGCCGATGAGCCCTTGGTCATTGGTTAGCCCCGGCGCTGCATTGAAGTCACCCATCTCGTTGTTGAGTAGAAAGCCCGCGCCGGGCACGACGATGCCCGAACCGTACCCGAACTCGAGCGTATAGGTAAGAGCGACCGCGTTGCGCTCTTTGTCAACGACTGAGAGGTGGGTTGTCTCTGTGCTCTCGGCAGGCCAGCTGAAAGAGGTGGGGTCGGAGACGGAGGCGCGCTGCAGATCAATGGTAGCTCTCTGGCGGTCCGCATACGGTTTCGATATGAGCTCAGCGATCGGCATGTCTGGGTTGAAGTCCGGATCGCCAAGGTAACGCGCACGGTCGGCAAAAGCTCGACGCATGGACTCTGCCATTCGGTGCAGGGTGGCCGTAGTTCCAAAGCCGAGATCGGCGAGCGGATAGCCCTCCAGCACGTTGAGCATGGCAATGAGCGCAGTCCCCCCCGAACTCGGTGGAGGCATGGTGATCACATCGAAGCCGCGGTAGCTTCCTCTTAGCGGAGTGCGGATTTTCGCCTCGTAGTCCGCGAGATCGGCATGGGTAATGAGCCCTTGGTTGGCACGCATCTCAGCAACTAACAGGTCAGCCGTGCGACCGCGATAGAAGCCGTCAGGGCCGGCATCGGCGATGCGTTCTAGCGTAGCGGCAAGATCCGGCTGCTTCAGCACATCTCCGGGTTCGAGGGGGACCCCGTTGCGGGTAAATTGCGCCATCGACGCGGGGTACTTGGAAAGACGCGGAAGGACCGCGCGGAGTGACCTGGAAAGTTCATGAGTAACCACGAACCCTTCGCGAGCCAGGGCAACCGCAGGCGCGATCAGGTCTTTCCAGGGCAATCGTCCGTGCGCCTCCCACGCGGCGTGCAGCCCGGCGACGGTGCCGGGCACACCCACCGCGAGGTGGCTGAAATGGTGGCGTTCGAAATCATAGGCGTCCGCGTTCAGCCACATGTCAGCACTCGCGGCGGCCGGTGCGGTTTCTCGGAAGTCGTAGGCGAGAGGATCCCCTTTGGCCGGACGAAACACAAGAAAGCCCCCGCCCCCGATGTTGCCCGCGGTGGGATGCGTGACCGCCAGTGCGAATGCCGTTGCGACCGCTGCATCGACGGCCGTGCCGCCATCGGAGAGCACCTTTGCACCGATGCGGGATGCGGTCTCTTCCTGAGAGACGACCATGCCATGGTTGGCCATGATAGGTGCATTGGCCCCGTGGGCTACTGCCAAGGGCAGCGTCACGAGAGCAACGAGAAGGAACGTCATGGTGCGCTGCATGTGCACGTCCGGCGCGATCGCTTAATTCAGTTGGGCAGGGATGGTCGTCAACGGGATCGGTGAATGCAACACTTACGAAGCCTATACAAATCCTGCGGACCCCTTCACAGCACTTTCACGGTTTTCGCGGGATAGTGCTCGCGTCAGTCAGCTGACACCCCAGGGCCGTCTCCTCCCCCTCCCCCCCCCCGGACGGCCCTGGGGTTCCCCTTCCAAGAGAGCGGTCGCCGCTCAAGCCTGCAGATTTCTTTCACCCAATCACTACGTTATCGTACTGTCCTTCGCCGCAGAGTGAGGCAGAGTGCGCGCGCACAGCGTGGGCTCGATTGTCAGCTGCGACTCTATCCCTCATGAAGGAGAGCCATCATGCTTTACGACAGCATTCTGGACACCATTGGTCGCACGCCGATTGTCCGACTGCACCGCACGGGCCCAGCGCATGTGCAGATGTATGTGAAGGTGGAGTCCTTCAACCCGTTGTCCTCCGTGAAGGATCGGCTGGCCTACGCGATTATCAAGGACGCAACGGATTCTGGCGCGCTCAAGCCGGGCCAGACGGTTGTCGAGGCGACCTCCGGTAACACAGGCATTGCGCTCGCCATGGTGTGCGCGGCGATGGGACATCAGTTCGTAGCCACCATGGTAGAGACCTTTTCCATCGAGCGTCGCAAGATCATGCGTGCTCTGGGAGCCAAAGTAATTCTTACGCCTGCGGCAGAGCGCGGTAGCGGCATGGTGCGGCGCGCGGAAGAACTGGCCGTCAAGCACGGATGGTTCCTTGCGCGGCAGTTCCAGAATCCGGCGAACCCGGCCTACCACGCGAGCACCACGGGTCCGGAGATTCTTGAGGATTTTGCCGGTCGACGGCTTGATTTCTGGGTGACCGGCTGGGGCACGGGCGGGACCCTTTCCGGCGCGGGTCGCGTGCTGAAAGCGGCGCGTCCGGGGATCACGATTGTCGCTGCCGAGCCCGAGCAAGCGTCGTTGCTGGCAGGCAAAACCTGGTCCCCGCATATGATCCAAGGCTGGACACCCGACTTTATCCCAGAAGTGCTCGATCGCAGCGTCCCCGATCGCATCGTGCCTGTGAACCAAGAAGTCGCGAAGCAGACGGCGCTGGCACTGGCGCGGGACGAAGGCATTTTTACCGGGATCTCTGGCGGTGCGACGTTGGCCACGGCCCTATCCATTGCAGAAACCGCCCCAGCCGGGAGCGTGTTCTGCGTCATGGTGCCCGATACCGGAGAGCGTTATTTGTCGACGTTCTTGTTCTCGGATATCAATGAGGGATCCGACGACGATTGGCTGGCGACACTCAGCTGACAGCCGGTGCCGCGAAGCGGGGGTCTGGGCTTGAATTTGGGGTGAGGGCAATTTCGCCGAAATGGACCCGCGATAGCGGGTCCATTCGAGCAGGTTCAACCGCCTCGAACCAGGCGACCGGGCAGGGCGCCCGTAAACGCATTGTCGGCGAAAATCGGCTGACCGGATTTGACGATATGCCGATAGCCCTCCACGCGCTGCACGAGGCGCTTGCCCCCTGCCGGCAGGTCGAAGATCGCCTCCGGACGAGACAGTGACAACGCGTCGAAGTCGATCACGTTGACGTCTGCCAGCATACCGGGCTGCAGCAGACCTCGATCCTTGAGCCCGTAAGCCGCTGCGGTGTCATGGGACATTTTGCGGACAAGGAACTCGAGCGGCATACGTGGGCCGCGGACACGATCGCGTCCCCAGTACGTGAGGATAAAGGTAGGCATGCCTGCATCTGCAATGACCCCGCAGTGCGCGCCGCCGTCGGAGAGCCCGAACAGCACGTTGGGATGCTGCATGTTCGAATGGAAAAAATCGAAGTTGTACGTCTGATAGCCGCCGAGGGGCTGGTAGAAGAGTTCGCGCCCTTCGTTTGTCAGTAGCAGGTCATACATCATCTCGAACGGGTCGCGGCCCGCGGCTGCCGCGCGACCCGCCACACTGTCCTTGCGCTCCGGTTCATAGTTGGGGCGTTCCCCCAGCGGGAACACCTGCCAGAGCATCTCGTCGAACGAGGCGCCCGTTGCCATGCGACCGAACCGACTGCGTTCACCGAGTATGCGGGCCTTGAAGGCGGGATCGGACATGCGACGCACTTTTTCCGTTCTGGAAAGTCCAGCAAGCTCGCCGAAGCTTGGATGCCCCATGAACATGTGGAAATTCGATTCCAGGCCGTGCAGCACCCCGGTCGGGCGACCGGCCATCTGCGGTCGTACCTCGATGCCCTCGCGCCGCGCCTCTTCGGCAATGCGATACATCTTGTTGTCGACATAGGCCGCCGCTGAGGTTGCGACCAGCGTGACCGGTCGTCCTGTCTCTCGCGCAAACGTTTTCACCCATGCCCACTCGTCGTCATCCCCGAGGTGATCGGAAACGAGCTCGAATACGCCATGGCGCAAACCCTTCATCGCGAGCCCGAGCGCCAGCATTTCGTCACTGCCCGCGAACGTGCCCGGCATGTGCACGCCATATTTGTCCTTGTGCAGCAGCGTGCGGGAGCTTGAGAAGCCAAGCGCGCCTGCGGCGATGCCGTCACGAACCAGAGACTGCATCTCGCGCAGTTCGGTCTCTGTCGGCAGGTCGTCCTGGCTGCTGCAACGCTCTCCCATGACATAGGCGCGAACAGCGGCGTGGGGGACCTGAGTGCCCACGTCGATTGCGCGCGGCTTGCGCTCGAGCGCGTCGAGATATTCTGGGAAGGTTTCCCAACTCCAATCGATGCCCTCGGCGAGGGCTGTGCCCGGGATATCCTCCACACTTTCCATCAGCTCGATGAGGAATTGTTGCTGCCCCGGTTTCACCGGCGCGAAACCGACCCCGCAGTTCCCCATGATGACCGTGGTCACACCGTGCCAGCTCGATGGGGCAAGTACCGGGTCCCAGGTGGCCTGGCCGTCGTAGTGAGTATGCACGTCCACCCAGCCTGGCGTGACCAGTCGGTCGGTCGCATCGATCTCTCGTCGACCGCGACCGTCGATCTTGCCTACCGCGACGATGCGGTCGCCGGCGATGGCGACGTCACCTACGCAGCGCTCCGCCCCTGAGCCGTCAATGATCGTGCCGCCGCGAATCACGAGGTCGTGCATGTCAAAACCCTCCTCTCCTTGATGAACCGAACGTAACGCGAAGCGCAACGCACTGTCCAGCGGGGCTAGAATAGGGGCTCAATGACGACCGACGACATCACCAGGACGCTCGAGCCCGCGCGCCGCGCTCGTCGGATCTACCTCCTTCTATGCGGTAGCCTAGCGGCTCAGGCAGTCGGTCAGACCGCCATGTTTGCCGTATTACCAGCGATTGGTCGCGAAGTCGGGCTGCTTGAGATCCAAATCGGTGCGATTCTCGCAGCGTCGTCCCTGGTGTTTTTCTTTGCTGGCCCGTGGTGGGGGCGAGTCAGTGATCGGCTAGGGCGCCGCCCCGTTTTTCTGCTCGGTCAGGCAGGTTATGTGGTCGGCGGCTCGCTCTTTGCGGGTGCATTCTGGCTTGCGCTCGAGGGGCTGTTGCTGCCTCTGCAAGCCTGGGTCGCGATGGTGGCCGCGCGCATGTTCCAAGCGACCCTGATGTCTGCGTCCCAGCCCGCGGCCGGCGCCTACGTTGCCGACATCACGAGCCCAGCGACGCGTGCGCGCGGGCTTGCGCGTATCGGCGCGGCAAGCAATCTCGGGTCCATTCTGGGTCCTGCGATCGGCGGACTGCTGGCGACCGTGTCGCTGCTCGCGCCGTTCGTTTTTGCGGTGGCTATTGTGGCGCTGTCTACGCTGATCTCCTGGCGCCTGCTGCCGGCGGCTGCGACGGGTCAAGAGCGTCCGAAGCCGGGCCGGCGAGTGCGGTTCACGGATCGCAGGCTACGTCCGTGGGTCGTGCCCGGCGTGCTGATGTATCTGGGGGCTGCGGTTGTGCAACAGACCCTGGCCTTTCGTATGCAAGATTCGCTTGGGCTCGATGCCGCGACCACGGCGGGCGCTTTCGGTGGCGCAATGGCCGCGTCGGCGGTGACGGGGCTCTTTGCACAGACGATTCTGGTGCAACGCTTTGCGCTGGCCCCAGGCGCGTGGCTTGGGCTTGGCCTGCCGCTGATCGCGTCTGCGCTCGCCACGATGGGGCTCGCACAGTCTTTGCTCATGTTCGTCGCGGCCAACGCTGCGATGGGGCTTGGTCTTGGTTTTGCGGGTGCGGGATTTAGCGCCGGCGCCTCATTGTCGGTGCGCGCCGATGAACAAGGTGCAACCGCAGGGATTATTGCGGCGTGCTCGTCGGCGGGATGGATCGTCGGTCCGCTGCTCGGGCCCGGTCTCTATCGTTTGGCGCCTGTCCTGCCCTTTCTGCTGACGGCGGGCGTGCTGGTAGGCGCCATCCTGCCGGTTTGGATTCGCTTGGGCAGACACAACGCCCTACGGCGGCAGCGCGCGCGTGGACGTACCGACCGGCGCGGCTGAGCGCCGACCGGCGCGGCCTGGCGCCGACCGGTGCCAGCAATCGTCTTCGGCTCGCTGCAGACGTCAGAGAGGCGCGGTAGACCTCGACTGGTGGCTGCTGAAATGCTGCAGCAAAAGTGGAGATTCCATGGATTCACAGTAGATAACTCTATGAATCCATGGGTTTTATTCTCTAAGAAACATTTTTGTTGCAGCTTCGTCGATGCTTGGCGCCAACAACTTTTGTATAGTCGCAACCCTCACCAGCCGGCGCTGTAAAAACATACAGTCGCATTCTCCTCGGCAGGGCGAACGCACCGTAGCAGGCCGGCTGGTGAGGCCAACGATTCATGCTTACACGTCTGTTGCAGGAACCCTGGGCAGTCGGTCACGCCAGGCATAACCTCCGTCCGCGGCTGCGATGAACTCCGGATTCAGAAACGATTCCTTGCGGTTGTACTGCAGCGGGCTGCCGTCTGCCGCCCAAAGGTCGCCCCCGGCCGCGCGCAGCACGGCGTGAGCGGCGCCGATATCCCATTCCGAGGTGGGCCCGAGCCGTGGGTAAAGGTCCGCGTGACCTTCGGCGAGAATGCAGAGCTTGAGCGAGCTGCCCACGGGTTTTCTGGTTACGTGAGTCCACACGCGACCCATGTCCCCGAGATACCGTTCGAGCCGTTCACCGCCGTGGCTGCGGCTTGCCACCACGACCAGCTCGCGGTCGTCGTGCATGGGCCGTCCGCGCAGCGGCTCGGTACCCGCGGCACTGATGCAGAACGCTTGGCCAGCGACGACATCTCCGACGTAAACGCGTCCTTGGGCGGGGACGCCGACGACGCCAGCGACGGCCTCGTGACCATCGATCAGGGCAATGTTCACCGTAAATTCGCCATTACGGCTGATGAATTCTTTGGTGCCGTCCAGCGGATCCACGAGCCAGTAGCGCGGCCAACCCGCCCGTTCCGTGAACGTGGGCGGCTGCGATTCTTCTGAAATGATGGGCAGACGTGGGTCGAGCGCCTCGAGGCCTGCCACGATGATGCGATGTGCCGCCAGATCCGCTTGGGTCAGGGGCGAGTCGTCATCCTTTGCGGTCACCGCAAAATCCGATTCGTAGATTGTGAGAATGGCGTCGCCGGCGCGTCGGACGATATCAACGAGCGCGTTCTGAATGTGCGGCGTAAGTGCAGCCTGTGGCATGTCTGATCCTCAGTTGGCGAGCGCCGGCTGGCGCTGTCGCAGGTAATCTTCGATCAGGGGTCGACACAGCGTTAGCGCGGCGATTGCGCGTGCTTCCCGAAAGTCGACCCCGTGCAGAAGTTCGTCCAGCCGTGCGAACGGCCACGGAACCACCTCAGGGGGTTCCGGTTCATCACCTGGCAGCGATTCGGGGTAGAGATCAAAGGCCAGCATCACGTTGATGGTGAAGCCCATGTGTCCCGGGGCGATGTTGACCCGTTTGATGAATCGCACGTCTCGCGCACCGTGACCGATCTCCTCCTTGAGTTCGCGGCACGCCGCGTCTTCGAGCGCTTCACCGGGTTCGCCTGCGCCCTTGACCAGCGTGAGCTGGCATTCATGGAAGCCGGCACAGTATTCGCGGATCAGCAGAATGTCGCCGCGTGCGGTGACGGGCACCACAATCACCGCGGCGGAGCCCACGCCAGGTAGCCGCTCATAGGTGCGTTCCACGCCGTTGGCAAAGCGCAGATCCAGTTCCTCGATGCGAAAGAATCGGGTGCGGGCGACCGTGCGGATCGCCTTGATTTCCGGAACCCCCAATCTGACACCCCGCTGTAGATCGACGCGCTATCATAACGCTTCAGGGCAGGGTATCGATCTGCCCGACTAGAGAACGCGCGAGGAACACGCATGATCCAATGGGCAGAGATCGACACCGTACTGCTCGATATGGATGGCACGCTGCTTGATTTGCACTACGACAATCGGCTGTGGAACGAGCTACTCCCGGAGCGCTATGGACAACATATCGGCCTCGACAAGGTCGCCGCGAGCGAGCGTCTGCTCGCCGAGATGCGCTCGGTCTATGGCACGCGCGAGTTCTACTGCTTGGATCACTGGTGTCGTTTTACCGGGCTTGACGTGGTCGCGTTGCATCATGATCTGGTGAACCTGATTCGCTACCGACCGGGCGCAGAGCGTTTTCTGGGCTGGTTGCGCGAAAGCGGGCGACGCTCGGTTCTTGTGACCAATGCGCATCGGGGTAGCGTCGAAGTAAAGGACCGTCACGCACGGTTGCTCGAGCGATTGGACGCGGATGTCTCCTCGCATGATTACGGCGTGCCAAAAGAGTCGCAGCGGTTTTGGCAAGCGCTCTTGGAGGCGCATCCGTTCGATCCGCAACGCACGCTGTTCATTGATGATAACGCGCCCGTGCTGGACGCCGCCGCGCGGTTCGGCGTGCGGCATCTGTTGACGGTACGCCAGCCGGATTCTGCGCGGCCGCCGCGTACCGAGCTCTGTTATCCGGCCTTTAACGATTTTGCCGAAATCATCCCCTGAACCAATGGCGGACGAAGTCCGCATGCGGATCGATCGCTGGCTTTGGGCGGCGCGGTTCTTCCGCTCGCGCGCTCTGGCCAAGGCAGCGGTCGAGTCGGGGCGAGTCGTCATTGTGGCGCCCGATGCGACGGGAGCGGATCCGGATGCAGAGGGAACGGCTGGGCAGCGACCCAAACCCAGCCGCGAGCTGGTGATCGGATTGCGTTTGCAGATCGAGCGCGGCGGCGTGCGGCAAACCGTGGTCGTCACCGGGCTCGCGGAGGAGCGCGGTAATGCCACGATGGCGGCGCTCCTGTATTCGGAGACCCCCGACAGCATCGAGTACCGCGAACGCGCTCGCGCGGCCCGGCTGATGCAGCGCGCGGGTCTTGTTGTCCCAGCGGCGCGCCCCGACCGTCGCGAGCGTCGGGAACGCCTGCGCTTTAAGCAGTCGGCAGATGATTCGTTGGCTGATGATGACGAGGACCAGGACCATGTCGACGCGTGAAGATGCCTTGCATCGATTCAGTTTTTCGGCAGCACCGATTCGAGGGCAGTGGGTTCGCCTCGAGGGAACCCTGCACGACTTGTTCGCGGGTCGGGGCTATCCAGAGCCCGTGCGGGCGGTACTGGCCGAAATGCTCGCAGCCGTCAGTCTTGCTGCCGACGGCATCAAATTTCGGGGTGCGGTGGCACTGCAGGCGCGGGGTCCCGGACCGGTGACAACCATCCTTGCCGAATGTCGGGAACAGCATCTGCTGCGTGGTATTGGGCGTTGGCAATCTGATGCCGATCTCGAAGCGGCTGGTGGCAATTTGATGGGGCTACTGGGTGATGGGCAGATGGTGCTTTCGCTTCTGTCCGGGCCCGAAACCGGAGCCGATCCGAGTGCCTATCAGGGTATCGTGAGTCTTGCGAGCGGGTCGCTCGCAGAGAATCTGGAGGCCTATTTCGAGAACAGCGAGCAGTTGCCGACGCGCCTTTTGCTCGCGTGGGATGGCGTGCGAGTCACGGGTCTTCTCCTACAGCGTCTGCCCGCCCCACCCAATGCCACAGAAATGGCGCTCGAACAGCACGCGGCGCTCTGGGAAGAAGCCCTGATTCTGCTCGGTTCCCTGCGTGCCGAAGAACTGGCCCGATGGTCGATCGACGATCTGCTGCGCCGGCTCTTTCACGAGCACACGCTATCGTTGCAGCCGGCGCGAGCGCTGTCGTTTTCCTGCACCTGTTCGCCGGAACGCAGCGCAAACATGCTGCGCGCGCTGCCGAAACAGGAAATTCTCGATTTGCTCGAGGAGCGGGGGTCGATCGAGGTGACCTGCGAAATTTGCGGCGCACGCTACGACTACGATGCATTCGATACCCACGCCCTGTATGCACCATCCGGGATGAGCGCCCACTGATACCGCGCACAGACCGCGCACAAACGTAAGGCAAATCACTTACTTTCATCTGGCATCCTGCATATGCGTGTCTGGGAGGCTCTGGCATAATCGCCCGCTCCTGAAGCCACCCGAAATGTGCAATGACTGCCGACGTCGATTCCGCTACGAAGCAGACTTTCGTTGATCTTTCCATGCCGGTTCTGGCCGAAATGGCGCTTGCGCGCGGCGAGGCGCAACTCGCCAGCAACGGCGCGCTTGTGGTTCGCACCGGCAAGCGCACCGGTCGCTCACCCAAGGACCGGTTCATTGTCGAAGAACCATCGACTCGAGATGCCATCGACTGGGGTAACGTCAACCAGCCCATTTCGCCCGAGGTATTCGACGCGCTGTGGGATCGTGTGCAGGTGCACATCGCGGACCGCGCCACCTTTGTCTCCCACCTCCACGTGGGAGCAAGTCCGGAACACTATCTGCCGATTGAAGTCACCACTGAATGGGCGTGGCATACCTTGTTTGGGCTCGACCTGTTCATCTCGCCCGAGCATTACAACCCGCACAACAAAGAGGCGTGGCAAATCGTCAATGCGCCGGAGTTCGTGTGTGATCCCGCTCGGGACGGTACCAACAGTGACGGGGCCGTCATCATCAATTTCGCCCGCCGTCGGGTGCTGCTCGCTGGCATGCGCTATGCGGGCGAGATGAAAAAGTCGATGTTTTCCGTGCTCAATTTCCTGCTGCCGGAAAAAGACGTGTTGCCCATGCACTGCTCGGCCAACATGGGCGACTCGGGCGATGTGACACTCTTTTTCGGCTTGTCCGGGACCGGCAAGACGACACTGTCCGCAGATCCGGCGCGTCTCCTGATTGGCGATGATGAGCATGGCTGGGGCAAGGGCACCGTGTTCAATTTCGAGGGGGGTTGCTATGCGAAGTGCATCAATCTCTCCCCCGAGAATGAGCCGATGATCTTTGAGGCGATCCGCTTTGGCGCCATCGTCGAAAATGTTGTCATCGATCCCGTGACCCGTGATCCCGACTATGCCGATTCAAGCATCACCGAGAACACGCGCGCGTGTTACTCGCGCGACGCGATCGGGTCTAAGGTGCCCGAGAATCGCGGCGGCGAGCCGGATCGCATCATCTTCCTGACCTGCGACGTGAGCGGGGTACTTCCCCCGGTGTCGCTCTTGACCAAGGAAGCAGCTGCCTATCATTTCCTCTCGGGCTACACCGCTGCGGTAGGCTCCACGGAGGTCGGTAGCACTGAGGCGTACAAAGCCACCTTCTCCACGTGTTTCGGCGCCGCTTTCCTACCGCGTCCGGCTGGTGTTTATGCGGACCTGCTCATGAAGCGGATCGACGACTTCGGCTCGCGCGTCTACCTGGTAAACACGGGTTGGACCGGGGGCGGCTATGGCGTCGGCAAACGGTTCAGCATTCCGACGACGCGCGCGATCATCGCCGCGATTCAGTCGGGTGCGCTTGATGGCGTAGCGACGGAGCATCTTGCCGGGCTCAATCTGACGGTGCCTAAGTCGGTGCCCGCGGTAGATTCGTCCCTGCTCAATCCTCGCAATGCGTGGGCTGACAAGACGGCGTACGATGCTGCTGCGCGCGGCCTGGTGAGTAAATTCACTGAGAACTTCAGCAAGTTCAAGGTCGACCCGAAGATCGTTGCGGCGGGTCCGGAGCAAGCGGGCTAGGCAGGGTAGACGGCGCGGAGGATCATCGTGGTCGCGCGGGCAGTGCCCATTGCGGCAGATATTTTGCGCGCGCTCGAGGGCGCGCCCGCGCTGCTATCCGGGGTGCGGCGGGGTATCGAAAAAGAAAGCCTGCGGGTGGATGCTAAGGGTCATCTGGCGCTGACGGCCCACCCGGCGGCTCTGGGTTCGGCGCTCACCCATCCCAACATCACGACGGATTTTTCCGAAGCCCAGCTTGAGCTGATCACCGACGTGCATCCCACGCCGGAGGGCGTTATTGGGCAGCTGGACGAGATTCATCGATTCGTCTACCCAAGTTTGGGCGGGGAGCTACTGTGGACCTCGAGCATGCCTTGCGAGCTACCCGCAGATGATGCAATTCCAGTGGGTCGGTATGGCAGCTCTAACGTAGGTCAGACCAAAACGATTTATCGAATCGGCTTGGGGAATCGGTACGGCCGGTCGATGCAGACGATTTCCGGGATCCACTACAATTTCTCGTTGGATGCGCCGTTTTGGCACGCCTACGCGGAAGCGGTCGGCGCGCGCATGTCGCAGGATTTTCGGACGCAAAGCTACTTCGCCCTGATTCGCAATTTCCGGCGCTTCTCTTGGCTGCTGATTTATCTGTTCGGCGCTTCGCCCGCGCTGTGCCGATCGTTTGCTGAGCGGCGCAGCCATGGTTTGCAACCTTTGGGAGCGTCAACCCTGCATCTGCCACATGCGACCGCGCTCAGGATGGGCGGGCTGGGGTACCAGAGCGATGCACAGCGTAGCCTGCATATCTCGTATAACAGTCTCGACCAGTACGCGCGCTCAATGCAGCAGGCGTTGACCCAACCCTATCCGGAGTACGCGCGGATCGGCATCAAGGTGGACGGTCAGTACCGGCAGCTGAGCGACACGCTGCTCCAGATCGAGAACGAGTTTTACGGCACGATCCGGCCCAAGCAGCCGGTTCGGGAGGGCGAACGCCCCGTCGTCGCGCTGCGCCGTCGCGGAGTTGAATACGTCGAAGTGCGTTGCCTTGATTTGAACCCGTTTCTTGCCGTGGGTATCGATCCCGAACAGATCCGTTTCCTAGACGTCTTTCTGCTCTACTGCCTGCTGGCGGACAGCCCGGCAGACAGCGAGCGCGAAAGCGCGCTCATGTCGGCTAATCAGCTTAGCGTCGTCGAGCGTGGGCGCGAACCGGGTCTGCGTCTCGCTCGAGCCAATACGGCGGTCGCGCGGGATGACTGGGCCGAGGAAATTCTCGAGGGATGCCACCCGATCGCCGGGTTGCTGGATCAGGCGCATGGCGGCGACGCATACCTCGCATCCTGGGAGGAGCAGCGGCGTAAGGTGAAGGAGCCAGAACTCACTCCCTCCGCGCGCGTGCTCCGGTTTATGCGATCGGAGCAGCTCGAGTTTTCCGAGTTCGCGCTCAGCCAGTCGAGCGCGCATAAAGGCTTTTTTGAGGAGCATCCGCTGCGCGCCGCGTTACAGACGCGCTACCAGGACGATGCCGCGGCGTCGATCGAGGCCCAGGGTCGAATCGACGCGGCTGACCAGGTGGATTTCGACGCCTATTTGAAGGGCTATTTGCACCTCGGCTGAGCCTTGCGTCACGTGAATTTTCTCGCCCATTGCCTGATTCCTGAGCTCGCGCAGCCCGGTATTCCGGATGGCGTGGTGGTCGGTGGCTTTCTTGGCGACTTTCTCAAGGGTAGCGTTCCTGCGACCTTGCCCGCGGCGCTCGCGGATGGGGTCAGGCTGCATCGTCGGCTCGACGCTTTCAGCAATCAGCACGAAACCATTCGTCTAAGTTGTGCGCGCCTGCCGACGCCGCTGCGGCGCATTGCACCTGTGTTCGTCGATCTTGTCGCGGACCATCTGCTGGCGCGGAACTGGGCGGCGATTTACCACCAGCCGCTCACGGGTTACACCGCACAGACCTACACTCGGCTCGAGCGTCTTGGATCGTATCTGCCGGAGTCAGCGCGGCAGTTTCTTGAGCATGCAATACGGCACGATCTCTTTGCCGCTTATGCCGACATGGAAACGCTAAACGCGGCTATTCGGAGCGTCGCGCGCCGGCTGGGTCGACCGGAGGCGGCGGAACTCGTCCAGACCGCCGTAGCCGATGCGCTACCGCAGCTTGATGCCGATTTCCGCGACTATTTCCCTGAGCTTGTCGCTCACGCCGATGCGTGGCTCGTTGATCGCGGCTACGGTCCTGTGCCGAAAGCGGATTCTTTGTCCCCCACTCACTCTGGTTGACTGCCGTTTCGACGCCGCTAACCTTGCGCCGAACTCCATTGGAAATCCGCTCATGAAAGCTGTCCTCTGCAAGACATTCGGCATGCCTGAAGACCTGGTACTCGAAGAGATTGCTGCCCCGGTGCCCGGGGCGGGGGAAGTATTGGTGGATGTCCATGCGAGCGCGCTGAATTTCCCAGACGTGCTCATGATCCAGGGTAAGTATCAGAGCCAGCCGCCGATGCCGTTTGCGCCGGGCGGCGAGATCGCAGGAACGGTAGCGGCGGTGGGAGCGGGGGTGACTCGATTCAAGCCGGGCGACCGCGTCTTCGGAGGTACCGGTTTTGGGGGCTTTGCGGAACAGGTTGCCGTGCGCGAACGCGCGCTTCGCTCGATGCCCGCCGCTATGAGCTTTGCGGAGGCGTCTGGCATCAGCACGACCTACGGCACCTCCTATTACGCGCTCAAGCAGCGTGCTGCGCTTGCGCCCGGGGAAACGCTGCTCGTACTCGGGGCAGCCGGCGGGGTCGGACTCGCCGCGGTTGAACTTGGCAAGGCGATGGGGGCTCGCGTGATTGCCGCGGCGAGCAGCGCGTCCAAGCTCGAGGCTGCGCGCCAGTGTGGCGCCGATGATCTCGTGGATTACAGCGATGGCGACCTCAAGGAAAAAGTGAAGGCGCTCACCGGTGGCGCCGGTGCGGACGTCATCTATGATCCCGTGGGGGGAGACCTCTTTCAGCAGTGCCTGCGCTGCATCAATTGGTACGGTCGACTGCTGGTGATCGGTTTTGCCGGCGGAGATATCCCGAAAGTGCCGGCAAATCTCATTCTGCTCAAGAGCGCGTCCGTGGTGGGCGTCTTCTACGGCGCGTGGACAGCTCGTGATCCGGCGGGTTCAGCAGAGAATTTTCAGGAAATTCTCGAACTCTACGGGGCGGGCAAGATCCGTCCCCTGATCGGACGCGAATACCCGCTCACGGAATACGCTGCGGCGATGCGTTGTCTCATGAATCGCGAAGCGATCGGCAAGGTGGTGGTGAAGGTTCGATGAGCGCTCTGCACGGACGCCGCAACAACCCCTTCGACGCTCGGCTCGTGGCCGTGTTGGCCATGGGTTTTGCGGGTCTTGTACTCGCGATCGGGCAGGTCATGGAGCATGGTTTCGGGCACATACCGTGCCCGCTGTGCCTTATGCAGCGACTCTGGTTTCTGTGTGCGGGCCTCGTCGCGGCGCTTGCGCTTGCCGACGACCCACGGCGTCCGATTTGGGCTCTGTTGCTTGCCCTGGTGTCTCTCGTTGGCGCCGGGTTCGCGGTCCGCCAGCTGTGGCTGCAGAGCCTGCCCGCGGACCAGGTACCTGCCTGCACGCCGCCGATCGATTTCATGTTGCAGAGCGGTTATCCCGGTCTGGATATCCTCCGTGCCATGACCTCCGGCACCGGTGACTGCGCTAAGGTGGGCTGGTCGTTGTTTGGTCTGTCCTTCGCGGGCTGGGCGCTCGTGGGATTTCTTGGTTTAGTGGCGCTCGCGGTGGTTCAGGTCGGGCGAAGCCGCGCCTGAGAGAGCGACCGGACGCGAGTTGCCGCTGCGATCGGGGACGGGCTAGCTGCGGGCGAATTGCGGCGGCGCCCCGATTGCAACATGCTAAGGTCCCAGTCGGAGGGAGAACACCATGGCACACGCTGACCTGATAGAAATGGCCCGGGAGAACCACGCTTACGTGGCGTCGGGTACCATCCAGCAGACCGATAACGTTTGCCGCATTCCGGCTCACCACTATTTCGATCGAGAGCGCTGGGACCTCGAGATGAAGCAGGTGTTCCGGCGGGTGCCGCTTGCCCTTGCTCTCACCTGCGAAATGCGTAATCCGGGCGACTATAAAGCCATGGATGTGGCCGGAGTGCCGGTTCTGATCAGCCGCGACACTACGGGATCCGTGCGCGCTTTCGTCAACATGTGCAGCCATCGCGGCGCCGTGCTCATGCCCGCGGGCAACGGCAACGCCAAGCGCTTCACCTGCCCCTACCATGCCTGGTCCTACGGTCAGGACGGCGCGCTCATCGGCGTCTACGCACCGAAAGACTTTGGCGAGATCGACCGCAGCGCCTACGGGTTGACCGAACTGCGTGCGGTCGAGCGCGCGGGCATTATCTGGGTAGTTCTGGATCCCCGCTCCACGATCGACTTCGATGCCTTCCTCGCGGGCTACGACGAGGTGCTGGGTCACTTTGGCTTCGCGGACTGGCATTTCTTTGAGCGCCGCACGGTAAAGGGACCGAACTGGAAGATTGCCTACGACGGCTACATGGACCTCTACCATCTGCCGATTCTGCACAAAAATACCTTTGGTCCGCAGATGCCGAACCAGGCGATTTATACCGCTTATGGGGCGCACCAGCGGGTCAGCTCGCCGGATCCGGGTCTTGCCGCGCTCATGGATCAGCCAGAGTCGTCGTGGCCAACTGCCCGGCTCATGGGCGGGGTCTGGACCATCTTCCCGCACATTTCGATTGCGTCTTTCGAAGGTGGCGGGCGCAGCGTGATGTTCTCGCAGCTCTTTCCGGGCGATTCGCCGGAAGAGTCCTACACCGTGCAGAATTATGTCATGGAGCACGCGCCGGACGCGGCGCAGACCGAGGCCGCGACGGCGCAGTTCAAGCTGCTTGAATATGTCGTGGAGTCCGAGGACTACGCGACCGGGCTCGCGCAGCAGCGTGCGCTCAAGACCGGTGTGCGCGACCATGTGCTGTTCGGTCGCAACGAAGGGGGCGGTCAGCATTTTCATCGTTTGCTCGATGAGCTGCTCACGACCCCGGACGATGAGCTCAACGGGTTCTTCGCGAGGCTCGCTGCGTCAACGGCACGCTGAGCACGCAATGTCGGATCTGCGCCCCGCCTCTCGACCTTGGGCGGTGGGGTGGTATAGTCCGCGGTCCCTGTTACAACCGAGAGCGGCCCGTTGCGGTCGCAATGTCCGAACATGGACCCACAGGTGCGTCGCATTCTGGTGATTAATGGCAAGGGTGGCTGCGGCAAGACCACCATCGCCACGAATCTGGCGGTGGCCTATGCGAAAACCGGGCACGGCGTGGCCTTGATTGATAATGATCCCCAGGAATCCAGTGCGTTCTGGGCGGACCAGCGCCCGGGAGATCTACCGGTGGTACATCTGCTTGCGACCCACCGTCGTCCCAACATGTACCAGACCTCCGTATTCCAGAACCGGCTGCCACCCGGGGTAGATCGCGTGATCATCGATGGACATTCCAATGCCCGGGATCGGGATCTCGAACTGCTGCTCAAGCAGACTGATGTGGTGCTGCTGCCCCTGCAGCCGTCTTCCATTGATATTCAGGCGGCGAGCCGCTTTATCACGGATATGCTCACCCACCGCGCGTTCCGCGCTGCGCCCCGCCCCGTGGGTGTGATTGCGAACCGCGTACAGCCCAATACCGAGACCCACGCCAAGCTGAATCACTTCCTGGCCTGTCTCGAAGTGCCGACGGTGGCTACCTTCCGCGACAGTCCCGTGTACATGGAAGCGGCGGAGCAGGGCAAGGGCGTGGTCGATATGCTCGAATCGCGGGCCGCACGTAAGGAAACGGCAGCCTGGTGGGAACTGTTGCGCTGGATCGATGAGCAACCGAGGGTTGCTCCGGAGCGAGGCGGCCACAGCCTGAGAAATCGTCCGCTTGCTGCAGGCCGACGCGGCTCGGCTGAGCAGACCCTGCGCGCCTGAACAGGGTCGGTTCCGACCCGCCCGCCATGCTAAAACTCACCGACATCGCGCTGCAGCGCGGAGGACGCACCCTCTTCGACGGCCTCGAGTGCACGCTGCATGCAGGACAGAAGTGCGCGATCGTCGGGCGCAATGGTGTTGGCAAATCGACACTCTTTGGTCTGTTGCTCGGCACGCTGCAGCCAGAGCGGGGAAGTATTTCCCGACCTGCCGGCTGGCGCGTGTCGCATATGGCGCAGCATGTCGATGCGACCGAGCGCCCGGCGCTCGAGTTCGTGCTGGACGGGCATGAGGAATTGCGCTCGGTAGAGGCGTTGCTGCACGCGGCGGAAGCCGAGGGCGACTCGTTGCGTATGGCACATCTGCACGGTCGTTTTGCTGATCTGGATGGCTACAGCGCATCGGCTCAGGCGGCCAGTATCCTGCACGGCCTCGGGTTCTCGAACGCCGACTTCGAGCGTCCCTATGCGCATTTCTCGGGTGGCTGGCGCATTCGACTCAATTTGGCGCAAGCGCTCATGCGCCCTGCCGATTTACTGCTCCTCGACGAGCCGACCAACCATCTCGACCTGGATGCCACGCTGTGGCTCGAAGGATGGCTCAAGCGCTTTACGGGCACTCTGCTCGTCATTGCGCATGATCGCGCGTTCCTGGACGAGGTGACCGACCACACGCTTCATCTCTTCGATGAAACGGGCGCCCTGTATCGCGGCAATTACTCCTCGTTTGAGCGCCAGCGCGCGGAAGCACTTCTGTTGCGACAAGCCGCGTTCGACCGCCAGCAGTCGGCTCGCCGGCACATGGAAGCTTTCGTTGCGCGCTTTCGCGCCAAGGCGAGCAAGGCGCGTCAGGCGCAGAGCAGACTCAGGGCGTTGGAGCGTATGGAGGAGGTCGCGCCGGTCTATGCCGACTCGCCTTATCAGGTCAGTTTCCCGACGCCTGCACGCATGTCGTCTCCGCTGCTCAACTTCGATCGAGTTGACGCAGGCTATGACGCGGTCCCGGTGCTCGAGGGGATTAATCGTGGGATTCTCCCCGGGGCACGGATTGGCGTGCTCGGAGCCAACGGAGCAGGCAAGAGCACGCTGCTGAAGACTCTGGTGGGTGCCCTTCCGCCCTGTGCCGGATCGATTGTTCGCGGCGCGCACGCCGAGATCGGTTACTTTGCGCAGCATCAGCTCGAAACCCTCGACCCTAAGCTGACCGCGTTTGAGCAGCTGCAGGCCGCCCGACCCGGCGCCCGTGAGCAATGGTGTCGCGATTATCTGGGCGGCTGGGGTTTTTCTGGCGATCTCGCGGCACGCCCCTCTGGAGTGCTGTCTGGCGGTGAGAAAGCCCGTCTCGCACTGGCCTTGCTCACGTTGAATGAGCCCGCGGTCCTCGTGCTCGATGAGCCTACCAACCATCTCGATCTCGACATGCGCGAGGCGCTCGCCCTCGCGCTGCAGGATTTTGGCGGCGCGCTCGTCCTCGTGTCCCATGATCGCAGTCTGTTGGCGCGGGTGGTCGATGAACTCTGGGTGGTTCAGGATGGGTGCGTCGCTACCTTCGAGGGCGACTTGTCTGCCTATGCAACTACGCGGGTCGCCGCGGCGCCGCGCGCCGAGCCCGAGGGTGCCGAGCGTATGCTCGCCGGAGA
>JBMTYG010000051.1:0-19548 GCA_049454295.1 Pseudomonadales bacterium
CATAGACGCTTAAGGATATCCGGTGGTCGGGGATGAACCCGGACCACCGGAAGGGCTCTTCGATCAGACCCGTTCGAGGATGTGAATGCCGCAGGCGGAGCCGAGGCCGATCACATGGGTCAGCCCGAGGCGTGCGCCTTCGACCTGTCGCTTGCCCGCTTCGCCGCGCAGGTGCGTGGTGACCTCGTAGATGTTCGCGATGCCGGTCGCGCCCAGGGGGTGACCCTTGGACAACAGCCCGCCTGACACGTTGACCGGGATACGGCCGCCGAGCGCTACCTCGCCGGTATCGATCATCCGGCCCGCGTCGCCATCCTTGCAGAGACCCAGGTTCTCGTAGTGCAGGATTTCAGCGGTGGCGAAGCAGTCATGCAGCTCCACCAGATTGATCTCGTCCGGACCGACGCCAGCCATTTCGTAAGCCTTCTTCGCGGCGAGGCGAGTGCAGGAGTTCACGTCGGGCATGACCAGGTCGCGTTCCTGCCACGGGTCCGAGGTCATCACGGAGGCGCGCACCTTCACCGCGCGCTTCATCAGTCCGAGTTCCCGGGCCTTGCGCTCCGAGCAGAGCACGGCGGCGGCGGAGCCGTCGACGTTGACTGAGCACATGAGCTTGGTGTTCGGATAGGAGATCATCTCAGCATTCATGACCGTCTCGAGCGGGGTCTCGATCTGGTACATGGCCTTCGGGTTCAGCGTGGAGTGGTGGTGGTTCTTCACCGACACTTTGGCGAACTGGGCGAAGGTGGTGCCGTACTTGCGTGCGTGCTCCATGCCCGCCTCAGCGAACACGGCCGGCATGGTGCCAGAGCCGAGCAGGCCTTCTTTCGGAATGCCCGTTGCGCCGCCGGCGCCGCCGAGCAGGCCCTTGCCCATCTGCTCAACGCCGACCGCGAGCACGATGTCATACAGCCCCGCCTTGATCGCGGTCCACGCTTCGCGGAACGCCGTGGCGCCGGTGGCGCAAGCGTTGGCCACGTTGACCACGGGGATACCAGTCTGGCCGATCAGCTGCAGCATGCGCTGCCCGACCATGCCGCTTGCCTGGCCCAGGTTGCCGCAGTAGAGCGCTTCCATGTCCTGGATGCGTAGTCCGCAGTCGTCGAGCGCGAGCAGCGCCGCCTCGGCGCCGATCTGGGGGACGGTTTTATCGGGAAACCGTCCGAACTTGATCATGTCCACACCCACAATGTATGCGTCAGTCATGGCGTTGCTCCGGTTCAGGCGATGGCTTTGAAGAAGAACGAAAGGTACGAGTTGCCCTCGCGGTCCTTGCGACCCAGGGCATCGGCGAACACAACTTCCACCGGCATGTCGAATTTGATTTTCTCGGGATCCGGATCGACGCCGATCAGATTGCCCTTGAGGGTAGCCCCGTCCTCAAGATCGACCACCGCACTGATGTACGGCACGTCGATACCGGGGAAGGAGCGATGCACGATAGAGTAGGCGTACAGTTTGCCGCGGTTTGCCAGCTTCACTTGCTGCATCTGATCGCGTGCCCCGCACTTGGAGCAGACGCTGCGCGCGCCGAGAAAAATCGCGCCACAGGCGCCGCATTTGTGTCCTTCGAGATATGGATCGCCCGCGTCGGGAATCTTCAGATACTCCACGACTGGTAATGGCTTCTTGCTCAAGTAGTCCCCCTCGAATTAGTTGTGGCTAAGGTCGTTGATTAAGTCAGTCGGAAAGCAGTTTACCCCCGCGCGAGCGCGACGCGCATCAGTCCGCGGCGAGCGCTGCTTTCAGCAGATCGTTCAGCTGCTTCGGGTTCGCAGTCCCCTGAGTCGTCTTCATGATCTGGCCGACAAAGAAGCCGAACACCTTCTCTTTACCGGCGCGGTACTGAGCCACCTGCGCCGGATTGTCAGCAACCACCTGCCGCACCAGCGCTTCGAGCGCGCCCGTGTCGCTCACCTGGCGCAGTCCGCGTTCCTCGATCACGGCATCGACATCGCCTCTGCCGGACCAGAGCGCCTCGAACACGGTCTTCGCCGTCTTGGAGGAGAGCGTGTCGTCCCTGATGCGCAGGATGAGCCCCGCCAGCGCCTGGGGCGCGACCGGTGAGGCGGTAATCGCCAGATTCGCGCGATTGAGCGCCGCGGAGAGATCGCCCATGACCCAGTTGGCAGCCAGTTTGGCATCGCCTGCAGCATCGGCGACTGCTTCGAAATAGTCGGCGAGATCCGGGTCCTCGGTTAGCCACGCGGCGTCGTAGGCGGGAAGTCCGAGCACCGTCTGGTAACGCGCGCGGCGGGCGTCCGGCAGCTCCGGCAGCGTTGCGGCAATGGCTTCGATGTAGCCGGCTTCGAGCACCACGGGCATCAGGTCGGGGTCCGGGAAATAGCGGTAGTCCTCGGATTGTTCTTTGCCCCGCATCGCGCGCGTCTCGTTGCGGTCGGGGTCGTACAGGCGTGTTTCGCGGCGAATGCGGCCGCCGCTCTCGAGCACGTCGATTTGCCGCTCGATTTCAGTTTCGATGGCGCGCTCGAGAAATCGAAACGAGTTCAGGTTCTTGATTTCCGTGCGCTCGCCAAACGCGCTCTCGCCACGCGGCCGGACGGACACGTTGGCGTCGCAGCGCATGCTGCCCTCCGCCAGGTTGCCGTCGCAGATGCGCAGATAGCGCACCAGGCTGTGCATGCGGCGGAAGTAGGCGGCGGCTTCCGCGGGTGTGCGCAGGTCGGGTTCCGACACCACCTCGAGCAGCGGGGTGCCCGCGCGGTTCAGATCGATCCCGGTGCGACCCGGAAAAGCGTCGTGCACCGACTTGCCCGCGTCTTCCTCGAGGTGCGCTCGCGTGATGCCGACCACGCGTTCGCTGCCGTCTTCGAAAGTGATCGTGAGCTTGCCGGCGCCGACGATTGGCTGTTCGAACTGGCTGATCTGATAACCCTTTGGCAGGTCGGGATAGAAGTAGTTTTTGCGGTCGAATACCGAGTGCGGGTGCACTTGCGCCCCGATGGCGAGACCAAAGGTCACCGCCATTCGCACCGCCTCTGCGTTCAGTACCGGGAGTACGCCGGGCAGCGCGAGATCGACCGCGCACGCCTGCTCGTTGGCCGAAGCGCCAAAATCGGTGGAGGCGCCGGAGAAAATCTTGCTTCGCGTCGCGAGCTGCACATGGACCTCAAGCCCGATGACGGCCTCCCAGCCTGCAGGAATGCTGAAGGTTGAGGTGTTTTTCACGGTTCATACCCTGCCGGATGCTGCTCGTGCCAATCCGTATCGCGCTGATAGAGCATGCCCGTCTCGAGGAGCGCGCGTTCGCCGAAGTGCGGGCCGATGAGCTGCAGACCAAGCGGCAGCCCGTTCGAGAAACCACAGGGCAGCGACATGGCAGGCAACCCGGCGAGGCTCGCGGGTACGGTGAAGATATCCTGCTGATACATGGCGATGGGATCACCGGATAGATCGTTTTTCGGGAACGCGACGTCCGGCGCTGTGGGCGTGAGTATCAGGTCGACCTGTTCGAAGGCAGCCAGAAAATCGTTCTGAATCAGGCGCCGCAGCTGCTGTGCCTTCACGTAGTAGGCTTCGAAATAGCCGACGGAGAGTGCATAGGTGCCGGTCAGAATGCGGCGCTTGACCTCGCGTCCGAAGCCCTCGCTGCGCGATCTGCGATACAGGTCTTCGAGATTTGCAGGGGACTCGCAGCGGTGTCCGTAGCGAACTCCGTCGTAGCGCGACAGATTGGTCGAGGCCTCGGCGCCCGCGATGATGTAATAGGCGGGGATCGCCATGGCGGAGTGCGGCAGACTCACATCGCGGAAGGTGCAGCCCGCGGCTTCGAGCGTTCGCCGCGCGGCGTCCAGCGCCTCGCTGCCAGTGCGCAGCCCGGCGAAGTATTCGCGCGGCAGCCCAATCACCGGCGCTCGCTCCGGCGCCGTCAAGGGTCGTTCGCGAGCCCCCTCGAGCCATGCATCGATCTGTGTACTCGCGGTTGAATCGCGCGGATCAGCGCCCGCCATGTGGGCGAGCACCAGCGCCAGATCGTCCACCCCGTGAGCGAAGACCCCGGCCTGATCCAGGCTCGAGGCAAATGCGACCATGCCGTAGCGCGAGATCCGCCCATACGTCGGCTTGATCCCGGAGAGCCCGCAGAATGCGGCGGGCTGTCGGATGGAACCGCCGGTGTCGGTGCCTGATGCGACTGGGACGAGACCCGCGGCAACCGCTGCTGCTGAGCCGCCCGAGGACCCTCCGGGCACGCGCGCGTGATCCCAGGGATTGCCCACCGGACCGAACCAGCTGGTTTCGTTCGACGAGCCCATGGCGAACTCGTCCATGTTGGTCTTGCCGACCATGACTGCGCCCGCTGCATCAAGCCGTTCGACTGCCGTGGCGTCGTAGGGCGCGACGAAGTTGGCGAGCATGCGCGATCCACAGGCGGTCGTTACCCCAGCGGTGCAGAACAAGTCCTTGTGCGCGAGCGGAATGCCCGTGAGTAGCGTGGCAGTCCCTCGGGCGAAGCGCACATCGGCGGCCTCGGCCTGCGCCAGTGCCCGCTCGGGGGTCACCGTTGCGAAGCTATTCAGGTCTTGATCGAGCCGCTCGATGCGCTCGAGAAAGTAGGCGGTGAGTTCAAGGCTGGAAAACGCGCCGCTGCGCAGACCTCGCGCAAGGCTCGCAAGCGAAGCGTAGGCGTGCGGCGTGCTTGCCGCGGTGCTGTCCATGGCGCTCATCACTCCACGACCCGGGGCACGAGATACAGCCCATCTTCCACCGCCGGTGCGAGTGCCTGGAAACGGCCGCGATCGACCGTCTCGGTCACCGCGTCTGCGCGCAGTCGCTGAATGCCGGGCAGTGGATGAGCGAGCGGGGTAACGCCGGACGTATCGACCGCCTGCATTTCATCTACCATGGCGATGATGCGCTGCAGGTCCGCCTCAGCGGCCGCGCGTTCCGCGGGATCGAGCTCGAGGCGCGCCAGCCGGCAAAGGTGATCAATGTCAATGTCAGCCATGAATGTTACGGGCGCCTCGTGGGGGATAAAGAGCCTAGAGAAAAAGCGGGGAGGTGCCAACACTCACGCCGAGTTGTTAAAGTAGCAGCACTCGCACAGTCGGCGCGGGGCGCAAAGCCCGAGGGCCCGATTGTTCGCCGCTGTGCTCCTGAACCCGACTGGTTTCCCCGACTATGCTCAAATTTATCCGCGGGATGTTTTCTCGAGATCTGTCGATCGATCTCGGTACTGCGAACACCCTCATCTATGTGCGCAATCAGGGTATCGTCCTCGACGAGCCCTCGGTGGTGGCTATTCGTCAGATCGGCAACCAAAAAACCGTGGCCGCTGTGGGGCTTGACGCGAAAAAGATGCTGGGTCGGACCCCCGGCAATATCACCGCCATTCGCCCGCTGAAGGACGGGGTGATAGCGGATTTCCTGGTCACCGAAAAAATGCTCAAGTATTTTATCGGCAAGGTGCATGAGAACTCGATGATCCGTCCGAGCCCGCGCGTGCTGATCTCCGTGCCCTGCAAATCCACTGAGGTCGAGCGTCGGGCTATCCGCGAAAGCGCGCTGTCTGCCGGCGCCCGCGATGTGCGACTCATCGAAGAGCCGATGGCGGCGGCGATCGGTGCCGGGCTGCCGGTGGATGAGGCGAAGGGCAACATGGTCGTCGATATCGGCGGTGGCACCACCGAGATTGCGATCATCTCCCTGAACGGCGTGGTGTACTCGGAGACCGTCCGAGTCGGGGGAGACCGCTTTGACGAATCGATCGTCGCCTATGTCAGGCGCACCCAGGGCAGCCTGATTGGCGAGGCCACGGCAGAGCGCATCAAGCGCGAAATCGGGGCTGCCTACCCACAGAAGGACCTCCGAGAACTCGACGTGCGAGGCCGTAACCTGGCGGAAGGTATCCCGCGCAGCTTTACCCTGAACAGCAACGAAATTCTGGAGGCGCTCCAGGAGCCGCTGTCGATGATTGTGCAGGGGGTCAAGAGTGCCCTCGAGCAGTGTCCGCCTGAGCTGGCTGCTGATATTGCGGATACCGGCATGGTGCTGACCGGTGGCGGCGCGCTGCTGCGTGATCTCGATGTCCTGCTGCAAGAGGAAACCGGACTCCCCGTGATCGTTGCCGACGATCCCCTGACCTGCGTTGCGCGCGGCGGCGGGAAGGCGCTTGAAATGATGGACCGCGACGGCACCGCGGATCTGCTCTCCACTGAATAGCGCATGCGCGGAGACCGCCGATGAAGGCGTTGTTCGTCCGCAGATCGGGAGCCGGTTACCTGTTGGCAGGGCTGTTACTCCTCTCCGCAACGACCCTGGCGCTCGAGGTCAATACGCGCCTGCTGGAACCGCTGCGCACGCAGCTTGCGTCGGCGCTGGTGCCGCTCTTTGTTCTTGCGCAAGCGCCGTATCTGGCGGGCGGTGAGTTGGGGGACGTCTTCGCCACGCGCGAGATGTTGCTCGAGCGTAATGCCGCCCAGGCGGAGGAAATTCTCGCCCTGTCGCGGATGGCGCAGCAGTATGAGGGCCTCAAGGCAGAAAATGACCGTTTACGGGCGCTGCTCGGCAGCCGCGCCAGGGTCGCGTCGCGCGTGCTTGTGGCCGAACTCATCGGCGTTGTGCCCCATCCCGAGACACGACAAATCATCCTCGACAAGGGCTCGGCGCACGGGGTGGTGCAGGATGCGCCGGTCATTGACGCGCGCGGTCTGTTCGGTCGCGTCACGGAGGTCGGCGCATACACGAGTCGGGTACTGCTTTTGACCGATGCGACCCACGCTGTACCGGTGCAGCTCAACCGCAATGGGGTGCGTAGCATCGCGGCGGGGACCGGCGAGCCCTTTCTGCTTGAACTCGAGAACATACCCATCACGACCGACGTACATGAGGGTGACCTGGTAGAAACTTCGGGTCTCGGCGGCGGATTTCCGCCGGGCTTCCCGGTCGGACGGGTCTCGTCAGTGCGTATTGAACCGACGGCTGCGTTTGCCATGGTGGGTGTCACGCCGCTCGCGGAACTCGATCGAGCCCGGCATCTGCTGGTGCTCCTCGATGTCGCGGCCCCGACTGCGTCGATAGAGCCGCAGCCATGAATCCTGCCCGCGGCGGATGGCTGATTCTGTTCACGCTGCTCTGTGCCATGGTGCTGGCCATTCTGCATTTACCGGAGACCTTGCCTGACTGGCTTGGCTGGCTGCGGCCGGCGTGGGTTGCGCTGGTGCTGTTCTACTGGGTGATGGAGTTACCCGATCGAGTCGGTCTGGTAGCGGCCTGGATTACCGGTATTGCTGTCGATGTGCTGCAGGCGGATCCCCTCGGGCTCAATGGCGCGTTGCTCGCGACCATCACCTGGTTTGGCTGGCGGTTCTATGAACGTTTGCGCATGTACACCTGGTTGCAACAGGGTGCCGTGATTGCGCTGCTCCTGGTCGGAACCGGGCTGGTCCATATGGTCGTGCTCGCGTTGATTGATGGTCGCGGATTGGGTTGGCACGTGCTTGGGCCACCGCTCATGAGCTTCGTCGCCTGGCCGTTTGTGGTCCTTGCGCTGCATGCGCTGCGTAGTCGGATACCTGTGTCATGAATCGATTTGCGCCGCTCGTACTGGCGTCGGGGTCGCCGCGACGCGCGGATTTGCTGAAGCAAATAGGACTGCCGTTCGAAGTCCGCCTGCCGGATCCTGCTGTTGATGAATCCGTGCGGGTCAATGAAAAGCCGGAACCCTATGTGCGGCGTCTCGCGCGCGCCAAAGCGCTCGCGCTGGCAGCGCCTGGGTGTGTGGTGGTCGCCGCAGATACCACGGTGGTACTCGATGATGCCGTGCTCGGCAAACCCGCTGATAGCGCTGAGGCGCAGCGCATGTTGCTGGCTCTTGCGGGCCGATCCCACGAGGTGCTCACGGCTGTGGCCGTGCGCCGCGATGACGACTGCCGTGTGACGCTGGTGCGAACGCGCGTGCACTTTCGACCGATTTCGCGGGAAGAGGCGTTTGCTTATTCCGAGACCGGGGAAGGTATGGACAAGGCGGGGGCTTACGCCATCCAGGGGCTCGGCGCGGTGTTTGTGAGCGCTATCGAGGGAAGCTTCAGCAATGTCGTCGGACTACCGCTGGCGGAGACCGATGGGCTGCTCCAAGATCTCGGCGTGGATACGTGGGCGCTGCGGCGTGGGGCGGCGGGTGAGCAGCAGGAGCAGGCATGAGCGTCGCTGAAGAGGTGCTGATCAACGTCAACGATTTCGAAACCCGCGTGGCGCTGCTCGCCGCGGGTCTGCCGCACGAGATACACCTGGCGCGTGCAGAAGGCTACAGCTTGACCGGCAACATCTATCTGGGTCGCGTGGAGCGTATCGTGCCAGGCATGCAGGCGGCCTTCGTCAACATTGGTCTTGAGCGCCCTGGCTTTCTGCATGCGCGTGACATCGAGGGGCCGAGACTCATCTTGGGAGAGGGCGCCGAGGAACGCGCCCCGGATATCCGCGACCTGCTGCATGAAGGTCAGCAGATCATGGTGCAGGTGGCGAAAGACCCGATCGCGAGCAAGGGCGCGCGCCTGACCGCGGCGAGGGCGAGTGCCTCGCGGTATCTCGTGCTGATGCCTTGCAATGACCACCTCGGTATGTCCCAGCGCAGCGACGAAGAGACCGAGCGTGAACGCCTGCGTGCAGCGATTGCCGCGGTGCGTGAGGCTCAGGGCGTGGGCCTGGGAATCATTGCCCGCACCGCGTCTGAGGGTGTCGACGAGGCCATGATCGAAACCGATATCCGGGTGCTCGCGCGGCTGTGGGACAAGGTGCTCGACAAGAAACGCCAGGTGCAGGGGCCCACACTGCTATACCAGGAACTACCCGTCCATATCCGCGTCATCCGCGATCTCTCGAGCCCGCGGCTCGAGCACATTCGCATCGACCACGTTGAAACCTACCAGCGTGTGCTCGATTTCGTGCGTGACTTCCTACCGGAATTCAGAGAACGGGTGCATCTTTATCAGGAGCAGCGACCGCTCTTTGAGCGTTATGGCGTTGAGGATGAACTTGCCCGCGCGCTCGTTCCTCGCGTGCCGCTGCGTTCCGGCGGATACCTCGTGATCGAGCAAACCGAGGCAATGATCACGGTTGACGTCAATACCGGCAGCTTTCTCGGTTCAGACAACCTTGAGGAAACGGTATTTCGCACCAATCTCGAGGCGGCCCAAGCCATCCCACGGCAGCTCAGGCTGCGCAATCTTGGCGGAATCATCGTCATCGACTTCATTGATATGCGGGATGAAGAGCACCAGCGTCAGGTATTGCGGGCTCTGGAAAAAGCGGCGGAGACCGACCCGGCGCGGCTGCGCTGCGACGGCTTCTCCGCGCTCGGGCTGGTGATTGTGAGCCGCAAACGCACGCGCGAAAGCCTGTCGCAGCAGCTCTGCGAACCCTGCGCCCGCTGCGGCGGACTCGGGCGCGTCAAGACCGCGGAGAGCACGTGTATCGAAGCATTCCGCTCAATCCTGCAGCACGCGCAAGGTCGCTCTATGGATGCTGCCGCGGGGGGCATGGAGTATCTCATTCGGGCCGAGGGTACCGTTGTTGATCGTCTGCTGGATGAAGATGCGGCGCAGCTCGCCGGTCTCTCCCGCACCATCGGAAGACCCGTGCGCCTGCAGGTGGAGCCCAGCTACGGTCCGGGTCAGTTCGATGTCGTGCTGGTGCAGGAGATGCGGCGCAGCCCGTGACACCGAGCTCTTTTGCATCCGCGGAAGCGTCCGGTAGGACAGCGCGTTGCAAAACGCTATCCTCGCGACTCTGATTGAGGCCTCGAGAACGCATTGCATCTCCTGCTGCGACCCCTGCTCAGCTTTATCGTGCTGGTGGTACTCGCGATTGCGGTGCTCGAGGTATTCGGTCGCGCGGCCGTCGCGCTGCTCCCGCACGCTGAGCCGATGTTGAACCTGTTGCTGTCCCCGCGGGGCGTGCAGCTCCGCGGCGTCGAGGGAGAATGGCGCCACCTGAATCCAGTGCTCAAGGTACAGCGCGTCGAATTGAACGCGGGTCGCCTGGATGACGTGCACGCCGAGCTCGATCTGATCGAGTCGTTGATCCGCGGACACGTAGTCGTGTTTCGCGCGCGAGTCCAGGACGGCGCACTGCGTCTGCGCAAAACCGGGTCCGGACCGTGGCGTCTTGCGGACATGCCAGGCGGTGATGGTTTTGATCCGCTGCCGCTGATCGAACGCGCGGATCAGCTGCAGTTTTCGGGGACGGTCTCGTTGCAAAGAGATCAGGGAGCGCCGAGCGCCCTCGCCGTCTCGTGGATTGGAACGCACCGTGAAGGGCTATCGCGGCACCGCGTGCACCTCGCCAATCTCGACCAGGACTGTAGCGCGCCGCGCTGCGAAGCCTCGTTTGACATCGCCCGGCGCGCCGGTTGGACCCGCGCTGTGCCGGACCTGCAACTGACCGTGAAAGCGTCGGGCTTCGTGGTCCCCGCGCCGTTACTGGGACGCGGTCGATTGGCACTGGATGAACTCGACCTCGGATGGGATGGCGCATCTCCACAGGCTCGGGGGGGCTGGCTGGCCGCCCGGGTGCGCGGCGCGCTGGATGCGGGAGATCCCGGTTTTTCTGCTGCCGTGAGCGGCAGCGCGCGCGGGGATCAGGCGCAGCAGTGGGGCAGCATCGACTCCTTGCTGGTCACCCATGGCGAGCAGCGTCTCGCGCTGCAGCCCATCCGCGTGCTGCGTAATCGGGACGGTGTCCACGCAGCGCTCGATTCTCTGGACTTGCCGAGCACCGTCGCGCTCCTGGAAAGCGCCGCGCGCAATTCCGAGCCGCTGCGTCGGTGGCTGCAGGCGCTCGCGCCGGCGGCGATAGTCTCCGACATCCGGCTGGTCTATCCCTTCGCCACCCGTGCCCTGGGCTATCGCTTTGATGTTCGCGATCTGGCGCTTGATGGCTACAAGGGGGTGCCTTATCTGCGCCACGCGTCCGGTCGGGTGACGGGGGTCACGCCACCGCTCGATGGGGGCTCGCTCGCGGATGCCGGGCATCGGCTGCAGCTCGATGTCGCAGCCGATGATTTTCGTATCGGGTTTCCCGACCTGCTGTCAGACGTATTCGATGTCACCCGGGCCGTTGGACAGATCAGAGCCTATGTGCGTCGGGAGACCGTCAGCCTGAGGGCGCCCGCGCTCGATGTGCGGTTTGCCGATGTGCACGCGACCGGCGGGCTCGCCATTTCGCGCATGGGTCCCGATGAGCGTGACCGGCGGCTGGCGGCGCTGGTGGCCGTGGACGCGATCGATGTGCCAACGGCGCGGCGGCTGGTACCGCTCAAGCTGCCGCCGAAGCTCTATGAGTTCCTGACTGGCGCGCCGATGGATGGCGAGATTCGCGGTGGCCGCCTCGCCTATCAGGGACAGTTTCGAGCCGCGCCCGACGACCGTGGTCGACGCCTTGAGATCGCGGGTGAGTTCAACAATGCCCGACTCAAATTTCATCCCGACTGGCCCGAGGTTACCGCGGCGTCGGGGTATCTGGAGGTTGCCGGGCGCGAGGTGCGTGTGCGCGCCGACGCTGCACGCGCGCTCGGCGCAGTTCTGGATGGATCTCGCGTAACTCTGCGTGACAACGCCGGGGTTGCGGATCTCCAATTGCGCGCCAGCGCAGATGCGACATCAGCCTTCGATCTCGTGCGCTCATCGCCGTTGGCGGGATGGATGCCATTTGTCGCGCCTGACTGGAGCGGTCGCGGCCCAGCCACGATCGAGGGTGCCCTGACCATTCCTTTGCGTACCGTCGATACCGCTGACGCCCCGGCAACCTCGGAACGGCTCGAGGTGGCGCTCACCTCTGAGCTGTCGGGTGTTGACCTCAGCATGCCGGGCTACCGGCTGGAATTCATCGACCTGCGCGGTCAGGCGCGCTATCGGTATCCCGATACCATTGCAGCGTCGGCGCTTAACGGCCAGCTGTTCGGCGCCCCCTCGACGGTGTCCGTTCGGGCAGAAAATGACCGTTTTCTGTTCGACGTCGTGGGTACCGCGGGTTCCGCGGATGTATGGCGGGTTGGCGCTCTGCCTGACCTGGGAATTTTGCGCGGCTCGGCGCGTTTTCGCGCCACGCTGGACTTGCCTGCACCCCGGCGTCGTGATGATGCGCGAGCGCCCGCCGCTCCCGCCCGGTTGTCCGTCCGCTCTGATCTGGAGGGTATGACGGTGCGTCTGCCCGGCGCCTACGCCAAGCTTGCGGAAGAGCCGACCGCGTTCGCGCTCGAGCTGCTGCTCGACGATGAAAGACGGCTCACCTTCGATTATCGCGATCTCGCGGGATGGCTTGCGTTTCTGCCGGCGGAGACTCAGCCAAAGCCCGCGCAGAAGGGCGCCGCATCCGGGCTGGCGGCGGAGTACGCGCTCGCCCGTGGCAGCATTGGAATGGGCGCTCGACCCATGCCGGTGGAGACCAGCGCGCGCGAAGTACTGGTCACCGGTCGCCTCGGCGAGCTTGATCCACGCGCCTTACTCGCCGAGTGGCAGGACGATGGGCTCGATGATCTGCTCTATCCGGAGGCAACGGACAACGCTCCGGCGCCGATGACCCTGCCACCCTTGCCGCGTTTTCCGGTACCCGTCCGCCTCCAGGCATTTGAGGTGGAAACGCTGCTGCTCGGCGGGTTGGTCACGCGAAATGCGCTGCTCGAAGCTGATCTGGTCGAGGCCGGCCTCGATACTCGGCTCGAGAGTGATCGATTGGATGCGCGCCTGCGCTGGCAGCGGACCGCGAGCGCAGATCGCCCCGCGCTGACGGTGGACGTGGATGACCTCTGGCTTGAGCGCGGCAGCGGGCGCGACGATCCGCTGTCCCCCGCGCTGATTCGAAGCGTCCCCCCCGCGCGGGTGACGATCCGTCAGATGACCGTGGGCGATGCGGATTATGGACGCTGGTCCTTCCGACTGGTGCCTGAAGGCGCGGATCTGCGTGTGACGGATATCGAAGCGGAGCTGCGCAAGGTTGCGATCGCCTCTTCGGACGGTCTCGTATGGCGCGGCGATAACAACGTCACGGAGTTTGCGGGAACGCTGAGCATGGGCAATTTGGCGGAGGTATTGCCGCTTTGGGGATACGCCCCGAACGTGGCTTCGAAGCGCGCGCAGGTCGACGGCGTGGTCAGTTGGCCGGGATCACCGGCGGCCTTCAGCTTGGCCGCGCTCAGGGGGGTCGCAGCGGTGAGTGCCGATGACGGGCGCTTCCTCGAAGTCGCGGCGGGCGGGGGAACGCAGCGCATTCTGAGCCTGCTTAACTTCACCACCATCGCAAAGCGAATGAGTCTCGATTTTTCCGATGTCTTTGGGCGCGGACTCAGTTTCGATGAACTACGCGCTGAGCTCGGGTTTGAAACCGGGACCTTGCGTTTCCTGAAGCCGTTGTCTGTGGAAGGAACCGGCATCAAGCTGCGCATGACTGGCACAGTGCAGCTGGCGGAGCGCGCGCTTGACCATGAAATGGTGGTGACGCTGCCGGTGAATCGAAGCCTGCCCTGGTATGCGGCCTATCTCGGCTTGGCTAACCCTATCGCCGGGTTGGGCGTGCTGGTGGGCGAACGGGTGTTGCGTAAACCGCTCGAGACATTCAGCAGCGCGCGCTACCGTGTGACGGGCACGGTGGAAAATCCGCGCGTGCAACTGCTCAGCGTGTTCGCCACGGATTCCGAGGAGCGCGCGGTTGAAGTGCCGGTGGGTGCGCCAGATACCAACCCGGTGGGGACTGAAGCGGAAGATTCGGCGACCAAGACCAGCGCCGAGCGGAGGAATTCATGAACGAACTCTTGGCAAGCGTCGAAGATCAACTCTGGGCGCCCGCGGGCATTGGGTCTGCGGACATCGAGCGGTTGCTCGCGCGGCTTGCAACGTCCTCCATTGATCTCGGCGA
This sequence comes from Pseudomonadales bacterium, assembly GCA_049454295.1. Classification (GTDB taxonomy): domain Bacteria; phylum Pseudomonadota; class Gammaproteobacteria; order Pseudomonadales; family Azotimanducaceae; genus UBA7803. The sequence continues at coordinate 13,867 of JBMTYG010000051.1, forward strand.
GTTTTATTTTCAGCACCAGCGCGCCGAGTCTTGGGCGCTTGAGGACGGTATCGTCAAGGATGGTACCTTCAGCCTGGATCGTGGCGTGGGCGTGCGTGCGGTGAGCGGCGATCGCACCGGGTTCGCTTATGCCGAGGATATTGCGCTACCCGCGCTTGCTGCGGCGACGGATGCAGCGCGTTCGATCGCGCGCCATGGGCAGGAGGGTCGTGTCAAAACGGCCGCCGCCGTCATGGCCACGCGACATTATCCGGGCACGGATCCGATCACGAGTCTCGACGAGCAGGCGAAGGTTGCGCTGCTGGCAGCGGTGGATGCTGAGGCTCGGCGGCAGGATCCTCGTGTGCAAGAGGTCTCGGTTCGGCTCAGCGCGAGTCAGGAGTATGTACTCGTAGTGGCGACCGATGGCACGTTGGCGGCGGACATCCGCCCTCTGGTTCGCCTCGATGTCTCGGTTATCGTCGTTCAGGGTTCGCGGCGTGAACGCGGCTCCGCGGGCGGCGGTGGGCGCACGGACCTTGCCCATTTTCTGGCAGGTGATTTCGCTCTGGGGCTTGCGCGGGAGGCGGTGCGCACGGCGCTGGTGAACCTCGAGGCCGAGGATGCGCCGGCGGGGCCGATGACCGTGGTACTGGGGCCGGGCTGGCCCGGCGTGCTGTTGCACGAGGCGGTGGGGCATGGGCTTGAGGGCGACTTCAATCGCAAGGGCAGCTCGGCGTTCTCGAACCGCATTGGTGAGCGCGTCGCCTCGCCGCTGTGTACGGTGGTTGACGATGGCAGTTTATCTGGTCGGCGTGGGTCCCTGTCCGTCGATGACGAGGGCACGCCTACGGGCACAACGGTCCTGATAGAGAACGGCGTGTTGCGCGGTTATTTGCAGGACAAGCTCAATGCCCGCCTGATGAATACGGTGAGCACGGGCAATGGTCGACGCCAGAGCTTTGCGCACCTGCCGATGCCGCGCATGACAAACACCTTCATGCGCGCCGGCAACCACGATCCAGCGGAAATCCTGAGCAGCGTGTCGCGCGGCGTTTACGCGGTAAATTTTGGCGGCGGCCAAGTGGATATCACGTCCGGTCGGTTCGTATTTTCGGCGACGGAGGCGTACCTCATCGAAAATGGTCGCGTCACCCGCCCGATTCGCGGCGCAACACTCATTGGCAATGGTCCGGAGGTGATGAACCGCATCTCCATGGTTGGCAATGATCTCGCGCTCGATCAGGGGGTTGGTGTTTGTGGGAAGGAGGGGCAGAGCGTACCTGTGGGGGTCGGGCAGCCGACTCTGCGAGTAGATGAGGTCATCATGGGTGGAACGCGAGCGTGAGTGGTGTTTGCGTCTACGCCTCTGGGATTTGCTCCCGCAGAATCCTGAACAAGGCGCGATGCGCAGTTCGTGTTTCCACCTCGCCCGCGGGTTTTCGCGCGCGCGTGAGCGCCTGGCGTACCGCCTGTCGGTCGCAGTCAGGATATGTCTCGATGAAGGCGGTGAGCATCTCGGGCTCCGCGATCAGGCGATCGCGCCAGTGCTCTGCCTCATGCTGACGGTAGCGCGCGTCCGCGGATTCGCCGCGCAGCGTGGCCAGCGCTTCGACGATGGGGGCTGTGTCGAGATCGCGCATCAGGCGACCGATGAATTGCATCTGCCGCCGTCGCGCCTCGTGAGTGGTGAAGCGCTGATAGTCAAACAGAGCCTGGGCCAGCTTGTCGGGCAGCGGCAGAGTCTCGAGCTGCGCCCGTTTCAGTCCCGCAAGCGTCTGTCCGAGTGCCTGAAGCTCGAGAGCCTCGCGTTTGCGAGCAGTTTTGCTGACATAGGATTCGTCCATGGCGCACAGGGTAACGCAAGCGCGGGCAGCATGTGAGTCGGGAAAGCGAGAGGAACGAGATGGAGAAGCGGACAGACGACACCCTTGATGTGCGCAACGAGCGCGCGCGGCTTCAGGAGCTCGCGACCGATATTCTGGCGGAAGCGCGTCGACAGGGCGCGAGCGCCGCCGAGGTGTCGGCGAGTGTGGAGGCAGGTCTCACTGTCACCGTACGCATGGGTGCGCTCGAAACCGTCGAGTTCAACCAGGATCGTGGTTTTGGTATCACCGTTTATGTCGGTGCGCGCAAAGGATCGGCCAGCACCTCTGATAGCCGTCCCCAGGCGATTGCCGAGACCGTGCGTGCTGCGCTCAATATCGCCCGGCACACGCAGGAAGACCGATTCAACGGTCTCGCCGACCCGGGACTGGCACCCCGCCAGCTGCCTGACCTCGATCTCTTCCACCCCTGGACCATCGATCCCGCGGGGGCCGAGGCGCTGGCCCTCGCCTGCGAGGGGGCAGCCCGGTCGATGGATGACAGGATCGTGAACTCCGAGGGTGCGCAAGTCAGCACGTATCAGGCCTGTCGGGTCTACGGTAACAGCCAAGGTTTCCTCGGCACCCATGCAGGCACCCGCCATGCGCTCAGCGCCACATTGATCGCGGAAGCAGCAGACGGCATGCAGCGCGATTATTGGTACACCCAGGCGCGCAATCCTGATGCACTTGACCCCGCGGAGGCGGTCGGTCGCGAGGCGGCGCGGCGTACGCTGGCGCGACTTTCGCCGCGAAAGGCACCGACCGGGCGTTTTCCGGTTCTGTTTGTGCCGATGACCGCGGCGGGGCTCATCAGCAGTCTGCTTGGCGCCCTCGCCGGCGGTGCGCAGTACCGCAAGGCATCGTTTTTGCTGGACAGTCTTGGGCAGACGGTGACGAGCCCCATGCTCTCGCTGGTTGAGCGCCCGTTTTTGCCAGGACGTATCGGCAGCGCCTCGTTTGACAGCGACGGTGTGGCTACCTCAGAGAAGGCGTTTATTCGGCACGGGGTGGTGGAGCGCTACATCCTATCGGCTTACTCGGCGCGTCGACTCAATTTGCGCCCTGAAGGAAATGCCGACGGAGTGCACAATCTCTTGGTGCAGGGCGATGTGCGACCACAGGCGGAGCTTTTGCGGCTGCTCGGGCGCGGTCTAATCGTCACCGAGCTGATCGGTCAGGGCGTCAACGGTGTCACGGGCGATTATTCTCGAGGGGCGGCGGGATTCTGGGTAGAAAACGGTGAGGCGGTGTGGCCAGTGGATGAATGCACTGTCGCCGGTAATCTTCGTGACATGTTTCGGGATATCGTGGCAATCGGCGACGACCCGGACCTGCGCGGCAACCTGAATGCCCCCAGCATGCTTGTTGGGTCGCTGATGATTGCCGGCGGCTGAGGCGATAACGTGGCGGCGCCTGACACCGGGAGATGAGGGGCCCCTTCAACCCACGTTACAGGTAGACCAGGGTCGCGAGTCCAAGAAAGACAAAGAACCCGGTGACGTCGGTGATCGTGGTGAGCACGACGCCCCCCGCGATAGCCGGATCGATGTCGAGCCGTCGCAACACGCCGGGCAGCACGCTGCCGGCAATACCGCCCATGATCAGGTTGATCACCATGGCGGCGGCGATGATCCCGCCGAGGCGCGCATCCCGGAAGGCGAGCGCCGCAACCGCCGCCACGACCGTGGCGACGAGCAGTCCGTTCAGAGCGGCGATGGCGATTTCGCGATTGATAAGATAGCCCACATTGGCGCGGCTGATCTGACCGAGCGCCATCCCGCGAATCACCAGCACGAGTACCTGGCTGCCCGCCACGCCGCCCATGCTCGCCACCATCGGCATGAGGACGGCTAGCGCAACCACCTCGGCGATGGTGCTCTCGAATGCGTTGATGACCGATGCCGCCAGGAATGCGGTAAGAAGGTTAATACCGAGCCAGAGCGAGCGGCGTCGCACCGATTTCAGGACCGGCGCGAAGGTGTCGTCTTCCGTGTCGAGACCCTTCGGCGCGAGGATTGCCTCGTCTGCCTCTTCGAGGATGACGTCGACGACATCGTCGATGGTGATGCGTCCCAACACGTGACCTTGACTATCGACTACCGGTGCGGAAACGCGGTCCTCTTCCGAGAAGATGCGTGCGACCTCGTTGTCGAGGGTGTCGACGGGGATCGGTTCTATCTCCGTATCCATGATCTCGCGCACCGTGACCGTAGGATCCGCGGTAAGGAGTCGGTTGATGGTGACGATGCCCACGTAGGCGCCGCTCTCGTTCACCACAATGAGCGCGTCCAGCGCGTCTGGCAGGTCCTTGCGCAGACGCAGATAGCGCAACACGAGTTCCACCGAGTGGCGTGGCTGCACCGTGATCGCATCCGCGTTCATGAGACCGCCGGCGCTGTCTTCCGGATAGGCAAGGATTGCCTCGACCCGGGCGCGGTCCGTTGCATCCATGCCCGCGAGCACTTCCTGGGTGAGCGTGGCCGGCAGTTGCTGCAGGATATCTACGAAGTCGTCGTAGTCGATCTCCTCCAGCGCCGCGATCAGCTCTTCGGCCTGCATCGACTCCAGGAAATCGCCGCGGACGTCGTCTTGCAGGTAACCGAGCGCCTGGTACGCCTCCTCTTCACCGAGGAGTTCCCATAGCACTTGTCGGACGTGCGGCGGCGTGGATGTCAGTAGATTGGCGGTTTCCTGCGGAGTCAGGGATTCAAGGAGCAGCCGGGTCTCATCGAGCGCGCCCGAGTCGAAAGACTCGATGACTTCAGCAAGCTGTTCCTGGAACGACATGATTTCGCGCCGATCACTCGGGCTCGCCGAAGCGGCTGTCAATCAATGCGCGCAATGCCTCGAGCGCGTCCAGAGCGTCCGGTCCCTCAATAGTGACCTGAAGCGCGGCGCCCTGCGGCGCGGCCAGCAACAGCACGCTCATGATGCTCTTCGCGTCGGCTTCGCTCTCGCCATGTGTCAGTCGGATGTTGCTTTTGAAAACACGGGCAGTACTCACCAAACGGCTTGCGGCACGCGCGTGCAAACCAAGGCGGTTGACGATCTCGAGTGTCGCCGTGAGCACGTTCCGGTTCCTAGCGTTGGGTGATTGTTTCGGCGTCGTGAAATCAGTTCGCAAGCTCGCGGTGCCGCACCAGCACGTCGGCAAAGCGTCCGCGAAAGCGCTCTGCGAGGAGTTTCACGAGATAGACGCTGCGATGCTGCCCACCCGTGCAGCCGATAGCAACAGTCATGTAGGTGCGCTGATCGAGTTCGAACCGCGGAAGCCAGCGGTCGAGATAGGCGCCGATGTCCTCGGCCATCGCGTGCACCATTGGCTCCCGTTCAAGGAATGTCGCGATGGCCGGGTCGCGTCCGTCGAGCGCGCGAAGTGTCGGCTCCCAAAAAGGGTTCGGCAGACAGCGCACATCGAACACCAGATCGGCGTCCACCGGCACGCCGTACTTGTAGCCGAATGAGCGAAACAGGAGCGATAAACCGTTCTGTGTGCTGCCCACGATCCGGTCACGAATCAGCTCGCTGAGCGCGCGTCCGGGCAGGAGCGTGGTGTCGATGGTCAGGTCGGCGAGATCCGCAATATCTTCGAGCAGGTCGCGCTCCGCCTCTATCGCCTCGATCAGATCGGTCCCAGCGGAGGTTAGCGGGTGCCGACGCCGCGTTTCGCTGAAGCGTTTCACCAAGGTGGCGGTCTGCGCATCGAGATAGATGATCTGGCAGTCCACATTCATGCGATCGATGCCGAGCAGGATTTCGCTGAAACGCGCAAGCGTCCTGCTGCGTGCATCGATGCAGATAGCCATATTCGTGTTGGCTTGCTCGCGAGCAAGCC
>JBMTYG010000052.1:0-19309 GCA_049454295.1 Pseudomonadales bacterium
CCTGCGGACCCGTTACCGAAGCATCGTCAGTAGATGCGGAGCTCATAACTCACACCTCTGCATTCTGAAGAGTGATTCGATGGCTCGAACTGTCTAACCCCTGCCCGGATCAGGAGTGCGCCTCCGATTCAGACACTTTCGGGGGCTGGGTAAAGCTGTGATACGGCGCCGGCGACGGCAATGTCCACTCGAGACCATGCGCGCCTTCCCACACCCGATCGGTCGCCGGCTTGCCGCTGCGGATCGCGTGAATCAGCACAAACAGGAAGAACACCTGCGAGAAGCCGAAAATGAACGCGCCAATACTTGACACCATATTGAAATCCGCAAACTGCAGAGCGTAGTCGGGAATGCGCCGCGGCATGCCCGCGAGGCCCGAAAAATGCTGCGGGAAAAACGTGACGTTCACGCCGATGAACGATAGCCAAAAGTGGGTCTTGCCGAGCCGCTCGTCGTACATACGTCCGCTCCACTTCGGCAACCAGTAGTAGACCGCCGCGATAATGGAGAAGAGCGCGCCAGGCACCAACACATAGTGAAAGTGCGCGACCACAAAGTACGTGTCGTGATACTGGAAGTCGACCGGCGTGATGGACAGCATCAGACCCGAAAACCCACCAAGCGTGAACAGGATCACGAAGGCGATGGCGAACAGCATGGGCGTCTCAAAGGTCATCGATCCTTGCCACATGGTAGCCGCCCAGTTGAACACCTTAACGCCCGTCGGGATGGCTATCAGCATCGTCGAATACATGAAGAACAGTTGCCCTGCGAGAGGCATACCCACGGTGAACATGTGGTGAGCCCACACGATAAACGACAGGAACGCGATACTCGCGGTCGCATACACCATGGAGTCATATCCGAATAGCGGCTTGCGCGCGAAGGTCGGGATGATCTGGGACACGATCCCGAACGCTGGCAGGATCATGATGTAGACCTCGGGATGGCCAAAGAACCAGAAAATATGTTGGAACATCACCGGATCGCCGCCGCCAGCGGCGTTGAAGAAGCTGGTCCCGAAGTGAATGTCGAACAGCATCATGGTCACGGCACCGGCGAGAACCGGCATGACCGCCAGGAGCAGATACGCCGTAATGAGCCAAGTCCAGACGAACAACGGCATCTTCATAAACGTCATGCCGGGGGCACGCATGTTGAGAATGGTCGCGATGATATTGATCGAGCCCATGATGGAGGACGCGCCCATCAGGTGGACCGCGAAGATGAAGAAGGTGACCGACGGAGGCGCATAGGTCGTGGACAGCGGCGCGTAGAAGGTCCACCCGAAGTTAGGACCACCACCTTCCATAAACAGTGTCGATATCATCATCGAAAACGCGAAGGGCAGGATCCAGAACGAGAGGTTATTCATTCTGGGCAGCGCCATGTCCGGCGCTCCGACCATCATCGGTATCAACCAATTCGCAAGCCCGACGAAGGCCGGCATGATGGCGCCAAAGACCATGATGAGACCGTGATTGGTCGTCATCTGGTTGAAAAATGCGGGCTCCACAAATTGCAGGCCGGGCTGAAACAACTCAGCCCGAATGATCAGCGCCATGACACCGCCGATCAGAAACATGGCGAAGCTGAACCACAGGTACAGCGTGCCAATGTCCTTATGGTTGGTGGTGAACAACCAGCGAGCCAGCCCTTTGTCAGGCCCATGGTGCCCATGGTCATCGTCATGATGAGAAACGACTACTTCACTCATTTCGAGAACCTCTCAAAAGTCCTTGATTCAGTCACCGGGCGGCTTCAGAACGGGCAATAACGTCCCGCGGCTGAGTAATGTCGCCCGTGTTGTTCCCCCAGGCGTGCCGCTCATAATGAGTCACCGCAGCGATTTGAGCCGCGTCAAGCTGCTTTCCGAACGCTTGCATCGCGGTTCCAGCCTTACCGTAGATAATGATGTCCAGGTGGTCTTCCACCGGGCCCGTCGCAATCGCCGAGCCGGCGAGGGCCGGAAATACCGGCGGCACACCCTGTCCATTCACCTGGTGGCAAGAGGCGCAGAAGGTGCCGTACACCTTTTCGCCTTCGGCCATTAGCTCCTCATGCGTAAAGGTCTTCGACAGCGCCTCTTTGCGAGTGGTTTCGGCCTCCAGCTGGGCTGCATACCAGACGTCATAATCGTCTTCCGGCATGACCTGAACGACCACTGGCATGAAACCATGGTCCTTGCCGCAAAGCTCCGTACATTGACCCCGGTAGATTCCCGGCTCCGGGGCAATAGTCCAGAGTTCGTTCAGAATCCCAGGGATCGCATCCCGCTTGATGCCAAAATCGGGGACCCACCACGCGTGAATCACATCCTCGGCGGTCAGCAAGAACCGCACCTTGCGATTCGCGGGAATACGCAGCGGGTTATCGACCTCGAGCAGATAATGTTCGCCCTTGGCAGACGTCCCTTCGATTTCCGTTCGGGGCGTGGACAGATTGCTGAAGAAGCCAAACGTACTGTTCAGGTCTTCATCCAGGTATTTGTACTGCCACTTCCATTGGTAGCCTCGGACTTCGATCGAGAGATCCTCGCCACCTGTGTCGTACATTTGGATCAGGGTGCGAGTGGCGGGAATAGCCATCGCGATCAGAATTACCGTGGGGACAATAGTCCAAAGAATCTCAAGCCGCGTGTTCTCGTGGAACTGAGCCGGCTGATACCCTGCCGATTTGCGGTGGTGAATGATGGACCAGAAGATCACCCCGAAAACGACGACGCCGATCGCCACGCAGATCCAGAAAATCAGCATGTGCAGGTCGTAGACTTCACGGCTGATCTCCGTGATGCCCTGGCGCAAATTCAGCTCGTCTGCGACCGCAGAGCCTGCTGCAAGGAGCGCTCCCGCTGCCAAACCCATCTGTCCGTATTTCTTCACCTTCACACCCCGATCCTGAAACCTTGATCGTGACACGTTGATCGTCGTCGAACTCGCACAGGGCTTCGCAGCGGCCTCGCAAATTGCGCGCCACCGGTGAGCCTCGACTTGGCTGAATGAGCTCGTGATGTTCGAACGGATCTTACGCTTCGGACGCTGTTGTGCCGGAGCACCGCAGCGGCACTACCGACCGCGAAAATTTTATAGCAGTGCACAATGCCAAGACAACCAAGATCGACCGCCGACAGACTCGTATTTGCTCGTTCGACCAGAACCGTCATGGCAGGTGAATCAGGTGGATAGCTCGCCATTCGCGAACTTGCTCCAACAAGCCCGGTCAATTCTCTTTATTTTTTGCGGCTGGCAACTCCGAGGGGGCAAAAAGCCTTACCGGCACGGCGGCTGCAGGCGCCGTCGCGCGATTGAACCGACTCGGTGGCTCGGGAGGCGCGGAAGACCCTTTCAGGTCTTCTAATTCCTCGTGGCCGCAAGCCACGCATAGCCTGCGCCGCGCATCGTCGCGTCGCTCCAGAACCGTTCGGTCTTCCGCTCGACACGCTGGGCATACCGCACCAGCAATGAAACGTCGCATTGGAACCTCTCCCAAGGATTAGCGAACTTGATGAATGGGACTATGCGCCAAGCCCCGCTCTCAGTTCGGCGATCACTGGCTGTGTGTCCGGCGAAACGCCGCGCCAGATGCGGAATGCTTCTGCAGCCTGCTCGACCAACATGCCCAAACCGTCAGCTACCGCAGCAGCGCCCAGCTGTCGCGCCCAACTACAGAATGCCGTATCCCGACCGTAAACCATGTCATAGCAGCGAGCCCCCGCGATAACGGAAGTCGGCAGATCTGGCACCTGCTGATCCAACCCTGCCGAAGTGGCATTGATCACGATGTCGAAGCCGCCTTGCAAGTCGCAGAGCCCCGAACTCGAAAGACGTGTGCCAACCGACGCGGGCGCAAAGCGCTCGACCAGCCGATGAGCCCTGTCAGGCGTCCGATTGACCACGTGCAGGCGATCTGGCTTCCGTTCGAGCAAAGGGCCAACAACCCCCCGGGACGCGCCCCCGGCGCCGACCACCAGAATCCGCGTACCTGCGAGGGACCAGCCCAAATTCATCTCAAGATCGCGAACCAGTCCCATGCCATCCGTATTCGTTCCGACCCGCTTACCGCGGTCCAGAAAAATGGTATTCACCGCTAGCGCTTGCTCAGCAACGCCTGCCAACACATCAACCCAGCCCGCAGCCTGCTCCTTAAAAGGCACAGTGACGTTCGCGCCCTGTCCACCGGACGAGAAAAAATGCGAAACGGTGCCCCCAAAATCGTCAAGCGGGGCAAGCAGCTTGGAGTATTCCAGAAGGACGCCGGTCTGAGCGGCAAAACAGGCATGGATTCGGGGAGAGCGCGAGTGTTCGATCGGATTTCCAATGACCGCATACCTGTCCATCGGGTCGCGCCCTCAGCAAAACGCTCATCCTACTCCAGACGAACAAATCCCTGAGCAACCTGAGACACGACGCCGATAAGCTCAAGCTCGAGCAGACGCGCGGCAAGGTACTGGGGGGACAAACCCGTATGCGCCGCGATCATATCAAGCGGTAGCGGTGTTGAATCGAGGGCCAGCAGTATTGCAGCGTCTTCATCCGAGAGAGCGACTCTGTCCGGGTGCACCCGGGTATCGCTCAAGGGCGTTCGCACGATGCCGGGCAGACCCAGCGCCTCGAGAACATCTCTTCCGCTCTCCACTAGGGCCGCGCCTTCTCTAATCAGGCGATGACATCCCCGTGACACTGGGCTGCGCACGGACCCGGGCACGACCATCACCTCACGACCCTGCTCGAGCGCAAGCCGCGCAGTGATAAGGGAGCCACTGCGATCACTCGCCTCAACCACCACAACCGCTTGACAGAGCCCGCTGATCAGTCGGTTGCGCTCCGGGAAACGAAATCCAAGGGGCTTGGCATCGGGGAGATATTCGGTCAAGACATATCCGGATTGCCGGATTCGGTCTGCGAGACGGCGATGCTCTGGGGGATAAATATGATCGAAGCCGGACCCAAGTATTGCGCCCGTTGAGCCCGCGGCGAGGGCACCCTCATGTGCGGCAGCATCAATGCCGCGGGCAAGCCCGCTGACCACAACAAAACCCGCTTGAGCGAGGTCTGCCGCCATTTCTGCAGCCAACGCCGCACCGATCGGCGTGCACCGCCGTGCCCCCACGATCGCGATGCTCGGCTTGCGCAACAGGGCCGGATTGCCGCGAAAAAATAGCGACATAGGGGGGTCGGGAATGCGCCACAAACTCTCGAGTCCCGGTGCCGGATCCGTACTATCCCCGGGCGGCATGAGGACCGTCACGCCTAATTCCCGAAGCCGGCGATCCAACGCTTCCACGGCTGACCAGCGAATGCCGTGTCGCGCGAGGGCATCGCCGGGATGGTCCGCCGACTCAAGTGCCCGCCGAGCAGCCCGACGACCGAGCTGAGCGACCAGCAAAGCGGTGACCGACGGGGAATACGCCAACTTGTCGTTGTGGTCGCCTTCGTGGCTTACCCAGGTTCGTGAGCTCAGCGCCAACCCCCAAAGCTTTGAGGGGACTACGCTCGCAAACTATGGCGCCCGCTGTCCGCGCCTTACTTCTGTCTGTTCGGACAGCCTTCCGCCATTCGTCCCGTCAGGGATTGGCTACGGCGTCGCCCACCCGCAGCGGTCGCTCCGCCTCGAGGATGAGCCCATAGGACAATCGATCAAACACCCTGAACAAGACCAACAGTCCGGTGCGCGCCGCGGGCGCGGACAGGGCTCGTCCCGAAATCGGGTGTTTCAGATCCTTGCCTTGCTGAAAGATCGCCAGAGTGTCGCCTTCGACTACCTGATTTTTCAGGCCGACATTCAGTACGACGACGTCCAGCGCGCCGACATGGCCCATACCCCCATGCACCGCAAGAATCTCTCCCACTACCGGCACATCAGGCGACTTGGGATAGGACTGAGCGTCCATCGCCGGGGGAGACAAGCCGATTACGCGATCCCCCGCGCGCACCTCTTGGGAGGCCTCGAGAATTTCGACCGCCGTCATCTGCTCCGAAGAAGACTCCGGGCGCGCCCAGGCAAGCACCCGAAGCTCCTGACCGAGGACTTCATGTGTCCGTGGATCACGGTAAACAACCCCGGGTCTGACCACCGCTAACGAATCTGCCTGTCGATCGGTGTCTGGTGAGCGATCAAAGTCAACGACAAAAATCTTGTCGCCCTCGGTGGAGAACAACCGCTCGTCCTCGCCCGCAACCACCACGCCCGCGCGGTCCAAGCCCGCAGGCTCGATTATCGCGTGCTCAACGAAAAACGGCGCTATCCGCTGCATCGAGACCATTGGGATCGGTGGCGGTAGATCGATGTTACGAATGGTCGGCGACCGGCGCTCAGTCCCATAAGGAAGCGAATCGGCGGCCGCGGTTCGCTCTAGTACGAGCCTGGGACCCTCAGCGCCGTAAGTGACCCTTATACGATCGCCGGGATAGATGAGGTGGGGGTTCTTGATCTCCGGATTAAGGCGCCACAACAGGGGCCATTGCCAGGGCTTTTGCAGAAATCGGGCGCTCAGGTCCCACAGGGTGTCGCCTGCAACGACCTCATGGACCTCAGGGTGATCCGGGTTCAGGGCGATGAAATCGGGAGCGGCGGCCCGCGCCTGAACGCTAAGCCCTGCGGCGAGCACCCAGATCCAGACCCTGCTCAGCCGCTTCATGGGACCACCGAAGGACAGCGTCATGTCACCTTCTCCGAACACCTTGCTCTGCGCCCCACCGCGTCGGCGACGCCGGCTCGCCAAGAAAAGTCGCGAACCCTGGTAAGCCGCCAGAGGCGGCAGCGGATCGAAGCAGATATCATGGCGGTGATGCTAGCAGCATTTCCTGATAACGCTTTCGCAAGTTCGCCACCGCCAACAGCGCGTAATTGACCATGACGATTCTCTCCATCCTTGAGTTTCCAGACCCAAGACTGCGGACTCGCGCTCGACCCGTCGAGCGGATCGATGACGCCATAAGACGACTCATCGACGACATGTTCGAAACCATGTACGAAGCCCCAGGGATCGGTCTGGCCGCCACCCAGGTCAATGTTCACCAACGGATCATCGTCGTCGACGTTTCAGAAAACCGTAACAGCCCTCACGCTTTCATCAATCCGACCATCACGCCTATTGGGGCAACTCAAGTGTCTGAAGAGGGTTGTTTGTCGGTGCCAGGCTTCTATGAGCCGGTCATGCGAGCGGAGCGTGTGCAAGTTCAGGCGCTCGATCGGGAGGGCAATCCGTTCGAGCTGACAGCCGAGGGGCTCTTTGGAGTCTGCATTCAGCATGAATGCGATCACCTAGAAGGGCGGCTCTTTGTCGATTACGTTTCAACCCTCAAAAGATCACGGATTCGAGCCAAGCTCGAGAAGCAGCATCGATCCCGAGCTTGATGCAGAACTGTCCCGCAATACAGGCGAAACATGAGCGGCATGAAGAACCTACGAGTGGGGTTCGCCGGAACTCCGGATTTTGCTGCCGCTATATTAGTGCGGCTGTGCGACTCCCCGTGGGCGCCGATCGTCGTTTTCACCCAACCTGATCGACCTGCGGGCCGCGGTCGCAAGCTGCTGGCATCGGCAGTCAAAACTATCGCCGAAGATCGGAACATCCCGATCGAGCAACCGCTCTCTTTTAAACAACCAGACGCGCTTCAATCACTGCAGAACTACCAGCTTGACCTTCTCGTGGTCGCCGCTTATGGGCTCATTCTCCCTCAAGCCGCGCTCGACGCCCCGGATCTGGGTTGTCTGAATGTGCATGCCTCGCTGTTGCCACGGTGGCGCGGCGCCGCGCCAATCGAACGGGCGCTGATGGCAGGGGACTCTGAAACCGGCGTTTGTCTCATGCACATGGAAGCTGGTTTGGACACCGGACCGATCTACGCGAAAAGAGCGCTGAAGATTTCTCGAGATAGTACCGGACCCGCTCTGGAGACGGCGCTCGCGCGCCTCGGGGCGGACTTGCTCATCGAGCTCCTGCCGACCATCTCGACTGCGGTCGCCACGCCGCAGCCGGCCGAGGGAGTGACCTACGCGCGCAAACTGTTGCCGTCCGAAGGAGAAATCGACTGGAGCCTATCGGCGATCACCATCGAGCGGAAGCTACGAGCACTCTGCCCGCGAGTTCCCGTGTACACCGATGTGAACGGTTCAGATAGCACGGTGCGAGTCTTCCTGCTCGAGGCAGAGGCACAGCCCAACGGGGCTGGAAGCGCAGGAAAGATTCTGTCGATCGACCCAAGGCGGGGACTAGAAGTCGGTTGTGGTGAGGGCTCTCTCTGGATCACACGCCTTCGACTGAACCGCGGCAAGGGTCTACCGCTATCCATCGCTGAAGCCGTGAACGGGTTTAGATCTTTTTTCGAGGTGGGTCGCGTGCTCGGCTCAGGGAGGGACTGACCCATGGCACAAGACGCCCGAGCCGATGCGGCGCTGAAACTTACCGAAATAATCGTTCGGGAGCGGACTACTGATCAGGTTTTCGACTCGTCCTCCCCCGCGTCGCCCCTGGTGACGGAATTGGTTTATGGGACGCTGCGTCACTACATGGCGCTTGCGCATGTGGTTCGGGAACAACTCCAGAAGCCGCTTAGAAACAGTGACATGGATGTCTTTCATCTGATGATGATTGGACTCTACCAACGGCACTTCACGCGCATTCCGGACCATGCTGCAGTAAACGAAACGGTCGCCGCGGCCAAACACCTCAAGAAACCTTGGGCGCGAGGCCTGATCAACGCAGTACTGCGGCGCGCGCCGAATCCCGAACCCTCATTCGAGCACCCGGATTGGTTCCAGGACGAGCTGACGTCGTGCGTTAAGGCTCAGGCTCCGTCTATCTTGGCCGCCAACCTCGAGAGGGCGCCCATGGCGATCAGGATCAATCTGGAGCAAATCTCACGGACGGACTACCTCGGTAAGCTGAAGGCCACGGGCATCGGTGTTCACGACCCCATCGCCGACACCATCGCGGGCGACGAGCGAAGCGGCTGGGGGCCAGAGACGCTCATCCTCAAAACCCCCGTCCCATCGCGAGTTCTACCTGGATTCAACGAAGGGCTCGTTTCAATACAGGATGGGGGCGCGCAGCTGCTGCCCGGTATCCTGTTCCCCGAAAGCTGCACACCGATGAGCACCTTGTTGGACGCCTGTGCGGCGCCAGGCGGAAAGCTATTTCATCTGCTCGAGCGATTCCCAGGACTCAGAGTCACAGCAATAGACCGAAGCAGCCGGCGTATGGACATGCTGACGCAAGAATCTCGTCGGCTAAAGGCACCTGCCTTCACGAGCATTGTCGCGGACGCGATCGCGGACACCTGGTGGGACGGGACACTTTTCGACAACATTCTTTTAGATGCGCCGTGCTCGGGCAGTGGAACGATCCGGCGACATCCAGAAATCAAGCTCCTTCGACAACGGAAGAGCTTGCCGGTCTACGCTGAAACACAGACCCAGCTGCTCAAAATGCTATGGGCGAAGCTCAAGCCAGGCGGCGTCCTCGTCTATTGCACGTGTTCCTTGTTCGAGGTGGAAAACGATGGCGTTATCGGCAGATTTCTGCAGGAGCAGACTGATGCGCGGCTGCAACCGTTGAGCGTCTGCACGGGGGTCAAGACGGCCTTCGGTTGGCAACTTTTGCCCACGAATCCCCAAACCGATGGCTTTTACTTTTCCAGACTTACCAAGGCTGACCCATGAAGATCGTGATCCTTGGCGCAGGACAAGTTGGCGGCACGCTTGCCACGCATCTCGCGAATGAGCAGTTCGACGTGACACTGGTAGACGAGAACGGTCGGAGCCTGCGGGGCTTGAGCGACCGACTTGACATTCGCACGGTCCAGGGATGGGCATCTCATCCGGACGTGCTAAGACTGGCGGGGGCCGAGGATGCGGACATGCTGATCGCGGTGACCTCTAGCGATGAGGTCAACATGGTGGCGTGTTCGGTGTGCTCTACGCTTTTTCGAACGCCAACAAAGATCGCTCGAATTCGCTCCGCCACGTTTCTGGAAGCCTCCGGATTTCATGCCCAGGAGCAGTTGCCGATTGATGTGGTCATCAACCCCGAGGCGGTGGTGACCGACGGAATCAAACAGCTGCTCGAGCACCCTGGTGCGCTTCAGGTTCTCGATTTCGCAGAAGGCAGAATCCAGCTGGTTGCGGTAAAGGCCTATCACGGAGGTCCACTGGTCGGGAGAGCGCTGCGTCTGTTACGGGAGCACATGCCCTCGGTAGATACCCGTGTCGCAGCAATCTATCGCCGGGGGCGAGCCATCATCCCAACCGGAGACACCGTTATCGAGGCAGACGACGAAGTGTTCTTCGTGGCAGCACGCCGCGACATTAACGCAGTGATGGGGGAGCTTCGGAAGATCGAACGACCATTCCGGCGGATCATGATTGCCGGCGGGGGCAATATCGGGACACGTCTCGCACTCGCAGTCGAAGGGTCATTTAACGTGAAGGTCATTGAACAGAATGCGTCGCGCTGCGAGGCTCTAGCGGACCTACTCAGCACCTCGGTCGTCCTCAACATGGATGCGACCGATCAGGAGCGGTTGCTTGAGGAAAACATCGAACACTGCGACGCGTTCTGCGCACTGACCAACGATGATGAGGTCAACATCATGTCCTCGTTGCTCGCTAAGCGACTGGGGGTACGACAAGTTATCACCTTGATCAGCAAGCCCGCCTATGTGGATTTGGTGCAGGGAGGGGAAATCGACATCGCCATTTCGCCGCAACAGGCAACAGCAAGCCTTCTCCTGAGCTATGTGCGCCGCGCGGATGTCGTCAGAGCGCACAGTCTTCGGCGGGGTGCTGCAGAGGCGATCGAGGCGATCGCCCACGGCGATGCCAAAAGCTCTCGGGTTGTTGGCCGTCAGCTGCGGGACATTCCCCTGCCGCCTGGAGCGACAATTGGAGCACTCGCGCGCGGATCAAAAGTGCTGATCGCCCACGATGACATCGTCGTTGAGCCCGAGGACCACCTGATCATATTCCTCGTCGACAAGCGACAGATATCGGCTATCGAACGCCTCTTTCAGGTCGGGCTCAATTTCTTCTAAGCCCGAACTTACCGCCGTCGCCCTCACGGCCGGCGCCTTCAGGCTCGGCGGCTTCCAGGCCGATAAATGTCTGGAGATCCCTTTGGCTGTCGCTTGAATCGCTTATAGGACCACTGATATTGAGGCGGATAACGCTGGATCAGCTCTTCGATCGCCTGATTGAGCTTTCGCGCGTTTACTTCGTCGTCATGGGGTACCGGGAAACCGTCCAGGCCGCGAAACTCCAGTCTAAACCCTCGCTCAGAGCGAAAGCAGGCCCCTAAGACCACATCCGCGCCAGTGCTGGCGGCGAGTCGAAACGCTAGCGTCATGGTCAACGCGGGGTGGTTGAAGAAAGATGCGTAGATCCCGGCGGATCGTTCGGGAACCTGATCGGGCAGTAATACGGCAGCCGAACCCCCTTGTAACGCTCGATAAATTGACCGTATGCCTGAAACACCGATAGGGACCATCCGGGTGCCGCGATTGGATCGCAGCGCACTCAACAAACGGTCCGCTACGGGGGATCGGAGAGGGCTATAGGTGGCGGTGATTCGGTAATCTGCTAGGTAGAGAGACAAGAACTCCCAGTTGCCAATATGCGGGACAAGTATCAGGAGTCCGCTGTTGTCGGAACGGTGACGCTGCAGAAGGTGCTCGCCATGGATTTCTTCGATAGCGGCTCTCCAACGCTCACTGGATCGAGCGGACCATAAAAACGGCAGCTCTGCGGCCAGCATGGCACTTTGCTTAATAGTCTCCGAGAGAAGTTGGGCGTGGTCCGCGGGCGATAGATGGGGAAAACACCGTTTCAGGTTGATATCAGCGACCCGCTTAATCTCGGTGTCGATTCGCGCGAGCAACTCGCCAAGTCCGCGCCCAACCCGGCGCAGCAGTTGCAAAGGAAGCGGTGAGAGAACGCCTAACAGTGCTCTACCTAGCAATTCAAACAAGGCAGTCATCAAACAGCCGGCTTATCGGGAGGAATCAGCGCGCCGGAAGCACGTGACGATGTGGTCATCAACCATCCCTGCCGCTTGCATGAAGGACTGAAGGGCGACGGGACCCAGGAATCGAAAACCTTCTTTGCGAAGCAACGCTGCCAGCTCATGGGACAACCCGGTCTGATTAGGGATATCCGACTCCGCCGCATAGTGATTGATCACGGTTTGACCGCCGACTACGCTCCATAACCAGTGAGGGAAGTCAGGACCCATACGCGAGGCTATTTGAGCGTTGTTGATCATCGCCTGAAGTTTGCTTCTATGTCGGATGATTCGAGGGTCTTCAGTCCAGTCCTGAATCCGCTCCGGACCCAAGCGCGCAATTTCGTCCGGTTGGAAATCAAAGAACAGTTCCCGCATCGCAGCCCGCTTGTTCAGGACGATCCGCCATGAGAGCCCGGTCTGCATGAGCTCTAGTGTCAGACACTCGAAAAGATCCCGTCGATCAAACTTGGGGACTCCCCATTCAGTATCGTGGTACCGCTCCATGGTTTCATCGCCAACACACCAGCCACAGCGGGTTTTCACAGCACGGGGACCTCGATACCCTTGGCGTCCTGCGAAGTGTAACTGACACCGAGTGCCGTCGACGCATTGCTTAGAGCCCTGAAAGAGCTCTCGGCATAGAATTGATTTGTGGTCCAAAAGGGTCAGATTGGGGAGTGCCTGTGTCGGTCATTCGGGCTGCAACGTTTTATGTCGGTTATGCGCTGATCACCATCATCTGGGGATCACTGGGCGTGCTTTTCGGCTGGATTCTTCCCTTTCGCGCCCGTTTCGCGTTCATCATCGGCGGGTGGACACGCATTTGTCTGTTCTGGCTCCGCCTATGCTGCGGGATCAGCGCACAGATCTCGGGCCTTGAGAATCTGCCGAAAAAACCCTGCATTGTGCTCTCGCGACACGAAAGCACTTGGGAAACCTTGTTCCTGCAGACTTTGTTGGCGCCACAAGCCACCCTGATCAAACGAGAGTTGCTGTGGATTCCGTTCTTTGGGTGGGCATTCCGGCTGCTGAAACCCATCGCTATTGACCGAAGCGATGGGAGAAAAGCCCTGCGGCAACTGGTGTCGGAGGGAAAAGCGCGCCTGGACGCGGGGTTTTGGGTGGTCTTGTTTCCCGAAGGTACTCGATTAGCTCACGCTCAAACGGGCAAATTGCAGCCAGGCGGCGCCGCTTTGGCAGCGGCCAGCGGCGCACCCATCGTTATTTTTGCTCACGATGCGGGTCGATATTGGCCCGCTCACGCCTTCTTGAAGTCGCCTGGAGTGGTCCAGGGTAGTTTTAGTACGCCGATAATGACAGCAGGAATGACATCTAAGGCGATTCAGGCCATGGTTTCGGATGAACTTGACCGGATGATGGCTTCCCTTTCCTGTCCCTCGTTATAAGTTCGCTAAACATCCAGGTTGACGACAGAAAGCGCGTTGGACTCGATGAACTCTCGGCGTGGGTCGACCTGATCACCCATCAAAGTGGTGAACATTCGATCTGCGGCGATGCTGTCCTCTATGGTTACCCGAAGCATGCGACGCACCGAGGGATCCATGGTCGTCTCCCAGAGCTGCTCCGGATTCATTTCACCTAGGCCTTTGTAACGCTGCACGTCGAGCCCTCGACGAGCTTCCCCGAACAGCCATTCGACCACCTCTCCCAACGTCTCAACCGGACGCTGGCGCTCGCCTCGACGGACGATGAGCGGTGTCACTGCCGCGCCCAGGGTGTCTACGATGCGTTCCCTCAGAGCCCGTATCGCTTTGTATTCCGGGCCGGCAAAAAACGACTGGCCGAGACGGACACGTTCGGTCATGCCGCGGACACGCAGGCCAAGATCGATCCAATAGGTTTGGCTCTCAGGATCGAGTTGAATGTCGGTCGTCACGGGATAGCCATCAATCGTACCGAGACGAGAGGCAAGGGCCTGCCCTAATCCACGCATGAAGTCTGGATCCCTTCGCTGCTCAGTATCGACGGGATCAACCTCCAATAGTCGTTCAGTCACGATTCGGGGGTAGGTTCGATTACGGCGCTCAAGAACGTCGAGCAGCTCTACATAAGATCTGACGAGTTCAATCACTTGCTCGTTAGGCAAAGGGCTACCCGCATCAACAAGGGTTAACTGGCACCCTTCCAACGCCAGCTGCAGAACGAAGGCTTGGAGTTCACCGTCATCCTTCGCATACCTTTCTTGACGTCCTTTCTTCACCTTGTAGAGCGGTGGCTGCGCAATGAATACGTAGCCGCGTTCAATCAGCTCCGGCATTTGTCGGAAGAAAAAAGTCAGAAGCAACGTTCGGATATGCGATCCGTCAACGTCGGCATCCGTCATGATGATTATACGATGGTATCTTAATTTATCCGGATTAAAATCTGTTCGACCAATGCCGCAACCCAGCGCTGTCACTAAAGTTCCAACTTCAGCGGAAGAAATCATCTTGTCGAAACGGGCTTTTTCGACGTTAAGAATCTTCCCACGCAGTGGGAGGATTGCCTGAGTACGTCTATCACGACCTTGCTTAGCCGAGCCTCCCGCTGAGTCTCCCTCTACAAGGTAAAGCTCTGACAATGCTGGGTCTTTTTCTTGACAATCTGCGAGTTTACCGGGGAGTCCAGCGATATCGAGCGCGCCCTTTCGACGAGTCATTTCCTTCGCCTTCCGGGCGGCTTCGCGAGCTCGAGCTGCATCGATCATTTTGGTGGCTACAGCCCGGGCGTCCGAAGGATTTTCGTCTAGATACTGAGCAAAGTATGCGCCGAACTCCTGTTCAACAGCGGTCTTCACTTCGCTCGACACCAACTTGTCTTTAGTCTGAGAGGAAAACTTAGGGTCTGGCACTTTGACCGAGACAACCGCAGTCAGCCCCTCCCTCGCATCATCTCCGCTCGTGGTGATCTGAGCCTTCTTGGAAAGGCCTTCCCGCTCGATATAGGTGTTAAGGCACTTGGTCAACGCGGTGCGAAAGCCCGTGAGGTGCGTTCCCCCATCCCGCTGGGGAATGTTGTTGGTATAGGTGAACACCTGTTCGGAATAGGAGTCATTCCATTGCAGCGCCACTTCAACGGTTATCCCGTCGGTTCGTTCTTTGCTGACAAAGTGGAAGTCCTTGTTGAGGGGAACCTTGTTCTGGTTCAGGAACCCAACAAACTCTTGCAGGCCGCCCAGGAATTGAAAAGTTTCGGTTTTTCCCGTGCGTTCATCGGTCAAGAAGATCTCAACCCCTGAGTTCAGGAAGGCGAGTTCGCGCAGTCGGCGAGCAAGGATGTCGTAGTGAAAGACTATCGATTTGAATGTTTTGTCCGAGGGTTTGAAGTAACACTCCGTCCCCCGCTCAGAGGTAACTCCGGTTTCTGTAAGCGGCGCATCCGGCACACCGTGACGATAAACCTGCGAGTAGACCTTGCCCCCTCGCCGAACCGTCAAGCGAAACTCTTCGGATAGCGCATTGACGACGGAAACGCCTACACCGTGGAGTCCGCCTGAAACCTTGTAGCTGTTGTCATCGAATTTACCTCCGGAGTGAAGGGTCGTAAGAATGACCTCCGCGGCTGAAACACCTTCTTCGGGGTGGATGTCGACCGGAATGCCACGCCCGTCGTCCCTAACCGTGATGGCCTCTTCGGGATGAATAACAACATCGACGCGCCGACAGTGGCCGGCGAGTGCTTCGTCGATGGCGTTATCCACCAGCTCCTGGACCATATGGTGCAAGCCGGTGCCGTCTTCAGTATCGCCGATATACATGCCTGGACGTTTTCGAACGGCATCCAGTCCCTTTAGTACCTTGATGGCGCTGGAATCGTAGCTTTCGTCAGTCATGAGATCTCCGGATCAGGCGGGGTCAAAGTTGACCCAGGTCATTATCAACGATGGGAGGGCGGGGAACCAATGGGAGTTCATTCCGGTACAACGTGACCGCGTTCCACGTGAAACGTGACGACGTTAGCGGATTCCTTGAAAATCCCAGAACGCGGGATATCCACAGCGGTAGCCATTACCTGCAACGAGCGTCTTTCCACGGCGTTCAATACCGCGCGCAAGTTCGATTGATCCAAGTCCGAAGCGATCTCATCAAGCAGCAGCGCGCCCCCCAATGCCCGCGATGATCGATAGACGTCGAAGCCACCCAGTATCATCGCCATCGCAATCAGCTTTGCCTGGCCGCGAGATAGTTCCTTACGTCCGAGGCCGTCTGTCGTTCGGATCACAACATCCGCACGGTGGGGCCCGACTGATGAGTGTCCCGAACCGACATCCCTCGCGCGCCGAGCAATCAGCTGATCGATGAGGCTTGAACCCGCTGCCCACCCTTGCGCCAGACCGAGCTCGATCTGTATTGAAAGCCCCAGTTCCTGCAGGACGGACTGTACTGCCTTAGAAGACGGCACAAGCCACCGCTCTCGCGCCTCCGCGACTAGGGTACCCGTTTGTGCCAACTCTAAGTCCCAGGGATCAAGCGCGGCGAAGCTACCTCCCCCTCTGCCCAAACCCTGCAATGCCGCACCACGCTGCCGCAGGGCTAGCTGCAATCGTCGATAGAGATCCGGAAACCCCGGTTCCACGTGAAACAAGAGCCAATCCAACCACGCCCGCCTATTGGCCGGTGCTCCCTCGACCAGCTCACCCACCGTTCCCGTCACCACTCTCGTAGGAAGCAGCTCCGTTAAAGACGAAATTCGGTGGACGAGCACCCCATCGACCTGGCAAACCACCTCGCCGTTACGACTCCGGGTGACCTGAAGCTCCCTTGGCGCACCCGACTCAGACCTCACTCGCCCTCGAACTAGGAAAGACGCTGCGCCGTTCCGAATAAGGTCCACTGGCGCGACGGATCTAAAAGAACGGGTGCGACCCAGCGCGAACGCCGCCTCCAGGAGCGCCGTCTTACCCGCCCCATTGGGACCCACGAACAGGTTTATGCGGGACCCTAACCGGAGTTCCACCTCGCGCAGGTTACGAAAATCGTCGACGACGAGACGATCAATGCTCATCCCGTCAAAAACCGAACCCTGCTACCGGGCCGCATCTAATCCGAAATCAGAGCCGCATCGGCATGACCACGTAGAGCGCCTCGTCATTCCCGATTCCGCGAATAACGGCACTACTGTTGGCATCCGCTATGCTTATCTGTATGTCGTCCGTCTCAAGCGCTCCCAGGACGTCCTGCAGGTAACTGACATTGAAGCCGATCTCCAACGGCTCTCCGGCAAATTCCACCGGCACAACCTCTAGCGCTTCTTCCTGCTCAGGATTATTGGCTTGAATGGTGACTTGTTCGCTCTCAATAAGAAGCCGCACGCCCCGATATTTCTCGTTCGACAAGATGGAAGCCCGCTGACACGCAACACGCAGAGCCCCTCGATCTGCCTTCAAAATCGCGCCATCATGCTTAGGCACAACCTTCTCGTAGTCGGGAAAACGGCCGTCGATCAGCTTAGTAACAAGCTGGTATTCACCCGTATCCAGTGTCAACTGGCTCTGACCCAGAATCAGGTCCACCTTTTCGCGCTCATCTCCCAGGAGCCGAGCCATCTCCAAGACGCCCTTGCGTGGAACGATTGCCTGAGCCTTTGCAGGCGCGCCTTCAGATTGGGGAGCCGTTGCCATCGCCAGCCTGTGACCATCTGTTGCAACGACCCGCGTATGTCCCTCAGTAAGCTCGAGGAGCATCCCGTTCAGGAAGTACCGCACATCTTGTTGGGCCATCGAAAAACCCACTTGCGCAATCAGGCGACTGAGCAAGCCTGCCTCAAGAGTTACCCGAACCTCTTCCTTTCCCTCCTCTTTGATCGAGGGAAAATCTGAGACTGGCAAGGTAGCCAGCGCATATCGACTGCGTCCGGAGCGAACTACCGCTCGCTGTTCTTCCAGCTCAATGCTGACTAGCGCATCGTCTGGGAGCGATCGGAAGATGTCGGCAAGTTTTCGTGCCGGGATTGTTACCGCGCCAGCTCGAACGACCTCGACACCGGGGACCCTCGCTACGACGGACACCTCGAGATCTGTTCCCGTCAAACAAACGCCCGCGTCTGTCGTTTCAATGAGCACGTTCGACAGCACAGGCAGCGTGTTGCGCCTCTCCACGACCCCTGCCACAAGTTGCAAGGGTTTCAGGAGAAGCTGTCGACTTACAGAAAACTTCATTCGTTTAACTTCCCGGACGAGAGACGTCCGATAAAAGGTTTCAGCTGTTCAGCAGCAATCGGGTGAGATTGCGGTGATCCTCACCAATATCGGAACTCTGCTCTTTCAGTTCCGCTATTCGTCTGCACGCATGGAGCACCGTTGTATGGTCTCGTCCACCAAAACTCTCGCCGATCTCCGGTAACGAATGATTGGTGAGCTCTTTAGCAAGGAACATTGCCATTTGCCGGGGCCTCGCGACCGTGCGGCTGCGGCGCTTCGATAGCATGTCAGAAATCTTGATGTTGTAGTACTCAGCGGTCACCTTCTGAATATTATCAACAGTAATCTGTCTTTCCTGAATGGCCAGCAGGTCACGCAAGGCGCGTTTTACTTGATCGATGGTGATCCGTGATCCCGTGAAACGGGCATTAGCGATGACCCTGCGAAGAGCCCCCTCCAATTCCCGCACATTCGACCGAATCCTCTCACCGATGAAAAAAGCCACATTGGCATCTAGCTCAATTCCTTCAGCTTCCGCCTTCTTCATGAGGATGGCTACCCGTGTTTCAAGCTCTGGCGGCTCGACTTCCTGGGTAAGGCCATGCACAAATCGTGATTTCAGACGCTCTTCAAGACCCTCGATCTCTCTCGGATACCGATCGCACGTGAGCACCATCTGTTTGCCGCCCTCAAGGAGGGCATTGAAAACGTGGAAGAACTCCTCCTGCGATCTGAGCTTGTTCGCGAAAAACTGAATGTCATCGATCAACAGGGTATCAACTGAGCGATAGAACTGCATAAACAGATCCATTGTTCCCTGTTGCAGTGCTTTTACCATGTCCTGCACGAAGCGCTGGGAGTGCAGATACACGACCTTCGCCTGCGGATCCGACGCTTTAATAGCATTCCCGACCGCCTGCATCAGATGCGTCTTGCCCAAACCCACGCCGCCATACAGCAACAACGGGTTATAAGATCGACCGGCGTTTGCTGAGACCTGCATCGCCGCTGCCTTGGCCATCTCGTTCGACTTACCCTCGACAAAGGTCGAGAACACGTACTCTTCGTTCAGTTCGTTAGAGACGGACCCGGAAGCCCAGCCGTCTGAGGACCTGCCGGCTGTGCGGATCCCCCGCTGAACCCGCTGACTCTGCTCCCGAGCTTGCATC
>JBMTYG010000053.1:0-19017 GCA_049454295.1 Pseudomonadales bacterium
GCATCCGGTATGACCGTCAAAGGTCCGAACAGACTGGATTCGGCGCTGCGATCTCCCGCGTGCTCCTGGTCCGCTTCAGCCCCGAGCGATTCATCTTCATCGCGATCGCGCCAGCGAAATTCATTCACGGCGCCAAGCCCGTCGATCACACGAACGATGGCAACAGGATAGTGCGGCGTATCGGCTTTGATGGCAGCCCATGCAAATCGCAATGGAGGCAGGCATGGGCTCCTCTGCCCATCCAGATCGAAGCCGCACTCCTGCAACCCGACAATGCGCTCATGACCCGCCTCATCCGCGCGATGATCGAGCCGATAGATACGCACAGGTCGTGACGCCGTTTCGACCGATACCGAGCCGAGAAGCCGCCGCCTCACAGCCGGTCCGGTCGGAGCCCCCCGCGCATCGGACACGCGGTAAGACATCCGTATCTCGTGTTCACCTTGGGAGATGCGGCGGGGCGCAAAGATATCGCCGGGCTGCCCGCCTTGCCACGTGATCTCCACATCGGGTCCCGCGACCGAATCGATACGCTCGAGACCCCATGCCGTCACCGACGAGGATTTCCCATCAATCCCGCGCCAATTGCGACGGACCATCGCCCCCTGTCTCGCGCCCGCGCTTCTGCCATAAACACGGAGACTGCCATCCCCGGGCGCCAGCTCGAACCAAAGCTCACCATCCGTGCCCAACCGACTTCGCACGCGAGTATCGGGATCACGTTCCGGGCGATACTCCGCATCTGACGTCCCGGCGGCGCCAGCGATCAGGATCAGCCGCTCGCCATCGAGGCAAAGACCGTTACCCACCGTTGCGCCATTCTCGCCGCGGTGCGTCTGATTCGGCGCCATTTCACCCACAGCACAGCGGTGAATGAGCGAGACCCCGTGGAGATACCAGCCATAGTTCGCCACGTCCTCCACACCGAGTCGAACCCGGTCCCCGCCCCGTGCAGCGTCATACTCGAGACTGAGCGCCAGTCCCGCGCTTCCGTCGACGATTGGTGTGCGCAGCGGCACCGATATCCGCGCCGAGCCGCGCGCGCTGACAAAAATCTCGTGCGGCGAAGAGCCTACTGCGTCCCCCCCGCCAGCAACCGCCCTTTCGAGCGCCCCCGCAGGGAGCCCACCACCAAGACAGAATAGGGCGACACATACGCGCCCGATCATGGATGAGAGAGATGTCATGAATGTCCCCGCATTGGTGCAGCGCCGCGGCAAGCGGCCAGGGAGACATGTTCTTAAGTGCGGGCATGGGCGAGCAGCGGCGAACGCCGCGCCGGCAGCCTAGAGAGCAACGCGGTGGCGTGTGCGATAGCCGCCAGACGCGGTGCGCGCCAGTTCAGTTACTAAAACGCCAGCGTAGCTTCAGTACGACGTAGTCAATGATCGGCTGCTGGAAGGCTTCCTCAAACAGGTCATTAAAATCGGCGTCAACCTGATTGGGTAGCGTGTTGCCGCGGTTGTAGACGAGATAGAGATCCGTGAGCGGGGCGATTTCCCAGCGATAACGGGCTTGTAGCGTGAGCAGGCTTGCCGTGAAGTCGTAATTTGCTCGGGTGGGCGCAACCGGTACGAGGTCCCCGTCACCCTCGGGCACGCGGTAAAAGCCGTCACCGTCTGCCTGCACGCCTACCCATTGCATCGTGAGGCCGAGCTGATGGCCACGCGCAAAGAACCAGTTGAACTTGAGCGCCGGCGCCAGTTCCTTCGCCTGGTAACGAGCAAAATCACGTCCACCCTGGTATACGATCCAACCATCACGGTCGCGATACTTCAGATCAAGCTCGATCACCATCGATCCGACCGGCCGAAGCGTCACCCCCGCGCCCACGAGTGAGGTCCAGCCCCCGAGATTCTCTTGCTGTGCACCTAACGTGAACGACCAACTCGCCCGCTGGCTCGCGTCGGTCGCAAGCAGCAGTTCTGCCCAACGCCGGCTTTCTGTCTGGTAGGCGCCGTTACCCCGGCTGTCACGATCGTCATAGCCCGCCGGCATAAACCCAAAACCGCTGCGCAGGGTGTTTCGTCCCGGGAAAACCATGGAATTGCGCCAGAAGATGCCGCCTTCGACGAGTTGACCTTCGCTCTGATTGACCTTGCCATTGACGATCACAGTGCCGCGGATATCGGTCACACGACCCGTTGGGTTTGGGTTTGCGTACATGAGGTTGTACTGACCGCCCGTGTAGTCGTTGCGTTGCAGGAACCCGAGGTCGTTGAAATTCACGTCCTCGTCGAACCAATCGAACGAAAAACGGTGCTGTATACGACTATCACGCGCGTACTGGACGTCTAGCAGCGCTGCGTTGCCACGGACATCGGCCCGATCGCTCGCAATCATGAGCGTTTCGGCGATCCACTTGCCCGTAGCACTGGTAAATTTGCCATCGACACCGTGTACATACGCGTCATAGAGCGGCCCTTGCACTGCGGTGCCGAGGTAGCCCAGCGAATAGCGGTTGGCGCCAATATGTTCGTAGACGAAACGACCGGTGGCGAAATCGCGACCATCAGCACGAATGGCGGCCTCACTGCCGTCGGCGCGATAGCCATCGAGGTGAACGTCTTCCTCGGCGGCACCAAGGACGCCGTAACGGAACTTGCCCGCCGTGCCAGTCATCTTGACCGCGCCATAGAGATCAGTCGGCAGCGCGAACTCTCCTCGTTCCGGGGTTACCCCGGGTTCGACCATCACCTGAGTCGGTGTTCCGCCAATGCGTCGCGTGTTGAACAGTGAGATTGGCGCCGGGTTATAAGTGCTCATGAAGACGCGACGTGAAGTGGCCGCGTAATTCTCATTGGTGGTAAACCGCTGCTGATTACCGGGGTTGGCGCGTGAGCTGGTCTCGAAGACCTCGGCACCCTCGAGGAAAAACAGGCGCTTTTCCGGGAAAAAGGTCTCCTGCGCCGTGAGATTCAGCACGACGTCGTCCGCTTCCACCGATCCGAAGTCCGGGAGGATGCTGGCCGCCAGCTCAGCCGCCGGCGATGGCTTCCACGTGAGGTCAGCCCCGATGCGCATCTCGTCATCATCGTGGAACGCATCGTGCGTGCCTGCAGCAAACGGGATGAACGACAACTCCTTGCGCGGCTTGACCCCCTCGATACGCATCTCGTTCAGCGCAGTCACGAACCGCGCGGATGAATAGGAGTGCCCCGGCCACTGGTAGCGCGCGTTCTCATGGGATACCTGACGGCTCGTCGCAAAACCGATGGTACGCACGCCATCCACGTTTGGCAGGTTGATCATCGACCAGGGAAAGAAGAGCTCCGCGCTCCAACCGTCCACGAGTTCGGCGGTGCGCCCGACCCACGGACCGTCCCAATCACGCTGGTAGTTGCGCTCCGGCAGCACCTTGCCATCCTGCTGCGAATCGCCGAGGGCAAGGATGAACCAGTAGGCGAATTTGCCTTCGCCCGAGGTGTCGAGCGTCACACCAAAGGAGTCGCGATCGATGAAATCATCGCGAACGGCTCGGCGCACGACGAATGTTTCCGGGGGCTGCTCCATGACAGCGCTGACATAAAGCCCTTGCTCGGTCGCAAGAAAGCGCACGCGCGTGGCATAGCGTCCCGGTGTGCCTATGGCAGGGACCGCGATGAGCATGTTGTCGTAGACGGGCAACGTCGCCCAAACCGGCTCGTCGACGCGACCATCCAGGGTAATGTCGACCGCGCCGTGATCACGCGTCTCAACGTTGATGCGGTGGACCGGGATGCCATCAAGCTCTTCGATGAGCGCAATCGGACCGTCCGTCGGGTTCGCCTGGGCGAATGCCGCGGGCCCCGGCGCCCAAACCAGAAGCGCAGCGAGCAGCCCACGCCACACGCAAGTGACGCTGCTCGTGGTTCGCCGCTGGCACCGGGCTTGTCCACTCGCGTGCTCCTCTGACATGCCGGTCTTCCCCCTATGCTCCCTGACCGCCATTATGTCGCGAGGGGAAGCCCGGGAGCCACCGCCCCAGCAAGCGACAAGTCCAGCTGCCCAGACCCAGTCCGTGCTTCTGTTTTGCGACGCGTGCACCTATCATCCCGCGCCGCCTGTCACCCCCGCAGCCGCTCTGGCGGCCTGCGGGACCGCGTCCTGCCCGAGCACAGTTGCCGAGGAGCCGCCACATGACCTCAAACACCAAGATCCTGCTCGACGAGCGCGAGATGCCCACGCGCTGGTACAACATCGTTGCCGATCTGCCCGTTCCACCGCCGCCACCGCTGCATCCAGGCACGATGCAGCCAGCCCGCGCCGAGGATTTTGCCGCGCTCTTTCCGCAGGCGCTGATCGAGCAAGAAATGAGCGCCGAACGTTATATCGACATTCCCGGCGCGGTGCTCGACGTGTACCGCTTGTGGCGACCAAGCCCGCTCTTTCGCGCCCACCGCCTCGAGCGCCTGCTCGATACCCCGGCGCGGATTTACTACAAATACGAGGGCGTGAGCCCGGCGGGCTCGCACAAGCCGAATACAGCGGTTCCCCAGGTCTGGTACAACGCACAGGAGGGCATCCGCAAGCTCACCACCGAGACGGGCGCTGGCCAGTGGGGCAGCTCGCTCGCCTTCGCATGCTCACAGTTCGGTCTCGACTGCGAAATCTGGCAGGTCGCAGCCTCCTACCGTGCCAAGCCCTACCGCCGCACCATGATGGAAATCTGGGGCGGCAAAGTACATTCCAGCCCCTCGAAGGAAACCGAGTTCGGGCGCTCGCTGCTGGCCCAGGATCCGGACCACCCGGGCTCGCTCGGCATCGCTATTTCCGAGGCCGTGATTCAGGCGGTCGCGGATCCCGCGACCCGCTATGCGCTGGGCAGCGTGCTCAACCATGTGTTGCTGCATCAAACCGTCATCGGCGAAGAGGCCCTGCTGCAACTCGCCAAGATTGGCGAAACCCCGGACGTGCTGGTCGGCTGCACGGGGGGTGGTTCGAACTTCGGCGGGCTTGCCTTCCCGTTCCTGCGCGAGAAACTTGCGGGCCGCATGAACCCCGTGATTCGCTGCGTGGAACCCACCGCCTGCCCAAGCCTCACACGCGGTCAGTACCGATATGATTTCGGTGATACCGCGGGTCTCACCCCGCTCATGAAGATGCACACCCTGGGCCACGATTTCATTCCCGAGACGATCCACGCGGGCGGGTTGCGCTACCACGGCATGGCGCCGCTTGTGTCCCATGTCTACGAACTGGGCCTGGTCGAGGCCATCGCCATCCCGCAGAGCGAATGTTTTGCGCGGGCAATCCAATTCGCGCGAAGCGAGGGCATAGTGCCGGCACCTGAGCCGACCCATGCAATCGCGGCTGCGGTACGAGAAGCACTCGCCTGTAAAGCATCTGGGGAGCCAAAAGTCATTGTGACGGCGCTCTGCGGACACGGCCACCTCGACCTCGCCGCCTACGAAAAATATCTGCGCGGGGAAATGGTTGATCACGAGCTTTCCGACGAAGCGCTGGCAGCTGCCCTCAGCACCGTCCCGAACGTCGCCTGACAGCGCGCTACCACAGTTGAAAGGAGCCAACCCATGACCCAAACCCTGTTCCGCACCGCGACGCTGCGGCGCTTCCCCGGCGTCACGCTGGGCGTCCTGTTGCTTGGTCCGCTCGCTGGACCGACGCTGGCGGCAAATGCGAGTAACGCCGTGATCGAGGAGATCGTGGTGACCGCACGGATGCGTGAGGAAGGCCTGCAGGACGCGCCAATTGCGATTTCCGCCTACACCGGCATGGCGCTGGAAGAGCGCGGCGTGACCCGCTTGGACGAGATTTCCCGATTCGTGCCGAGCCTGACCCTGGAAAACAACCCGAGCTTCGGCGGCGCAAGCAACTCCGCCGCCATCTACCTGCGCGGCATCGGCCAAAAGGAGTTCCTGCCGACCACCGAACCCGGTGTGGGCTTGTACGTGGATGGTGTCTATGTCGCGCGATCGGTCGGCGCCATACTTGACATCATCGACATTGAGCGCCTCGAGGTGCTGCGCGGCCCCCAGGGCACCCTGTTCGGCCGCAACACCATCGGCGGCGCGATTTCCGTCACCACGGTGAAGCCTGAACCCGGTGGTGAAGCCGGTGGCACTGTGGCCGTGACCGCGGGGAACGACGATCTGCTGCGAGTTCAGGGCGCAGCGCATCTGCCGATCTCCGACACCCTGGCAATTCGCCTGTCGGGCGCGCGCCTGATGCAGGATGGCTACGTCGTCAGAACCGACAACACCGATCTTGGGGATGACGATACCACTGCCGCTCGTCTTGCGATTGCCTGGGAGCCGAGCGCCGATTTCCGCGCGGACCTGAGCTTCGATCTCAGCAGCGATAGCGAGAACGGTCCGGCACTCGAACTCGTGGGCATCGATTTTACCGACCTGAGCCAGCTGCAGGGCGTGGTTCTCGCGCCGCCACCGCCGATGGCATTCATTCACAACGTCACGGCGGGCGCGACGGCGCCGGGTACACCGTGTGCCGCCACCAACGCCGCCGGCCAGGGCGTCACCTCAAACCCCGGGGCAGCCAATTGTTATGACAGCCGCTACATCGGGGCTGACGGACGCGATGGCGGCACCGCGCCCGCGTTCTCGGACAGCGATCTTTACGGCACGGCGCTCACCCTCAGCTGGGACATCAGCGACGCGCTAACGCTCAAGTCGATCTCGGCATTGCGCTCGCTCGACGCTGAATTTGCTCGCGACGGCGACCATTCGCCGCATCGCATCGCCCAGTTCTACGACGACCTCGAGCAGGATCAGTTCACACAAGAGCTCCAGCTGCTCGGCAGCCTGGAACGTTTCGACTGGATCGTCGGCGCGTACTGGTTCCACGAAGAGGGCAAAAACACGAATATCCTCGACTTCACTGTCTCGAACTTCCGCTCGGGAGGCGATTTTGACAATGAATCCTGGGCACTCTTCGCCCAGGGCACCTATGACCTGACCGAGCGTCTGCACCTGACTCTCGGCGTGCGCTACACGGAAGAGGACAAGTCCTTCACCCCCGATCAGATCATCTTCCAGAACTACTTCGCTGGTATCAGCGCCGTGGTGCCGCCGGGTAATCCCCTGGCAGCACTCGATGCGCCGTTTCTTCAGGCGGGAGAGCGCATTTTGCCGCTGCTCAAAAAGCAGGTGGAGATTGAGGAAACGACGCCGATGGCCACGCTGTCCTACGACGTCACGGACACGGTTATGGTTTACGCTAGCTACTCCGAGGGCTTCAAATCCGGCGGCTTCACCCAGCGCGTGTTTCCGCCCATCGTCGCAGGGTTCACGGCACCGCCGGGCACCCCGGATATCGATCTGATTCCGACCTACGACCCCGAGTTCGTTCAAGTTTATGAGGCTGGCCTGAAGTCCACGCTGTTCGATGGGCGCGTTCGCCTGAACGGGGCCGTCTTTCGTACTGAGTACGATGACCTACAGGTGCAGGTCTTCAACAGCGTAGCGCCAGTCACCCAGAACATCGGCGCGGCAGGTATCGACGGCGTTGAACTCGAGCTGCAGGCCGTGCCTGGCGACGGCTGGCTGATCGAGTCGAGCCTGTCCTGGCTTGATGCGGGTTACGATGATATCGACACCGGCATCACCCTGATCGACGATGACTTCGACTTTGAACGGGTGCCGGATTTCACTGCCAGCCTGGGCATCGCGAAGACCTTCGCACTGGGCGCCATGGGCAGCGTAACGCTGCGCGTAGATGGCAGCCACCGCGACGCCAGCTACAACGATGCCTACAACACGCCGCTGCTCGAGACGGATGCCTATGACCTGCTCGATGCCAGCCTGCGCTGGGAGAACAGCGCAGAAAATCTGCGCGTAACACTATCCGGACGCAACCTGACTGATGAGGAATACCTGATCACTGGTGTGTACGGGACCGCCTTCCAGTCTTTCGAAGGGCTCTACGACCGCGGTCGCGAATGGCGAATTGAGCTCCGTCGGGATTTTTGACCGGCTGATCAACCGACCCACTTCCGGCCCGCGACCCGCTGGGCGCGATCCGGAAGAGGTGTCGCCGCAACCCTCTGATTCCCGTGGCAAATACAGTTCCGCAGTGGTGTAATGCCAAGCTTTCGCGGTTTCACAGCGCCACTCGTCGCTCGCCCCCGTGATGGGTGAAAGCAGATATCAACCAAGATCGATAAAGTTATGCAGGAACAGGATCCCTTTCGACATATCCGCGAACTGGCTAGATCCATGCAATCCGGACCGGTCGATGAACCGACCCGCCCGACCGCAGAGGATCTCAAGAGGCTCCCGCCCCTTCCCCCAATTCCGCTGCGGAAGCGCCGGGCGCGTCGCGCAGAGGCCGACGATGTGCCGAGACGTATTGCTGCGGCTCTGAAGGCGGCGCGGCTGCGGAAGGGCACCACCCAGCGAGATCTCGGTCTGTTGATTGGAGTGCCTCAATCGCACATCTCAAAGATCGAGGCAGGCACAGTCGACCTGCGTATCTCTAGCCTGATGATTCTGGCCGAGGCGCTGGATCTGACGCTGGAACTTGAACCTGCGCCGGAGCGCCCGCGCTCAGCCGAGGGTTGAGTCCTCGAAGACAAAACCACCTGGCATCATCACCAGACGATGCCGGGGACCCATTAGATCGGCGTCAATAGCCTCATAGCCGGCGTCGCCCGCCCAAAGCGCCACGCGCGCACCATCCGCCCGGCGCGCAATTCGCGTCTCGTAGACCCGCGGACCCAACGCAGCCAACCCAGCCAAAGCAGCCGAGACCTCGGAGTAGCGCGCCAGATGCCAAAGGGTCACCCAGGTCGGTGGCGCTAAATCAATCGCGCCCTCCGCGTGCTGCGCAAGCGCCACGGACGGGGACACCCAGGCGTGATGTTCGATCTCTGCCCCATCGACCAGAACACGATCCGCCCGCGCGGGTGCCGCGAAGAACCAGGTGGCAAAGCGCTTAGGCGTGCTGGCCGGCGGCGTCCAGTGCGCAAACCAGACGAACTGCTCTGCGGCGACCTCGATTCCTGCCTCCTCCTGGGTCTCGCGTACCGCCGCATTTCGCGCTGCCACGTGTACATCGCCGTCCGGCGGAAAATCCTCTGGATCGATACGGCCACCGGGAAAGACCCACATGCCCGCAAACGTTCCGGTCGCAACACGCTTCAGCATGAGCACCTCGACCGGCTCACTGATGCCCGCCCTGAGCACCACGACCGTCGCAGCCGGGATGGCCGGCTGAACCTCGGCCGACTTGGTGGTGTCGTCCGCATAGATATCATTACGATGTTTGCCCGCGCCTGCGGCTTCATCATCGCCCGGCATCGTCGAATTCGTCGTCATGCTCTCCCGCTCCCACCCGATCATTCGTCATCGGGTCACAGGATCGCATCGCGGCATTGACACCGCAATTCGCCGATCGCTAACGTGCCCCTTCGCCGACCGATCGCGGATCTATCCTTGCGCCTGTCAGACCGATGCCCTCACCGCCGCACGCGGCGACCCATGCTGACGAGCGTGCTCACGTGGTGCTTGCTGTCTATCGCTATGGTTACCGCATCGGCGAGCGCAGAGACGATCACGCAATGGGATCTACCTACGGCTTATCCCTCGACAAACTATCACACGGTAAATACCAGCGCGTTTGCTGCGGACGTGGAACGCGCAAGTGCGGGACGCCTTAAAATCACCGTTCATCCCGGAGCCTCACTTTATCGCGGCAATGAGATCAAGCGCGCCGTGCAGGGAGGTCAAGTGGAGATTGGCGAATTTCTCCTGTCCGCCCACGCTAACGAATCACCCCTGTTTGGTGTCGATTCGATCCCCTTCTTGGCTACCCGCTTTGATACGGCGGCACGCCTGTGGCAGGCAGCGCGCCCGGCTGTTGCCAATGTGCTCGCGCAACAAGGGCTTACGCTGCTGCACGCGGTGCCCTGGCCGCCGCAGGGCATCTTTAGTCGCCGCCCCATCAACGCGCTCGCGGATTTACGAGGTACCCGGCTTCGGGTTTACAGCCCCGCCACCGCGCGTTTCGCCGCCCTCGCGGGGGCGCAGGCTGTGAACATTCAAGCAGCGGAACTGGCGCAGGCGTTAGCCACCGGCACGGTGGAGGCCAACCTGACCTCTGGGGCTACCGGCTACGATGCACGCATCTGGGAAGTGGTGCCTTATTTCTACGATGTGCGCGCCTGGCTGCCGCTCAACGTGACAGTGGTTAACACGCGCGCCCTGGAGGGTCTTGATGCGGAGACGCAAACCGCGATCCGCACCGCCGCAATGACCGCAGAGACACGCGGCTGGGAGGTAGCGGAGGAGCGCAGCAGCTTCTTCACCGACGAACTCGTGCGCAACGGCATGCAGGTACAGGTACCCGATCCAACATTTTCAGCAGAACTGGAACGCGTCGGCGCGATCCTTGCGGATGAATGGCGGGAGGACGCGGGCGCGGCCGGAGCAAATATCCTTGCCACCTTCCGCAGCGATAACTCGACGTGCGCCGCCTCGTCCTGCAACTAAGCCGCTGCGCGGGCGCGCTCTCAGCCTGTGCGCTCCTTGGACTGCTCGCGCTGATCGTCACAGGGATCCTCGCTCGCGCGCTCGGGCTCGACCTTACCGGACACGACGCTTACGCCGGCTACTGTCTGGCGGCCGCGGCCATGCTCGGGGGTGCCGAGGCGCTGCGTCACGGCGACCAGATCCGAACGCGCGCGCTCGTCAATCTGTTGCCGCCAGCGATTGCCCGAATCATTGGCCATCTTGCGCGCGTAACGGGTGCCCTGCTCGGCCTTGCTCTCGCCGCGTATCTGGCGCGGCTCGGATTCCTTTCCTGGCAGTTTGGCGATGTGTCTCAGAGCAATGATGCGACGCCGCTGTGGCTGCCCCAATCGCTCGTTGCCCTGGGCGCCTTTGCATTCGCACTCTCGTTATTCGCAGACTGCTTTGCGCCCTTTGTCGAGAGCCCCGATCGATCCGGTGCTAACGAGGAACATAGCTAGGTGACAGAGTTCATCGAACCACTGGTCGTGGTCGCGCTGCTACTGGCTCTGTTGGCGGGCGGACTCTGGATCGGTCTCGCGCTACTCGCCGTAGCCGCTATCACGCTGGAATTGTTCACACCGCGCGCGGCGGGCGATGCGCTCGCAATTGCTGTTTGGGGATCCCTGTCGTCCTGGACGTTGACCGCTCTGCCCTTGTTTTTATGGATGGGCACGATACTCGGCCGGACACGTATCGCTGAAGCCCTGTTTGCCGGCCTGTCAACCTGGGTTGGTCGGTTGCCCGGCGGGCTATTGCACGCGAACACCCTCGGCTGCACTGTGTTTGCAGCCGTGTCAGGATCCAGCGCAGCAACCTGCGCGACGATCGGACGCATGACACTGCCGGAACTCGCCCGCCGGGGCTATCCAGATTCGATAGCGATCGGCACCCTGGCTGGTGCGAGCACGCTCGGGCTGCTGATCCCGCCGTCTATCATCATGATCGTGTATGGCGTTGCGGCGGAGGTTTCTATACCCAAGCTCTTTGCCGCCGGGCTTGTGCCTGGGCTGGTGCTGGCGGGGCTGTTCATGGGCTATACCGCACTCTGGGCGCTGCGCCATCCCGGCGCCATTCCGCTCGCAGACCCACCCGCCGGATGGGTGATCCGGCTGCGCGCGTTGAAGCAATTGGCTCCAATCGCCCTGCTCATGACAGCCGTGCTTGGCTCGATCTACGGCGGTGTCGCGACGGCGACGGAGGCCGCAGCGATCGGCGTGCTGGGCGCTCTCGCGCTCGCCGGTTTCGAAGGCAGCCTCGACCGGCGCTCGTTCATGGAAACACTCGCCGCTGCGTGTCGACAGTTCAGCGCGATCGCACTGATCCTCGCGGGCGCCGCGAGCCTCACCCTGACTATGGGTTACCTCGGGCTACCGCGCGATCTCGCGGCCGCCATCAGCGCGCTCGAGCTTTCGCCCTGGCAGCTCATCGCCGCGCTGCTCGCCTTTTACGTGGTGCTTGGGTGTTTCCTCGACGGAATCTCCGCCGTCGTGCTGACGGTCAGTATCATCATGCCCACGGTCATTGGCGCTGGCATAGATCCACTCTGGTTCGGCGTTTTCACGGTAATTGCCGTGGAGATGGCGCAGATCACGCCCCCAGTCGGTTTCAATCTCTTCGTGCTGCAAGGCATGACCGGTCGCGAGCTGCCATGGATTGCCCGCGTGGCAGCACCGATGTGTCTGGTCATGCTCTGCGCGATCCTGTTGCTATGGTGGTTTCCAGCGATCGCGCTCTGGCTACCTGCGCTGATGGGCTAGACGCCCCTGCGCAATGAGCCAGGCTGCCTGCCAACTTCGGCGGAGAAGGCGGGGGAAGAGCCTTAGCGCCCCCGCGCATCCTTCACGACCACCCCGCCCTTGATCACGACCGGAATGGATTCGAGGACGCGGACGTCATCGAGCGGGTTTCCGACCACGGCAACCAGATCGGCATAGCGCCCTGCCTCGAGAACACCCAGGTCATCCCGACCCAGCGCACCGGCTGCATGAATGGTCGCGCTCTGGATCGCCTCGATGGGACGCATGCCATAGCGCACCATCACTGCCAACTGCCGGGCATTCTCCCCATGGGGAAAAATACCCGCGTCGGTTCCGTAGACCATCGTGACTCCCGCTGCGTGCGCGCGTCGGAAGCCCTCGCGCTGGATCTCGGCAATTTCGCGATCTTTACGCAGATTGTCTTCAAGCACGCCGTTGCGCGCCCCCTCGGCCTGCGTGTAGTCGGTGTTGTAGATATCCATGGACAGGGCGGCACCATGCTTGCGTGCGAGGGCGATACCCTCGTCATCGATCAGACTGGCGTGTTCAATCGTGTCCACCCCGGCACGAATTGCGTCGCGGATTCCAGAAGCGCCGTGCGCGTGCGCGGCAACACGCAGCCCGAGCCGATGCGCCTCGCTCACCACCGCCTGCATTTCCTCGAGGCTCAGCTGCTGCTGCCCGGGCTCTGTATTGCGCGAAAATACGCCACCCGTTGCGCAGATTTTGATGACTTCTGCGCCGTATTTGCGCAGCTCGCGGACGCGCTTGCGAGCTTCGTCGGGGCTATCGGCATTGAATGGATTACGCTCTTGCATGGACGGCGGGAAGTAGGTCTCGTCGCAGTGCCCGCCGGTGGCGCCAAAACTGATCGCCGCCGGCACAATGCGCGGGCCAGGCACCACGCCCTCATCGATCGCCTGTTTTAAGCCGACATCGTTCCACTCATCTGCCCCCAGGTTACGAATCGTGGTGAAACCGGCTTCGAGGGTGCGGGCGGCATTCGCGACCATCACCACAGACCAGAAACGGTCGCTGAACTGATAGACGCTATACCCGCCGTAACGCGGATCAGAGTCGATATGCGTGTGCATGTCGATGAGTCCCGGCACCAGCGTGAGCCCTTCGAGGTTCAGAACTCGGGCACCCTCGGCGTTGGCAGGCGGCGAGCCGGTCGTACCTACCGCCACGACACGTTCATCGCTGACGAGCAACGCCGGGTCTTCGATGTATTGCCCGGTGCGTACATCGAGCAGCCGATCGGCAACGATGAGCAGCGAATCGGCATGCGCCGCGCCCGCGGGTCCGACGGCCATGACCAACAACAGATAGACGAGCGTACGACGAAGCGCGACCGGTTGGCGACGCCGGGGATAAGCACGAGTGAGCAAGGCGTTCATTGTAGGGGACCTCTGGGCTGCGAGTCGCTGAAGACCCCATGATGCACGTGCTCCGGTCGTGCGGTCATCCCACCGACCCGATATAGTCAGCGTTTCGCCTCTCGGAAACTGAACCATGACCGGACTCTTCGAACCCCTGACATTCGCTCACGGGCCTGCCATGCCCAATCGCTTCATGCTCGCGCCACTCACCAACTGGCAGAGCCATGACGACGGTACCTTGTCCGATGACGAGTTCAACTGGCTCGAGATGCGCGCGAAAGGCGGGTTTGGTCACACCATGACCTGTGCGGCACACGTGCAAGCGGAAGGCCGCGGCTTCCCGGGGCAACTGGGCATATTCGACGACCGACATATCCCCGGTCTTACCCGTCTCGCCGACGCCATCCGTGCGCATGGCAGTCGCTCATCGGTGCAGCTCTACCACGGGGGCATGCGTTCACCCGCCGAACTCATCGGCATGACACCGCTCTGCGCCTCAGACAACGCAGAGTTCAACGCCCGCGCCATGACCACCGCTGAAACCGAGGCGATGATCGAAGCCTTCATTGCGGCCGCGGTCCGCGCCGAGCGCGCCGGATTTGATGGGGTCGAACTGCACGGCGCACACGGCTATCTGCTCTGCCAGTTCCTGAGCAGCGAAATTAATCAGCGCACGGACCGCTACGGCGGCGATCTCGATGCGCGTGCGCGTCCGATCCGCGAAATCATTCGCGGCATTCGCGAACGCTGCGGCCCCGCATTCCAGCTGGGTCTGCGCCTGTCACCGGAGCGTTTCGGGATGGACTTGCAAGAGGTGCGCACGCTCGCCCAGGCGCTCATGCACGAGGACCAGATCGACTACCTGGACATGTCCCTGTGGGACGTATTCAAAACCGCGGACGCCCCCGGGTTCGAGGATAAGAGCCTGATGGCCTGCTTCACCGAGCTCGACCGTGGCAATGTGCGGCTCGGGGTCGCCGGCAAGATCGGACGTCCGGCTGATGCGCGCGCCTGCCTCGACGCGGGCGTCGACTTCGTGCTTCTGG
Organism: Pseudomonadales bacterium; assembly: GCA_049454295.1. Taxonomy (GTDB): domain Bacteria; phylum Pseudomonadota; class Gammaproteobacteria; order Pseudomonadales; family Azotimanducaceae; genus UBA7803. The sequence goes on from JBMTYG010000053.1 coordinate 14,655, forward strand.
GTCGCGCCGCCATTCTGCAGCACGACTTTCCCGCGCGCGCCGCCGCCAACCCGGACTTCGAACCCGTGACGCTGCCTGTTACGCGGGATTATCTGCGTGCGGAAGGACTTGGCTCAGCGTTCGTAGGCTACATCAGCGGCTGGCCAGGTTTCGTTCAGGACTGAGTAACAGATAATGGCGATTGCGCTCGAGTTCATGCTGGAAACCTCCGCCGACGCGGTTTGGGCTGTGGTCGGCGATCCCGGTCGTGTCGATTGGGTGCCCGGCGTCGCCAGCGCGACCTACGACGGCGACGTGCGCCGCTTCGTCATGACCGGTGCGGGCGATCTGGCGGAGCGAATTCTGCTGCGTGACGATACGGCACGCCGGCTCGAATACGGCGTCATCGAGTCGGCGGCACCGCTTACGTCGCACCGCGCGGCGATCACCGTTGTTCCCGCCGGCGACCATGCGCGCATGATCTGGGAAACGACGGTCGAACCGGTGCAGGTCGAACCCTTCATTCGCAAACAGATGGAAGGCGCGATCGTCGGTCTGCGTCGCGTCCTCGGGCTTTCCTGACAGGAGAACGTTCATGGCCTTTGCTGCAGAGCCCCGCTTTGGCGTCACCATCTTCCCCACCGACTATGCGATCCAGCCAGTCGAACTGGCGATCGCGGTCGAGGAGCGAGGACTCGACAGCCTGTTCTTCCCTGAACACACCCACATTCCCGCTTCGCGGGCGACACCGTTCCCCGGCGGCGGCCAGCTGCCGCGCATGTACTCGCATACCCATGATCCGTTCGTCGCGCTTGCCGCATGTGCGGCGGTCACGCGCCGTATTCGTCTCGGCACAGGTATCTGCCTCGTGATCGAGCGCGATCCGATTACCCTCGCGAAAGAGGTAGCCTCGCTCGACCTGCTCTCGAACGGGCGCGTGGTGCTTGGCGTCGGCGCCGGGTGGAATCGCGAAGAAATGGAGAATCACGGTGCTAATTTCCGCAACCGCTGGAAAATCGTGCGCGAGAAAGTGCTCGCCATGCAGGCGATCTGGCGCAACGACGCGGCCGAATTTCACGGCGAGTTCGTGAATTTCGACCCCATCTGGTCCTGGCCCAAGCCCGTCCAATCTGGCGGCCCTCCGATCTGGATCGGCGCCAATTCACCGTGGGTCTTCGATCGCATCGCCGACTACGCCGACGGCTGGATGCCAATCGGCGGTCTTGGCAGCGGCAACATGGAACGGCTCCAGAGCGCGCTCGAAGCGCGTGGCCGCCGCGTCGCGGACCTGGATCTCGCGCTGTTCGGCGCGCCCGCCGACTACGACACGCTCATGGGGCGCATTGATCAGGGCTTCGACGAACTGGTCTTCACCCTGCCCGATCGCGGCGCCGACGACGTTTTGCCGGCGCTCGACCGACTGGCCGCGCTTGCCGAACGGGCGCGTCGCCGCGCCTGAGCCGAGGGTAGTTCAAACGCGCTGGCGCCGATCTGTCGGGTCAGCACGTCGAGCGCGCCCTCCAACCGCTCGAGACGCTGGGGTGAATCGGCAACCCCCGGCTCCCACCAGATCGCGTTGATCTCGAGTACCCCGCGCTCGCGATCGAAGCGTGGATCGATGCGCCCGACCAGCCGATCTCCGTCGAGCAGCGGCAGCACGTAATAGCCATAGACGCGAGCCGCTTCCGGCACGAACGCCTCAAATCGATAATCGAAGCCGAAGAGTCGCAGCAGACGCGCCCGATCGCGCACCAGCGGGTCGAACGGCGCCAGCGCACGCATGCGGTCGGGGGCCGTGGGCGCGCGCCGCACCCGTTCCCGCCAATCGGGCACTGCGACGGCGGCCCGGGCTCGACCCTCCGAGATATCGACCGTCTCTACGGCGACCACCCGCCCGTCACGCACCGCGGCCCGGCACCAGGCGCGCACGGCGGCGAGATCCACCGCACGGAAAAACGCGGCAAGCTCGGCCGGGGTCGCTACGCCCAGCCGATCGAGCGCTTCGCTGCACGCCCAGTCAACGTGCGCGCTCTGATCAGGCATCGGCATCGCGTGAGCATCAGGAAAGACCCGCTCGGCAAGGTCATAGCGCTTTTGAAAGTCATCGCGACCGCAGATGGCCAGTCGACCGCTGTGCCAGAGAAATTCAAGCGCGGCTTTCTCCGGCGACCAGTCCCACCAGCCGCCGCTCGCAGACTTCGCGGATCCTGACGCCCGGGCCTCACGCGTGAAGGCGATCGAAGGCAGCGCGCCTTCGCGGGTGATTCGTTCCAGCACATGGGCAAGGATTGCTTCCGGATCCGCACCGAGTCGCTGCCGAAACCAGGACGACTGCGGCAGCTTTGCTCGACGCCGCTCGAACCGATGCTGCCAGTGCGGATACCACTCCACCGGAATCAGCGATGCATCATGGGTCCAGTGCTCAAAGAGCGCACGCTGACCAAACGCAACCGTATCCAGATGCGCCGGGCGATAGCCGTCGATGCGCGCCCCCAGGATGAGCTGCTGCGCGCGCGCAACGCGCTGAATGGAATCGAGCTGCACGAAACCGAGGCGTCTGACAACATCGAGCGTTGCTGCCGGGCCCGCTCGGCGCGCGGGGTTGGCAAGCAGCCCCTGCCCTGCGAGGAGCAGCATGCGCGCGTCTGCCGCGCTGACACGCTCAGGCGGGGTCAAGATCGGCGTAGACAGGCGCGTGGTCGGAGGGTGTCAGCTCTCCGCGCTTTTTGCGGAAATCGCGATCGATCACGACATCGCGAACACGCTCGCGCACGCGCTCGCAGCCGAGCAGGGTATCGATGCGCAGGCCGTGCCCACGATGGAACGAACCACCGCGATAGTCCCACCAGGAAAACGCCCGCACGTCCGGGTGGCGTACGCGGTAGAGATCATGCAGGCCGAGATCAATGAGCCCCGCAAACCGCGCGCGCTCCGCGTCGGTACGAAAGATCTCCCCGACGCTCGCCGCGCCTGACCAGTCGTCGAGATCGGTCGGACAGATGTTGAAATCGCCACAGAGCACCCGACCGCAATCCGGGTCCGGTGTTTCGCGCCAGAACGCTGCCAGCGCATCGAACCAGCGCAGCTTGCGTTCATAGTCCGGGTGCTCGAGGGTTTTTCCGTTGGGGCAGTAAACGGTCGTGAATGACAGATCGCCAACCCGAGCAGAAATGAGCCGCGCGCCGAAATCTTCTTGGCCGGGCAATCCGCGTTGGCTGACCTCGGCCGAGCTGCGTGTCAGAACCGCGACGCCGTTCCAGGCTTTTTCGCCGTGAACCAGCGCGGTGTATCCAAGTTCCAGAAAACGCTCGTGGGGGAACGCGCTGTCTTCGGTCTTGAGCTCCTGCAGCCCGACCACGTCGGGCTGACGATCGGACAGCCACTCGCAGAGGTAGTCGATGCGCGCCTTGAGCCCATTGATATTCCAGGTCGCGATGCGCACGTGAATCAGCCTGTCGGCAGGCGCACGCGCGCCGTGCCGAACACACGATTTTCCTGGGCGGCGTTTTTTACGCTGAGATCGATCTCAACCATACCGGTGTCTGTATCAATATCGGTGACCACCGCGCTCAGCGTGCAGGCTTCATCAGCCAACAACGGTGCGCGAAACACCGTGTCGATGGTCTCGATCTGGGCCGTGCCCGACCAGCGATGAATCATGCTCGACAGAAACCCCATCGCCATGACGCCAGGAACGAGCGCGCCGGGCAGACCCTCGGCGCGGGCAGCGGCGTGATCCTTGAATCGTCCGCCACCACCCCAGCCCACCGCGTCGGCGAACGCGCCGGTGGACGCTAGACCGGTATCGGGTGCAAACGGCGCGAGCTCAGCGCCGAACTCCACGTCATGAACGGTTTCAATTGCCATCGTTCGAACGCTCCCTGATGACCATGCGCGCATCGTTCGTGGCCAGATGGTTGCCATCAGCATCGAACAGTTCCATGCGCGACACCAGAAAGATCATGCGCCCCGAGCGCCCGCTCTTGTCGTAGATTTCGTGCAGATGCGTACGCCCGGTGAGCGGCACACCCGCGGGCACGGGGCGCAGACAGGTCACCGCCTTGCCACCATCCATGGGAATACCCCCGATGCGCGGAAAATCGATGGGCAGATGCCGCCCCGCCGACAGGCTCGCAACAAAGGCGGGGGATGCCTGGAACTCGGGATGGGTGGGGTCCGTGTACTCTGCCCGTGGTTCACCCGAGAGCCGCGCTACCGCCGCGACCTTGTCGGGTTCCAGGACGAAATCCTTGCGATCGAACTCGAGGTTCAGAAATCGCTCTTTCAGCTCTTCGATATCTACCATGCTGGATTCGCTTCCCGCTCTGCTCGCCCGCCGTGGAGGCGGCCACTTCGTTGCACCTTGGGTCGGGATTGTAGGGTC
>JBMTYG010000054.1:0-18957 GCA_049454295.1 Pseudomonadales bacterium
GCGGATCGCCCGCGACCGTCGGTGGCGCTCAGTCGAGTTCGTGCGCCCGGACCCAGCTGCCGTGGAATCCGTGCGGAACCCGCTGCGGCAGCGCGATCCGCGCGAGCGGCGCAGCCTCGGGACGCGCGGCATCCAGAATCACCAGATCGCTGGCATTACGCGATCGGTCGTAGACGAAGCCGAGCGCGCAGCCTTCATCTTCCCGCGCTGACGCGGAGGCTTCGGCGAACACGAACTCGCCCGGCTCCGCATGTGGACCGAAGTCGTGCGTGCTCTTAGCCCCGGTGGCGAGGTCGTAGCGCACGACCACGCTTGCACTCGCGCTCAGCATGTCACCCTCGCCGCGCGGCTGCACCGCCCAGCCATAGCGGTGACGCAGACCCGATACTCGGTCATCGACCCGCGGGAAGGCGTGCGAGGCATCATCGAGCTGGCGCTCGCTGAAGCCGCCGGTGGCGAGATCGAACTCCCAGCGCCACAGGTATGAAGGCGGGAAATCATTCATAGAATCCCGCCACATGTACGCGTGACGGCCCACATCGCAGATGACCTTGCTGCCGTCCACATAGCTGTTGAGCGGATGAAAGACATAGCACGGGTCGATCTCGAACCAGCGTACCTGGGCGTTGGTGCCGCGGCGCGGCAGGATGCCGATGCGCGCGCCGTAGCTTTCGTCCCAGTGCAGCGGGGCATCGCCGCGCATGGCGGCCTGCAGGTCGAAAACGACGGGCAGGTCCATGAAGATGGCGTGGTCTCGAGTGATCATGAAGTCGTGCATCATCGTGGGGCCGGGCACCGTGATCTCGGCGCTGTGCACCAGATTGCCCGCGCGATCGAGCACGTGATAAACGAGATACGGCGGCATTGGGCCATAGCCGAAGAAGTGCAGCTCGCCTGTTTCGGGGCATAGTTTCGGGTGCGCCGTGAACGCGGTCTGCAGCCGACCGTCGTAGTTGCCCCAGCCCGCGGTTTCGAGTTCCGGGGTCAGAAAATAGGGGTAATGGCCCTCTTCGAGCGCGAGCAGCTTGCCGCCGTGCGCGAGCACGTGGGTATTCGCCGCGCTTGCGGTGCGGTCCATCATCGTTGATGGGTCGGTGGCGTCGGCGTTGCGCTCGAGCTTGGTGGTGCGAACCCAGCGGTTGCGATACCACTTGGCCTGGCCGTTCTCAATGCGCACCCCGTGCACCATGCCATCGCCAAAGAACCAGTGGGGCGAGCTGCCTGATTTCGGATTGGCGCCATTGCGCACATAGAGCCCGTTCAGCTCGGGCGGAATGCTGCCGGTGACGGGCAGATCGAACGCAGTGATCTCTTCCTGCACCGGGGCATAGTTGCCGCGCAGGTGGAACGGGAGCTTCTCGGCGGTATCCATGGATCCTCCTGCCAGACGGCATGTGTGATGGTCGGATGCTATCGCAGAGCCGAGCGATTCCGAAACCGCGCGGGCTCGGTCACACTGCACGCCTTGCACAGGGTAAAGGGAGCAGAGTCGATGTCGGTACCTATGGGCGTGACTTTTGGCAGTCTTGGTGTGCTAGGTCCGCGGGCGGCCCTCAGCATCGCGTCACGCGCTCGGGCGCTCGGCTATCGCTCGTTCTGGACTGTAGAGGCCACCGGCACGGATGCCGTCAGCCTGCTGGGCGCGGTGGCGGCAACTGAACCTGGGCTTGATCTCGCGACCGGTATCGTGCCCATTCAGCTGCGTTCGCCCCCGCTTGCGGCCATGACCGCGGCGACCCTGCAGGCTCTTAGCCCCGATGCAGATATCTGGCTCGGCATCGGTGTCTCTGCCCCGGGCATCCTGAGTCAGCACGGGCTGCCAGCCGCATCTCGCCCGATTGCCATGATGCGCGAATACGTTGCGCTGCTTCGCGAGTGTCTCTCGGGAGAGACGGTGACCTTCCAAGGGGATTTTTGGCAGGTGAAGCGCTTCACCTTGGGTGTGCGCCTCGGCGAGCGCCGACCGAAGATCGTGCTCGCTGCGCTCAATCCACAAATGCTCAAGCTCGCGGGCGCGATTGCTGACGGCGTGCTGCTCAATTACATCCCGGTAGCACATGTGCCTGCAGCTATTGCGCACGTCCGCGCGGGCGGAAGTGCGCAAATCTTCGCCTACGTTCACGCGGCGGTTGGCGAACTATCCGCGGCGGCTCCGTCGGCGCGGCGCGACCTGTTCAACTACGCGATGGCGGATGGCTACGCGCGCATGTTCAGCGCGGCCGGATTTGCCGATGAGGTGGCGCTGCTGCGCGAACGGCACGCCGCCCGAGACCGGGAAGGCGCGCTGGCTGCGATTTCGGAGCGCATGATCCAGGCGATCGATTTCGTCGGCGCAGCGGAGGAGGTCACAGCATTCGTGCGGGGTTATGTCGACGCCGGTATCGAGCATCCCGTGCTGATGCCAATGCCCTGGGGCGCGGATCGCGCCGCGGTCGCGGACGCGACCATGGCGGCTGCCATCAGGGCAGTATCACCGCCTTGAGTGTTTCTGCCGTGTTGATCTGCGCTTCGAAGGCCTGCGCTGCATCAGCCAGGGCGTAGCGATGGGTGACGAGTGGCTTACGATCCACGCGACCGCTCGCGATCAGCGTAAGCGCCCGCTCGACGTCCGCAGGTCCATAGCCGAGTGTGCCGGTGATGCGCAGGTTCTTGCTGACCACCTGATTGAAGTCTACCGTGGGTTGCTCTTCGTACAACGCAACGGCAACCACGCGCCCGCTGCCGGGCCGTGCGAGCTCAAGCGCTTGGTTGAGTGTGAGCGGTAACCCGGCGCATTCGATCACCACGTCGAGCGCCCCGCTCGTGGTCGCGTTGTACATCACGCTGCTTGCACCGTAGTCCGCCTTGAGGGTGGCGACCAGATCACCCTTGCGTCCGTTCACACAGCGCTGCGCGCCGAAAGCGGCAGCCATCTCCAGACGTTTCTCGGACACGTCGCAGACCACGATTTCGCAGTCCGGGTAGCAGGCGCGTAGCACCTGCACGCAGCCGAGTCCGATCATGCCTGCGCCGATCACGAGCACTCGCTCGCCGGGTTTCGGGTTCGCTCGCTCCACAGCGGTGAGAGAAACAACCAGGGGTTCGATGGTCGCGGCTTCCTCATAGGAAACCGCATCGGGCAGCTTCACGAGCATCGGCCGACCGCCGAAACCGGTGCCCACTCGGCAGTACTCTGCATAGGCCCCCAGCGCGATGCCAGTAACTCGATCGCCAACGGCGAAGCCAGGTACCTCCGCGCGCGGACCGATCTCCGCGATATCGCCGGAGAACTCGTGGCCGAACAGCGCGCCGTCCGCGACCGGCAGCGACATCTCGCGAAACAGGCCGAGCTTGTAGGTGTGCAGGTCCGTACCGCAGATCCCGACCGTGCGTACCCTGACCAGCACACCGTCTTCTCCGGGTTCGGGTCGCATCGTGTCGACAACCCTGAGATCCCGCACGTCCCGGAGTACTGCTGCTTTCATCGTCTGCATGACACTCATCCTCCGCCGCCCGTCGTCGAGTGTATCGTCTTTGCGCTGTGGTAGTGTTGCGGCATCGCTTCAGGATCTTCCTGGGAAGTCGTCATGCTCGATCGCCTCGATGCACTGCTGCCAACACGTTACTGGGCCTGGGCTGGCACGGGGCTGGGCGCCCTGGCGACCGGCGTGCTTGGATTCTGGTTTCCGATTCTCGAAGGCTTTACCTTCATTTTCGTCGTGCTTGCGCTGGTGGGTCTTTGGGATTTTTTCCAGACCTCCCAGGCGATCCGCCGTAACTATCCGGTGATTGGTCACCTGCGTTTCATCTTCGAGAAGATTCGTCCTGAGATCCGCCAGTACTTCATCGAATCGGACATCGAGGAGACGCCGTTCTCGCGCGCGGCGCGTTCGCTGGTTTATCAGCGCGCCAAGAACGAGATTGACAAGCGTCCGTTCGGCACCCAGCTCGATCTGTATCAGTCGCGCTATGAATGGATCAACCACTCGGTCGCCCCGCGCGAGATCGCGGGCCACGACTTTCGCATCGATATTGGCAGCGGGCGCTGCACCCAGCCTTATTCGGCAAGCGTGTTCAATATCTCCGCGATGAGTTTTGGCGCCTTGTCGAAGAACGCGATTCTGGCGCTGAACGAAGGCGCGCGCCGCGGCGGCTTCTTCCACGACACCGGGGAAGGCTCGATTTCACGCTGGCACCGCGAATCGGGCGGTGATCTGGTGTGGGAGATCGGCAGCGGCTATTTCGGTTGTCGCGACAGTACGGGTCGGTTCGACCCTGCGCGGTTTCGCGATAATGCCGCGAGCGACCAGGTGAAGATGATCGAGATCAAGCTGTCTCAGGGCGCAAAGCCGGGGCACGGCGGTGTCCTTCCCGGGGCCAAGGTCACGGCGGAAATTGCTGAGGCGAGGGGCGTGCCGCTGGGTATGGACTGCGTGTCTCCGCCCCGCCATTCAGCCTTTTCGACCCCTCTCGAGCTGATGGCGTTCATCACCCGGTTGCGCGAGCTGTCCGGCGGCAAACCAGTGGGGATCAAGCTCGCTATCGGCCATCCGTGGGAGTGGTTCGGCATCGTCAAGGCGATGGTCGAAACCGGTGAGCACCCAGATTTCGTGGTGGTCGATGGTGCCGAGGGTGGTACGGGCGCCGCGCCGATCGAGTTCACCGACCACGTTGGCACGCCGCTCAGGGAAGGGCTCATGCTGGTGCACAACGCGCTCGTCGGCACCCGCCTGCGCAACAAGGTACGAGTGGGCGCCAGCGGTAAAATCGTGAGCGCGTTTCACCTGGTGCGAACCATGGCCCTCGGCGCCGATTTCTGTAACTCGGCGCGTGGCTTCATGTTTGCCCTTGGCTGCCTGCAGGCGCAGACCTGTCACACGGGCCACTGCCCTACGGGTGTGACGACGCAGGATCCGCTGCGCATGCGCGCGCTCGTGGTCCCGGATAAGGCCGAGCGCGTGTACCACTTTCACCGCTCGACCCTCGAGTCGCTGAAAGACCTGGTGGCCGCTGCGGGACTTGGTCATCCCTCTGATCTGGGACCGGAACACATCATTCGCCGCATCTCTGCGCGTGAGGTGCGCTCCCTCGCTAATCTCTACCAGTGGGTTCGCCCTGGCGACCTGCTTGACGGTATCTATCGTCAGCCGGTGTTTCGCACATTCTGGGCGAATTCGCGCAGCGACAGTTTTGCCCCGCCCGCGGAGGGGCTTCGGGTACGCAACTACCGCGCTGGCTGATCCGCGGTCGGCTCGGGATCAGGTGCGCGCCGGCGCGGCGGGGGGCATTTCACTCGAAGCGGAACGAGCCCTGGTCAATCACCACGTCACCGTTCTGGTTGGTCGTGCGAAACAGCGCCTGCTTGCCGTCCACCCAGATAGAAATGGTGAGCGCATCCCCTGGAAAGACTGGCTTCGAGAACCGGCTGTTCATGGCCCGAAAGCGCTTCGGGTCGCTGCCGCACAGCGTATGCAGTAGCGCGCGGCCGGTGAAGCCCCAGGTGCACAGACCGTGCAGGATTGGTTTTGGAAAGCCGCCCGCGGTTGCGAACGACGGGTCAGAATGCAGCGGATTGCGGTCGCCGGAGAGGCGATAGGTCAGCGCCTGGTCCTCACGGGTTTGGTAGGTGACCTGGTGATCGGGCGCGCGACTGGGGAACTCGATCCGATCGGAGGGGCCGCGGTCTCCGCCCCAGCCGCCTTCCCCGCGGCAGAACAGCATGGTGCGGGTCTTCAGCAGCGGCTTGCCGGTCGCGACGTGTACGGCAGTGGATTCGAATTCAAGTACGGCGGCTGACCCTTTGTCCCAGATCGCCGTGCATTCGCCCGTGCTCTCGATTTCGCCTTCCGGCGGAATCTCGTCGAAGAGCTCGATGCCTTGCTCGCCGTGCACCATCAGGAACGGGTTGAATGAGCCGATTTTGTCCATGGGTATGCCGCCCCCACCGATGATCACGGCGAAGGTCGGCAGCACGCGTTGCGGTGTGTCCTTCGTGTTCTCGGTGGTGAATTGCAGTTCATTGGTGCCGGCGCCGACGCCAACGGCGTAGAGCAGGGCATCTTTCGAGTTCCAGCTGCGTCGGCTGGGATTGCCGCGAGCGCCGACGGCGTTGGGGTTGATGGGCATGGTCTTGCTCCTGTGCTGGGCGCCTGATGCGCCCGGGTGGTTGTCAGTCCGCGCCGAGTCGCTCGAGCAGAGCGTCCTCCGCGCGATAGTCAAAGGTGTACTGCACCCGCCCTTCCCGCGTCCACCACTGCCATGCGTCGCGGTAGCCGGCCTCGATACCGAATTGCGGGCGCCAGTCCAGGTGGCTAAGTGCCTTCTCGATCGACAAAAGCGCCGTACCCGTGAGCGCCTCGCCCCAGTGAACGAGGGGCGGCCGATGAGCGCGTGCAATGTCTTCCGGAACGTGGACGACTTTCGGGCGCAGGCCGGTCGCGCGACCAATCAGCTCGATGACGCCGATCAGGCTCGCACACTCCGCGCCGGCGACATTGTAGCCCTGGCCGTATACCTGCGGATTCCCGAGCAATGCAACCATGAGGCGCGCCACGTCGTGGATGTGGACGAGGGACAGCGCGGCATGGCCTCTGCCAGGAATCAGGATCGGCCGACCGGCTTCCAGCCGCGCAAAGAAGAACGGGTCTCGGGTGGGCTGTGGGCTGCGAGGCCCGAGCGTATGACCCACTCTGAGCCAGGTGGTTGGAAAACCATCCTGCAGCCATGCCTGTTCGAGCAGGTCCTCGCATTGCACCTTGCCTACACCATAGGCCTTGCGCGGGTCCTCGTCGTCGGCCGCGTGGCGGCGGAAATCCTCGCGCAGCGGCTGCACATAGCTGCGCTTATACACAGCCTGGGAACTGGTAAACACGTAGTGACGAACGCGACCCCGAAAAAGATCCAGCATCGGTTTTAGGTCTGCGGGCACAAACGCGGTGTTATCGAATACGGCGTCAAACTCGTCGCGCAGCGGCGTGAGCGCGGCGGTGAACGCGCCGGGAATCCGACGGTCAGCATGAATTCGGCGCACTCCCGCAGGCAGCGGCACGTCATGGCTATTGATGACCGTCACCGTGTGCCCGGTCTGCGCCAGCAGACGGACGAGCTCGAGCCCGATGTAGCGATTGCCCCCGGTGACCAGTACGCGCATCGAGTCCCCTCGTCTTTGCCCCAGCGGTCGTCAGTGTAGCGCGACCTCTCTCGACTCGGGCAGGCACCTCGCGCATCATGCTGGGTCTGCGCCCGTAGCTCAGTTGGATAGAGCATCTGGCTTCGAACCAGAGGGTCGGGAGTTCGAGTCTCTCCGGGCGCGCCATCAGTTTCCGGGGGGAGACTGCCGGTTAAAAGCGTTCCAAGGGGGGTGTATGGGCACGGTCTGGCTGGGCGACACCGCCCTGGACGCGGCAGAAATTGAGCGGCGCGGCCGCCAGGCGTCGGCAGGGTTCGAGGCGCTCGGGCTGGTTGCAGGCGATGGCGTCGCTATCTATCTGCGTAATGACTTTCCGTTCTTCGAGGCAAGTCTGGGTGCAAGCAGCCTTGGGGGATACCCGGTTGCTGTGAATTGGCACTACACGCCTGCCGAGGCCGAATATCTGCTTGCGGATTCGGGCGTGAAGGTGCTCGTGATTCACGCAGACCTGCTGGCGCCGATTCGTGCCGTGATTCCCGCCGGCGTCACCGTGCTCGCGGTGCCAGTGCCCCAAATCATTCGCGAGGCGTACGGGCTCACCGCTGCGCAGTGCGAGATTCCCGACGATGTTCTCGACTGGTCGGTCTGGCGCAGCGGCTTCAGCGACGCCGCGCGCCCGCCGGCGCCCATGCCGAGCACGATCATTTATACCTCCGGAACGACTGGGCGCCCGAAGGGCGTGCGGCGTCCCACGGCAACAGCGGATCAGGCGGGCGTGACCGCGCGCATGCTCGCGCATAGCTATGGCTTCACCGACTATCAGGGGCGTGGCCAGGAGATCACGACGGCAATCGTTGGGCCGATCTATCACTCGGCGCCCAATGCGCATGCCCAGTTCTGTTTTCGCCAGGGCGCAAACATCGACATCATGCCGCGGTTTGATCCAGAGGCGTTGCTCGCCGCTATCGAACGTCGCCGCATCACGCACCTCAACATGGTGCCGATTATGTTTAACCGCCTGCTCAAGCTGCCGGCATCGGAGCGCGCGCGCTACGACCTTACCTCGCTGCGCTTTGTCGCCCATGCGGCTGCCCCGGTTTCGCCCCCGATCAAGCGCGCGATGATCGAATGGTGGGGCCCCGTGATCAATGAATACTACGGCTCCACCGAGATGGGTAACGTCACCTTCTGCACGGCGCAGGAATGGCTTTCGCACCCTGGCACCGTGGGTCGTCCGTTGCCGGGCGCGGTGGTACGCGTCATCGATGCGGCGGGCAATGCGCTACCCCCACGCGCGGTGGGCGAGGTCATTGGGCGCATGCAAGGGTCGGCGGACTTCACCTACCAGAACGACGAGGAAAAGCGTCGCCGTATGGAGAAGCAGGGGCTAGTTACACCGGGGGACATTGGCTACTTCGACGAGGATGGTTTTCTTTATCTCTGCGATCGCGCGAACGACATGATCATCTCTGGCGGCGTGAATATTTATCCCGCTGAAATCGAAGCCGAGTTGCACAAGATGCCCGAGATCGCCGATTGCGCCGTGTTCGGCATCCCCGACGAAGAGTTCGGTGAAGCCATCTGTGCGTGTATTCAGCCGCAACCCGGGGTAACGCTGATCGAAAGCGATGTGCGTGTGTGGCTGCGTCAGCAGGTGGCGGGATACAAGATGCCCAAGGTGTGGAACTTTGTCAGCGACCTACCGCGCGAAGATTCCGGCAAGATTTTTAAGCGTAAGCTGCGTGAACCGTATTGGGAGAACGCGGGTCGCAACATATGAGCCGACGTGGCTCAGGGTCGAAGCGCAGCTTGACACGAGAATGGGAGGAGAAAGCATGCACGTTGGCGCACTCATGTTCGCGACGGACTATGCCGTGGCTCCAGACGAGCTCGCACGCGAGCTCGAGGCGCGCGGTTACGAATCATTTTTCGTGCCGGAACACACGCACATTCCCGCTTCCCGCCAATCGCCCTGGCCGGGTGGCGCGGAGCTGCCGAAGGAATATGTTCATACCTATGATCCCTTCGTAGCCCTGTCATTTGCGGCGGCAGCGACTACGCGGCTCCGGCTTGGCACTGGCATCTGCCTGTTACCGCAGCGCGACACTTTGGTGACGGCCAAGCTCGTGGCGAGCCTAGATCGCCTGTCCGGCGGTCGGGTCATTTTCGGCGTGGGCGCGGGTTGGAACCGCGAAGAGCTGGAGCATCACGGCGTCCAGTTCGCGACCCGCTTTGCGCGAATGGAAGAGCAGATTGCTGCGCTTTCGCTACTCTGGCGCGAAGAGGCGCCGGCGTTCGACGGGCAATACGTGAAGTTTTCTCCGACTTGGCAGCATCCCAAGCCGCTGCAGCAGCCACGTCCGCCGGTACTGCTCGGTGGTGAGTCAGACCACACCTTGCGTCGGATTGTTGCGGGCTGCGATGGCTGGCTGCCGCGCGCGCGCGGCGGTTTCGATGCGGCGCGTGAGATGGGGCGGCTGACCGCCATGGCTCAGGCGGCTGGTCGGTCGATGGATTCGCTGACGGTGAGCGTCTTTGGCGCACGTGCCGATGCGCGAACGCTCGATGACTTCGCGGCAGCGGGCATTACCCGGGCGATTCTGCCGCTGCCGCCCGCCGATCGCGATACCGTATGGCGTGCGCTCGATCGTTACCAGCCGCTGCTTGATGCCCGCGGGAACCACGCCTGACACCACGGAGAGATTCATCATGCAGGTCAATACCACCGAAGGACGGGTGCCCGTCGATCAGCTAGGTCGGACGCTCGTGCATGAACATGTCGCGGTAGGCTTTCCGGGCTGGTACCTCGATGTGCGTCAGCCGCGCTACCGACGCGAAGATGCGCTGGCACAGGCGGTCGATCACTTCGCTCGGCTGCGTGATTACGGGGTGCGCACGGTGGTCGATCCCTGCCCTATGGATCTTGGTCGCGATGTCGAACTGGTTGCGCTGGTCGCGCAGAAGACCGGGCTGAACCTCGTCTGTGCCACGGGCATGTACGCGGAAAGCATGGGAATCTCCTATTCATTCGCGCGACTTCGGGTAGAAGACATCGTCGAGATTTACGTCAAGGAGATCGAAGACGGCATCGCCTGGTCTGGTATCCGTGCGGGTGTGATCAAGATCGCAACGGGCGATGGTCAGGTCACGGATTTCGAGCGCAAGGCGCTCACCGCGGCGGCCCGTGCGGCGCGCATTACTGGGTTACCGCTCATCTCACACACCGAGAACGCGACCTGCGGTCACGATCAGATCGATATCGTCACCGGTGAGGGCGTGCCAGCGGGTCAACTCCTGGTCGGCCATTCGGACGGTCGTGATGATCACCACTATCACCTAAGCATTGCCGAACGCGGCGCGTACGTGGGCTTTGACCGGTTCGGGCTCGAGATGATCGTACCCGACGAAGTGCGCATGCAGAACGTGAAGCGATTGATCGACGCGGGTCACCGCGATCGCGTGCTCATGTCCCACGACACGGTGCACTGCTTTCTCGGCGGTTTGCCGGGTGGACTCACGCAGGAAGAGTTTCAGCGCCGGTTGCCCAACTGGCGGCTTACGCACATCTTCGAAAACATTTTTCCGCGCATGCGTGCGATGGGCGTCAGTCAGGAAGATCTCGATCACATTGTCACGGATAACCCGCGGCGGTTCTTTGAGGCAGGGCATGGCTGAACGCGCAGCGCGCGTTGGACCTCTGGGATACCGCGCAAGTGATCAAAGATGATGTTTCGCGAATCAAGTCTCTCGATGCCGCGTGACGGGTCATGCCCGTCAAGAGCCTTCAGCTCGTTCGTTTGCCCGTCGAAACCCGCTTCCCTTTCCCCGTGTCGGCGCGCTCGAATCGGCTCACCACCTCGACGTGATGGGTATGGGGAAAGAGGTCCAGCGTCTCGCAGTCCGTCAGGCGGTAGCCGGCCTCGGCTAGCAATCCGGTATCCCGCGCGAACGCGACGGGATCACAGGACACGAGTACGAGCAGCGGGGCCTGACAACGGCTGAGGATGGTCACGGCCTCGCGGCCGAGGCCCGCGCGCGCGGGATCGGCGATCACAAGCCCGGCGCGGGTCGGCTTCCAGTGCTCTACTTCCAGCGCAACGATTTCGGCGGGTCGACCGCACAGATTCACCGCGGCATCCGCGCACGCCAGCGGATTCGCCTCGACTAGAATGACCGCCCGGTCTTCGGGCACCACGGTCGCTGAGAACAGTCCTACGCCGCCGTAGGCGTCTACGACGGGTGCTGACCCCCAGCTCTCCGGTGAGCCCGCGGCTCGCGCCACCGCATCGACCAGAATTTCGGCTGCCGCTGCGCCAGACTGAAAGAACGACTCGCTGCTGACTCGCAGCGGAATATCGCGAATGACCTCGACGATGGCGGTGTCAGGCCCCGCGACGAGGGCAGCCGGGATCATTCGCCCGGGCGCGGTTCCAGCGGGAGACCAGCTGAGCGTGCAGGTCTGATCGTGTGCGCTGACGCGAAGCTGCGCCTCGGCGGCGCCGGGAAGGCGCAATTCCGCCAGCAGCGCCGCGAGCGCAGGGTGCGCCACAAGACAATCCTCAACCACCACCGGTAGATGGCTGCCGGCGCGCCGAAACGCGGGTTTACCGTCTCGGTCCAGCATCACGCGCAGCGTGGTGCGGTAACCGGCGGCGGGAACGCGTCCACCGGTGCGTACGGGTACGTCGGTGATACGCGCGGTGCGCGTAAGCGCGTCTGCGACGATGGCGGTCTTGAACGCGTGCTGTTGTGCCGGATCGACATGCTGCCAATTGCACCCGCCGCAGCCTCGGGCGACCGCAGGGCACGCGGGGGTAATGCGCTCCGGAGCGGGCTCCACTACGCGTTCCAGCTCGGCAATCAGGTAGTCGCGAGCGCTTTTCCTGACGCTTGCGACCACGGTCTCACCGGGCAGAGCGCCCTCGATGAACACCGCTCGCCCGTCGGGCGCGGTGGCGAGCGCCGCGCCGCCAGCCACGAATTTTCGCGGCTTGAGCGTAAGTGAAGACTTGCTGCCCACGGGCGAGGAGCGTTTCAAACCGGATCGACGGCTCAGCTCGCCTGCAGAAACTCTACCCAGTTGCCGTCCGGATCTTCGACGATCGAAATCTTGATGCCTGGCCGAATCTCGCGCGCGGGCACCGCCACGGTGTAGCCCTTCGCGGCGCACGCGTTGGTGATTTCCTCGAGGTTGCTCACCGAAATAGTCCAGTAGCGATAGCCGGTCGCGGCGGGAATGCCGCCCTGTGCCGCGCGCGCCTCGGGTGGGCTAGCCAGCGCAATCACCTTGATCAGGCTTTCGCCGCACCAGAGTCGATGCATGGTGCCGCCGCCAGGAAACGGCATGTCGCCCTCGTGCCGAAAACCCAACGTGTCGCGATAAAACGCGAGGGCTTTGGCGCTATCGGTCACGATCATGCCGAGATCGATGCCGGCTTTGGTCAATTGAACGCCCGTGGTCATGTCGATGTCCTCCCGGCGCGGTGCGGAGTTGCGACCGCGTCTCCTCGTGTGTGTTGCGAAACCATCATAGCAAGGGTTACCGCGCGGGCACTGTGGTCAGGGCACGCTCAGCCGCGCCTGCGTAGCGGGGGCAAGCGGCAGCTCCACGTCCGGGTCGAGATTGCCTTTACCGGGCACGTGGTTGATCTCGAGCCGGGTGCCGCAAGGGTCTTCGAACAGCAGCGAGTAGTAGCCGGGCGCCCAATCATCTTCCACCGGGGCATGCACGATGCGGCCGCCAAATCCCTCGACGACCCCGGCTAGCGTGTCCACATCCGCCCGGTTGCGGGCGCGGAAACAGAGGTGGTGCATGCCAGCGCGGTAGGCATCGAAGGGCTCCGGTCGCAGAGCGCGGCGTATGCCCACGCCGGTGCGTCCGCCGACGCAGTAAAAAAGCTCGGACGTGTCCACCAGACATTCCATCTCGAGGAAGCCGAGCAGATGGCGATAGAACGGCAACGCCCGATCGAAGTCTTGTACCGTGATATAGATGTGGGCAATACCGTTGATGGAAATACTCATGGGTCGGTCGGCTCCGGGGTCGTGTCAGAGGGGGCAAACCGCTCGCAGCGCACGGCAATCCCGTTCAGGGCGGCGGTCGCACTGGGCAGATCAACGTCGTTGGCGGCCGCGAGCGCGTTGGCATTGACGCTGCCGGTCTGACGCGCGCGCGCGGCGGTAAGCGCCTGCGCGGGTGCTTCACCGGCGCTGAACCCGTGCGGCAGGCAGACCACCCCGGGTCGCAACTCTTCGGTCAGGCGGACGTTGACGACGAGCGTTGCCGTCGAGCTCGTGATCCTGACCGGGTCGCGCTCGCTGATGCCGCGTGCCTTGGCGTCGTCCGGGTGCATTTCGAGCACGCAGCGGGATCGACCTCGTGCGAGGGCCGGCAGATTGTGCAGCCACGAGTTATTGGTCTGCACGTTGCGGCGTCCGATGAGCAGCAGGTCTTCCGCTGTTGCGGCAGCGGTACCGCCAAGCCGTTCAATCTCCTCAAGTATGAGCGCCGGCGCGCAGTGGATCTTTCCGTCCTCATGCAGCAGCACCCGATCGAGTCCCGGGTTTAGCGGCCCGAGATCGATCCCGTGTGGATGCGCGCGCAGCGCAGCCAGTGTGAGTCCGGTGACCACGGGGGCCTCGTCCTTCGCCGAGGCGGGTTCGATGCGCAGCGGCCGGCTGCCAAAATGGTCGCCCCAGGTGCCGGCACGAATGCCAATGTCCAGCAGCCGCTCTGCGCCTCGTCGAGGCTCGATCAGAGGCAGAAGTTGTTCAGGATCGCGCCCCTCGAGAGGTGATCCTGGGGTAGTAACCCAATGGAGCAGAGATCCGCGAACCGTCTCATCCTCGAGCGCATCCAGCTCGGTTTCAGTAGCCGCGCGACCTGCAAGGACCGCGGCGGTCAGCCCCAGCATCAGACGCCATTCGTCCGGGCGCTCAGTGAGCGGAAACAGGGGCGCCGAATAGCGGGCCACGTTGCGCCAGGTCATGCCGCCGAGGAACGTGTCGTAGTGGCTGTCCTCGAAGGGTGAGGTACCGGGCAGGATGACGTCGGCGAGTTCACTGGTCTCGGTGCGATAAATATCGATCGCGACGCGAAAGTCGAGATTGCGGATTGCCCGCGCCAGCCGCTCGCTGTCGGGATTACTCACGATCGGATTACCGGCGACGGTGACGAGCGCACGGATCTGACCGGAGCCTGGCGTTTCCATTTCCTCTGCCAGGCAGGCAGCAGGCAGTTGCCCCAGCAGCTCGGGGTAGCCGGACACCCGGGAGTGATAGCGCGCATAAGGCGTCGCTCGCTGGGAAATGCCCGGCAGCCGGTTTGGATCCGCGAACGGTTGCTCTGGGAACATCGCCCCGCCGGGCTGATCGAGCGCGCCGAGCGCGATGTTCAGCGCATCAATCAGAAAACTCGTGAGCGTGCCGAAGCGTTGCAGGGTGGTTCCCACCCGACCGTATACCGCTGGGCGTCGGGCGCGGAGCATCCGCTCGATCAAAGCAGAGATAGCCGCCTCCGAAAGGCCGCAGCGTGCAGCTGCCAAGGGCAGCGTAATCTCAGCGACGGTTTGCTGTAACAGTTCGTACCCCGCGAGCCGTTGCGCGAGAGCGGGCGCGGGTCGCCGACCCGCCGCATGAACCGCCCGGATCAGCGTCATCAGCAACCAGGCATCGCCGCCTGGCCGGATGGGTAAATGCTGATCCGCGAGGGCTGCTGTCTCTGTCAGCCGTGGATCGATGACGACCAGTTCCCCGCCTCGGGCGCGCAGGCTCTTCAACTTTCCGCGGATGTCCGGGACCATCCAGAGGCTGCCATTAGAGACCACGGGGTTTGCCCCGAGCATGATCAGGCAGTCGGTGCGCGCGATGTCGGGCACCGCGACAGCCATGTCGTTGCCATACATAAGCAGACTGGCGAGCTGCTTCGGCAGCTGATCGACGCTGCCGGCAGTGAACAGATGCCGGGTTCGCAGGGCCCGGGCCAGCACGCCGAAACCGAACCCGAGCCCTACGTTGTGAGCGGAGGGGTTGCCAAGGTAGACCGCTATGGCATCCGCGCCGTCACGCTCGCGTATCCGCGCAAGGCGCGTCCCGATCAATTCGAACGCCTCTTGCCAGGACGCCGGCTGAAACTGCCCTGCGCGGCGAATCAGCGGCGTTCGCAGCCGGTCAGGGTCCGCGTGAAGCTGAGGCAGTGCAACGCCCTTCGGGCAGGCGTGCCCGCGCGAGAACACGTCATTGCCGTTACCCCGGGCCGCGATCACGGTTTGGCCATCCGCCGTGACGGACAGACCGCAGCCCGCCTCGCAGATCGGGCAGATGCGCTGGTGGTGACTTGGCATGCTTCCCTCCCGCTGCAACCAGTGGCTGCTGGCGTGGTTTGGCGACGGGGCCCCGAGCCAGTTTTTTTCCGTGATCGGGGATTTTTTGACCTGATTTTCACTCTCGAGAGCGTTTGCTCCCACAACAAAGTATTTCAAGGTGTATCAAGATGCCATCGATATGTTCGAGCCTTTCTGAGGGCGCTGGTCGGAGGAAGGCGTTGCCTGTCGCGCTGACCGTGTTACCGCTCCTGCTGATGATGGTCACCAGCCCAACTCGCGCGGAAGAGGCAGCGGAGCCTGCGGCGGGTTTGTCCGAGCAGGTCGTTGAAGCACCCGATATTGAGACAGCGTTCGAGGCGGGCGCTGGCATTGTCGAAGAGGTGGTTGTGACAGGGTCACGACTCTCGAGGAACACCTACACCAGCGTATCACCGTTGCAGGTCGTCACGGCTGAGGCCGCTCGCGAGGTAGGTCTGATCGATGCGGCGAGCATTCTGCAGAACGCGCCGGCGTCCCGTGGTCAGCAGATCGACCTGACTTTCGGTGGCTTCGTCCTCGACAACGGGCCTGGCGCTTCTACCGTTGACCTGCGCGGCCTCGGCGCCGATCGCACCCTGGTGCTTTTGAACGGTCGTCGACTGGCACCGGCCGGGGTAGAAGGGGCACCGGTATCGCCCGACCTGAATCTCATTCCTGCCATGCTCGTGCAGCAGTACGACATCCTTCTGGACGGCGCATCGTCGATCTACGGTTCGGACGCGATTGCCGGGGTGACCAATATTATTCTGCGCAAAGACTTCGAAGGTCTTGAGGTCTCGGCTTACTCCACAAAGCCCGAAGCGACGAGCGGCGAGACCAATTCCCTCAGCGTCGTCTGGGGCACCAATTCAGATCGGGGATTCTTCGGCTTCGGCGCTGAATATCAGGAGTCGGACGGCGTGACCTATGCCGACCGGGAATGGACCAAGCGCTGCGATAGAAATATGGAGATCGACCAGAATGGCAAGCGTCGCAGCCGCGAACTGTTCTATTCCACGAACTACGGCATGGATTGGGACGAGTGCGCCCTCGGTGCGTTAGCGGGTCGTGTCTCAGTGCCGTTTGCTGGCAGCGTGTACTACACGCCGGGCTACACCAACGGCGGCTGGCCGAACTTTTCGGAAAGCAATTCGTTCGGCATTGGGGTCGATGGCAATGGGGACGGCAAGACCGACCTGACCTTTCGCGACTACGATCTGAATGGTCGTGATCAGGATGCACACATTTTCCCTGGCACCGATCGACTGAACCTCATGGCTTATGGGGAGTACACGTTTGAAGGGGAAGCCAATCTGACGCCCTTCTTCGAAGTGATGTACAGCCGGCGCAATCTCGATCAGCGGTCGACGAATGCGCAGCTGTTTCCCGATGTGCCCGCGGACAACCCCTACAATCTGTGCAACCCCGATGGGCTTGCCGGCGTGGACTGCGGCATCGCCTATTCGCAACAGCTGGTTAACCCAAGCTTCGAGAGCGATTTTGCCGATTACTACGGCGACCTCTGCGCGTCCTTTGGCGTGCCCCCCGCGTTTTGCACGCCGACCACCTTCGGTCTGCTTGAAGGTCCCGTGGGGGCGCAGGACGTGATCCCGATCGTCGTTGTGCGTGGTGACCGCGACAATGCGCGCGCGGAAGTCGCGCAGTATCGAACGGTTGCCGGGGTTAAGGGCGATTTGCCCTTCCTCAATGTGGGCACCTTGGGTGATTGGCAGTTCGACGCGAGCATCTCTTATTCGCGGTCCAAGGGCGAGTCCAGTCGGCGCGGTATTCGCGGAGACCGGCTCGAGTGGTCGTTGGCCAATAGCGTCGCAGATGCGGGGGGTGCGGTCACGTGTCCACAATTACCCGGCGACGATAAATCCTGTGTGCCGATCAATCTGTTCGCGCCTTCGCTTTATCAGGGGATCATTGGTGACTTTGCAACGTCCGCTGAGCGCGAATACCTGATGGACAGCCGCGACTTTGACACCGAAATCGAGCAGACGCTCGTGACCGGTTTCGCGTCGGGCAAGGTGTTCACGCTTCCAGCGGGTGACGTGATGTTCGGTCTCGGTCTCGAGTATCGAAAGGATGAAATCCAGTCGACGCCAGACGATATCGCGCGGGATGGCCTGTTCTTCGGGTTCTTCTCCGATGGCGGCGCAAACGGTGACAAGTGGACGAAAGAAGCTTACGCAGAACTGGAACTGCCGCTCCTGGCGGATAAGCCGTTCTTCAACGAGCTGACCCTTAACCTGTCGGGGCGTTACACCGACGACGAATACTATGGCTCGGATAACACCTACGCGACCAAGCTCGGCTGGCGGCCGGTGGATTTCTTTCTGATTCGCGCCACCGTCGGTACATCGTTCCGGGCGCCAAACTTGCGCGAAAATTTCCTTCGGAATCAGTCAGGCTTCACCAACGTGTTTGACCCCTGCGCCATCCCCGACGCAGCGATCGACGATGGTCCGGGCGGCACTGGCGGCTACAACCCGTCGCTTGATCAGCGACCGCCGGAGGTGCTTGCTAATTGCCGAGCGAACGGCGTCGACCCCACGACGCTCGACCTGAATGGCTTCAACACCTACTCAGTCGAGATTGCTCAGGGTGGTGCGCTTGATCTTTCACCGGAGACGTCAGACTCGTACACCGTGGGCTTTGCCTTCGATCAGCCGTTCTTCGACAGTTTCGACATGACCATTGGCGCCACGTACTACCGCATCGAAATCGAGAACTCGATCATCGAACCGTCGAGCCAGTTCATCGTGAATGATTGCTATGGCGATGTGGAGGGTGATAGCCGGTTCTGTACCCGGGTCAACCGTGATGCGCAATCACAGACGCTGTCGCTGCTGGATGGCAGCTTCATCAACCGCGATCAGGAAGTGAACCGCGGTGTTGACGTCAACGTGACCTTCGACAAGGAAGGCGTGGTGATGTTCGGCTATCCCGTCGACATCGGTCTTGATCTTTCGCTGAACCGAAACCTCGAGGCCTCGATCGCGGAGACAGACGAAAGGGGCGTGACCACAGAGGATGACTTCACCGGCGACTTCGGTTTTCCGCATTGGAAAGGCTTCCTCGGGCTCCGGCTTAACATCGAAAAATACCGGTTCTCGTGGCAGATCGAATATATCGGCGATGTGGATCAGGACCGCGATGCGGTAGACGAGTTCAGCGACATCAATGGAATCGGCAATACCTGCCTTGGGCCGGACGGCGGTGACGTACTGTGTCGCGATGTCGGCTTCGCCGACAGCTACCTGCTGCACTCGATGTCGGTCTTCTATTACGGTGACAAGTGGACCATCGGCGGCGGGATCCGTAACGTCTTCGATAACTCCCCGCCGGAGGTTGATGGCTCGGAAGTGCTGTCCATAAACAATGCGCCGATCGGTTATGGCTATGACATCGGCGGACGCACTGCGTTCCTCGATCTGACTGTCATCCTCTGATTCGCTCCCGGAGCGGCACGGCTGGGTTTCACTCAGTCGTGCCCGTCGC
>JBMTYG010000055.1:0-18797 GCA_049454295.1 Pseudomonadales bacterium
ACGAGTGGGTGCTGAATGGCAGCAAGATCTGGACGACACATGCGCACTTCGCCAACCGCATGTTCTGTCTTGTGCGCACGCGCGACACGGGTAAGCCGCAGGAGGGGATCACCTTCCTGCTGCTGGACATGGACAGCCCAGGCATCAAAGTGGATCCGATCGTGTTTGCCTCCGGCACGCACGAGGTGAACCAGGTGTTCTTCGACAACGTCCGCGTGCCCAAAGCAAACCGCGTCGGGATCGAAGATCAGGGATGGACTGTCGCCAAATACCTACTCGAATTCGAGCGCGGCGGCGGTGGCACGGCGGCTCAGCACACTGCCCTGCGCAAGCTCCGCAACCTCGCAGCCAGCATTCCTGTGGGTTCGGGCAACCTTGCCGAGGATCCGGATTTTCGCAGCAAACTCGACGCCGCCGACGCGCGTCTGCAGGCTGTTCAGTACACCGAATTCCGTATCATGGCCGCGCTCTCACAAGGTGAGAATCCGGGAGCAGAATCTTCGATCATGAAGAATCTCGGGGCTGACCTTGGCCAGCACATCAGCGAGCTGATGGTTGAAGCGCTTGGCATGTATGCCACGCCGCATCAACCCGAGGCGCGCCAGGTTGGCAGCAACGTCGAACCGGTCGGTCCGGCCGCTGGCGTCGCCGCATTTCCTCGCTACTTCAACTTGAGAGCGAGTTCGATCGCAGGCGGGACGAACGAGGTACAAAAAAACATCGTGGCAAAGCTGGTCCTCGGGCTCTGATCGCTGCAGCGATAGTCAGATCCGCGGGGAGCACCTGGCGCTTGGTCAGCGCGCCACCGCGAATCGAGCGGGATCGAGCCTATCCGCAAGCGCATGCTGGTGTCCTGTGAGCAGCGCAGCAGCCACGGTAGACAAGGCAGGCGCGGTTTGAACGCCAAAACCGCCCTGCCCCACAAGCCAGAAGAAATCGGGCACTAAAGGATCAAAGCCAACAGCCGGAATCTGATCCGGGAGAAAGGTACGCAGCCCCGCCCAAGCCCGACCGGGCCGCTGCACACTGACCACGGTCGCTGCTTCGAAGCGGTCGATCAAAACCGCCAGGTCCCACTCGTCCGGCTGGGCATCGCAGGGCGGACTCGCCGTCGCATCGACCAGGGAAACCATCAACACGCCAGCGTCCGGCTTGAAATAAAGACCGCCCTCGACTTTGTGCACCATAGGCCAGCCATACACAGACTGGCC
This sequence comes from Pseudomonadales bacterium, assembly GCA_049454295.1. Taxonomy (GTDB): domain Bacteria; phylum Pseudomonadota; class Gammaproteobacteria; order Pseudomonadales; family Azotimanducaceae; genus UBA7803. The sequence goes on from JBMTYG010000055.1 coordinate 1,212, forward strand.
AGGATCAATCATCAAAGCGGTGCGCCGATAAGGCGTGAGCCCAAGCGGCTCAGCTCCGGCAAGTTGTCCCACCGCATCCCCCCAGGCGCCCGCTGCGTTGACGACAATGTCGGCCATCAGCGTTTCCGCGCCGAACGAAACCTTCCACTGACCCGAGCGTCGTTCCAGATGTTCCACACGCGCGTTGCCGCGCAGCGCGCCGCCGTTCGCCAACAACTGGCGCCGATAACCCTCCAGCAGGCGATGGACGTCTAGCGCGCGCGTGTGCGGATCAGCGACTACGCGAGCGACGCTTTCTTCGCGCAAGATCGGAACCGTGCGTCGCACCTGAGATGGATCGATCTCGTGCAATTCGGGACACAGCGGGCGCCAGGTTTCGAGGTAGTCATCCAACAGGTGGGCATGCTCGGCGTCCGCGATCATCCAATCGCCGATCGGCTTCGCGCCATGCGCCAAGTGGTGCGGCAGACTTGCGCAGGTCAGGGCGTGTACCGTGGCATTGATATACGGCTCGATATAGACCGCGGCCGAGCGTCCGGACGCGTGATAACCGGGCTGAGATTCAGCTTCCAAAACCGTCACGGATGCCCCTTCGCTCACCGCCGCAGCACAGGACAATCCGGCGATCCCACCGCCAATCACTACTATCCGAGGAGCCCTCTCGAACTGGGTCATGGATTATCCGCTCGGCAACGCCGCAACCGTTCTGGGGTGCATTATCATCACCCCACGCTAACGGGAGAATACGTTCATGGCGCCACTCGTGGTCCGGGAAGACGACAACGGCCTCGCAATCCTCACCCTGAATCGCCCAGAAGCTCTGAACGCGCTCAGTCCCGCGCTGTTCGTCGAGCTGCGCGCACATATCGATGCCATCGCAGCGAGCACCGACCATATCGGCTGCGTGATCCTGTGTGGAAAAGGGCGATCCTTTTCCGCGGGCAACGACCTGAAAGCCATTCAATCCGGTGAGGTTGCTCCCAGCCGCCATTTCCAGGCTGAGACCCTCGATGCGATCGAGCAACTGCCACAGCCTGTCATCGCCGCGGTGCAGGGTCACTGCTACACGGGATCACTCGAACTCGCCCTCGCCTGCGATCTGATGGTTACCGCCGACAGCGCAAAGTTCGCCGACACGCACGGCAAATGGGGCATGTCGCCCACCTGGGGTATGAGTCAACGACTGCCGCGCCGCATCGGTCTGCTGCCCGCCAAGGAGATGATGTTCAGCGGACGCGTTGTGACCGGTGCAGAGGCCGCAGCGATCGGGCTCGCCAACCGCTGCGTGCCCGACGCGGACCTGATGACCACCGCCATCGCCATGGCGCGCGGCTTTCTCGAAAACTCTTGGTTCACCCTGCGAGCCGACAAGATGCTCGTGAACCGCGGACTGAACTACACCCTGACTGCTGGACTTGAGTTCGAGCGGGAGAATAGTCCGGGACGCGGTCCCGACATGGCAGAGCGGCTAAAGCGCTTTGGCGGTTGACCATCGCCGTGCCCGAGCGCATTCCTGTTTAGCCCGGCCTTAGCTGGCTGCCCGCGCAGCCAGCCCAAGCATCACGCCACCTGAAGCGCTGACCCGAAACGTTCCAATTCCGAGATGTAGCCGCCATCCGCCTCGGGGTCGAGCCACGCAGCCCGCGTCGCCGTGTCAGTGCGCTCGATGTGTAGACCTTGCTGATGCACGCGATTGATGGCGACCAACTCCGCAGCGCGCAGATTTCGCCCGTACGCTACCACCGTGCAGAACCGCTGGGCACGGGATTGAGGCTCTTCGACCTGATAAATGAACAAGAAGGGTGCAAGACCCATTCGTTCTAGATCGCTGGTGTGCCGCATACTGCTCTCCATGCTCTGGTCGACTTCTGCCCCGCTTCGGCGCCAGGCGCCCTAAGTCGGTGCGCCCAATTGAGCGCTGCCGCGGGACACTGAGGCCCGAGTGCCTGTTAAGCCCGCCGAACGCCTCCGCGAAAGACGAGCCCAACACCGAGGTCAACCTAGTACTGCAAAACACGTGCCAGCAAAACCAGCGCCCTTGGCGCCACGAACCCCAGCCTGCGGCATTGCCCGGCTGATCTCGAAGCAGAGTCGATCAGGCGAGCTGATCGATCTGGGTGATGATCTTTCCCACCAATCCGTAATCCAGCGCTTCTTCCGCGGTCATCCAGTAGTCTCGGTCGGTGTCCTTCTCAACCCGCTCGATCGGCTGACCGGTCTGCTCGGCGATGATGCGGTTAATGCGCGCACGGGTCTTGAGGATTTCCCGCGCGTGGATCTCTACATCGCTCGCCGTGCCGCCCATACCACCCGCCGGCTGGTGGATGAGAAACCGGGTGTTCGGCAGACAGAACCGTTGCGTCCGATCTGGCGCCAAGAAAATGTGCGTAGCGATACTGCCCACCCAGCCTGTGCCGACCACACGCACGGTCGGCTTGATGAACCGGATCATGTCGAAAATGGTGTCCCCTGATTCGACATGGCCGCCGGGAGACCCGATATACAGCGTAATCGGGTCATCCGACGCGTACGCGAGCGCAAGCAACTTCTCCGCCGTGCGCTGGGCTACGTCCATATCGATCTCGCCGAACAGCGTAAGCGTGCGTCGCTCGAACAGCGTCTTGTCCAGGAAGTTGAACGCGCGTGGTGCGTCGGTCTTCTCTTCACCGCCTTCGAGCTTGATCATCGATCACTCCAATTTCCCTGAGGGTTGACTTACTCTAGCGAGCACGTGCCCTGGACTCATTCCGTCTGCCGGGCCGCGTCGACCTACCGTTCGTCCATTGACCACCGCGCAAGACTGCGCGACTGCGGTTCTCGACTAGACGCGCATTCTACACATGGGGGACCAAAATGCCGTTAGCGCCGGAATATCAGGCCATGCTTGCCCAAGCGGCTGCCCAGGCTGCACCACCCTTGTCGAGTCTGCCGGCCTCCGCCGGACGAGAGATGTACCGGATGATGCGCCCCGCCAATCCGGCGCTCGTCGTTGGTCGTGTCGAAGACCGTCACATTCCCGGCCCGCACGGTGAGATTCCGGTCAGGATTTACCACCCCGAGGGCAGCGGTCCGTTCCCGGTTTTCGTGAATTTCCATGGCGGCGGCTGGGTCATTGGCGATCTCGACACGGCCGATGCGTTCGCCCGTGATTTCTGCCAGCGCGCCCGTTGCATTGTTGTCTCGGTCGACTATCGCATGGCGCCCGAGCATCTCTTCCCGGCTGCTGTCGATGACTCGGTAGCCGCGACCCTGTGGGCTGCCTTTGAAAACAAAGCGCTTGGTGGTAACGGTCGACTCGCCGTAGGCGGCGAAAGCGCCGGCGGGAATCTTGCCGCCGTGGTCAGTCAACTCGCGCGCGCAGGAGGCGGACCCCGCATTGATCTGCAAGTACTTCTTTACCCGGTCACCGATGCCGATCTGTCACGCGCCTCCTATACGGAGAATGGGAAGGGTTACCTGCTCGAACGGGACACCATGCAGTGGTTCTGGGATACGTATTGCCCGGATCCCGCGCAACGCCTCGATCCGCGAGCGTCCCCCATTCGCGCGACCGACCTCTCGAATCTGCCCCCTGCGCTCATCGTCACGGCTGAATTCGATCCGCTGCGCGATGAGGGCGAAGCCTATGGGCGCGCGCTCGAAGCGGCTGGCAACCCAGTCATCATCAAGCGCTTCGACGGTCTGGTGCACGACTTCTGCGCGACCGCTCAACTGTTCGAATCCAGCGGCAACGCCTTTGCGTGGATCTGCGACCAGGTTCGCGCAGCGCTGTCTGCCTGATCCGGGTCGCACGATGGCGTCCCTCACGCCCGATCCCGATTTTCAGGGCGTGGTGGCGCGGCTGCTGGGCGTTCTGCCCGAAGCGCTTGTCTTCACACCCCTGACGGGGGGCGTCTCGAGCGATATCTGGCGGGTCGACGGTGCCAGCCAAACAGTCTGCGCCAAGCGCGCGCTGCCCCGGCTGCGAGTGCAAGCGCTGTGGGAAGCCCCGGTACGCCGCAATGCCGAAGAGGTCCGCTGGCTCACGGTTGCGAGAACGTGCATCGGTGAGCAGGCCGCACGGGTGATCGGTCATGATGTCGAGGCCGGTGTAGCACTGCTCGAGTGGTATCCGCCAGATCAATGGCGCAACTGGAAGTTGCAACTGTTGTCAGGCGAGATCGATCGGCGCGTTGCCGCTGCGCTGGGGACCGCTCTCGGCTCGCTCGACCGCATGGCATCAGAGCGACCCGGGATAGCCGCAGAGTTCGCGAATCACGATCTTTTTGATGCGCTGCGCATCGACCCTTTCTTTCGTCACATCGCCCATCGCTACGCGCGTATGCCGGACGTGGTCGACTATCTGGTCACCGCTCGGGAAACCCTCGTCCACGGCGACTTTAGTCCCAAGAACGTGCTGATTGACCTGCACGGATCCATACGGATTCTCGATGCCGAAACCGCAACATACGGTTCGGCAGCATTTGACCCGGGCTACCTCATCGCGCACTTGCTGCTGAAGTTCGCGCGAACACCTCAACCTGAATTGGCAGCCGCGGCGCTCGACGTCTGGGATCACTACCAGACGAGGCTCCACGGACGCTCCGAGGGGAATCGACCCGACGAATCCAGGGTGATCGATATCATCACTGCCATGATTCTGGCCCGCATTGACGGAAAGTCGCCCGTCGACTATCTGACCCCGAGGGTACAGTCACGCCTGCGCGACCAGGCGAGCGCGTTGCTCGCCCGTCCGCCGAGCATGGGTGTGAGACCGTTTCTGACAAACTGGCTTACCCAACGCCTCTAGCAGGAGCCCCCTAATGCTTTGCATCATGATCTGCGAGGATCGCCCCGACAGCCTGGATCTGCGTCTGGCCACGCGCACCGCGCATCTCGCCTACATCGAGACCATTCGCGCGCAGGTTCGCCTCGCCGGCCCTATGTTGTCCGATGATGGCAACACGATGCTCGGGTCGGTCTTCATCATCGAGACTGACGACCTGGACGCTGCGCGCGCGCTCAACGCGAAAGACCCCTACACGCTGGCAGGCCTGTTTGAAAAGGTCACCATCCGCCCGTTTCGTCAGGTCGTTCCGGCAGCGTGACACACGTGCTGAAAGTCATCTGGAACTACGAGGCCGCGCCCCGGCTGCGTGAGCGTCTGCAAGCGCTCAAGACCCATGGGCTGCACGTCGAGATCTGCCCAGAGAGCGATGACCCGCGACTCTTCGACTTGTTACAGGACGCGGACGTGCTCTGGCATTGCCTGCGTCCAGTGGATGCGGGCTTGCTGGCGCAGGCCCCACGGCTGCGCCTCGTGCAGAAAATCGGTGTGGGGGTTAACACCATCGATCTCGACGAAGCCAAGCGCCGCGGCATCGCCGTATGCAATATGCCAGGCAGCAACAGCCGTGCGGTAGCGGAGCATACGCTCGCGCTGATGCTCGCCGTTCTGCGGCAGGTCCCACGATTTGATAAAGACGTACGCACGGGCCAAGGCTGGTCGTGGGATCCGGGTCGCCAGGACGACCTTGGCGAGATCGGTGGGCGCACCGTGGGCCTTGTCGGCTTCGGCGCGGTTCCGACCCTGCTAACGCCTGTGCTCCAAGCCCTTGGCGCCCACGTGCTCTACACGGCGCGCTCCGAGCACACGGGGGCTACTGCGGAGCGGTGCTCCTTCGACGAACTGCTTCGGCGCTCACATATCGTGTCGTTGCACGTGCCGCTCAACAACAGCACTGCGCGCATGATTGATCGCGGCGCTTTCGCTCGCATGAGGCCCGGTAGTATCCTGATCAACACAGCGCGCGGCGGACTCGTTGACGAACGGGCTCTTCTTGAGGCGCTGGAAAGCGGTCATCTCGGAGGGGCTGGACTCGACGTCTTCGCGGAAGAGCCTCTGCCACTCCCGCACCCGCTCACGCAGATCAAGAACGTGGTAATCGCGCCTCACGTTGCATGGCTGACTGGTGAGACTTTGGTGCGCAGTCTCGACATCGCAGTCGACAACTGCCACCGGCTAAAATCGGGCGAAGACCTGCGCTTCCGCGTGGTCTAGCCCGCTCGCAGCGCGCCATCCGACATGTTGTGCTCATGTTGCGCAGGCACACTCCTTCGCGCCCGCCCTATGACAATTCATCGCCCAGAGAGAGGCATTCCACATGCGAGACCCTGTCCATCCAGGCTACGATCTTCAGCCGGAGGCCGATCGTCGCACGATGCTCGATGCCATCGGTGTCCAGACGGTCGAAGACCTGTTTTCGGCCATCCCGACGGCGATCCGTCTAAATCGCCGTCTCGACCTTCCCGGTCCGTTGTCCGAATGGGCACTTGAGCGCGAATTTCGTGAACGGGCTGCACGCAACGCCACCACGCGAACGCATGTCTCCTTTCTGGGCGGGGGCGCCTACGATCACTACATCCCCGCCGCGGTTGATGCCATCGCCAGCCGCGGTGAATTCCTGACGGCTTACACACCCTACCAGCCGGAAATGAGCCAGGGACTCCTACAGGTCCTGCATGATTTCCAAAAACTGATGGGCAAGGTGCTCGGACTGCCTGCCGTGAACTGCTCCGTGTACGACGGCGCCACGGCGATGGCAGAGATGGCCTGGATGGCCTGCGTGATTCGCAACCGACGCAGCGTCGCCGTTGCCCGCTCCATCCTGCCCGATTATCGCGCAGTGCTGACTACCTATCTCGCCGGACGCGGAGTCGACATCGTCGAAGTCGCGCACGACCCCGTCTCTGGGGCGGTGGATACCGAGGCGCTCGAGCGCGCTCTCTGCACCGGGGACTGCGCCGCTTTCATCGTTCAGACGCCAAACCGCTTCGGCGTGCTCGAGTCGCTGGGCGATCTATGCGCCAGGACCCATCGTCATAACGCGCTCGCCAATGTTTCAGTCAATCCCCTGCTCTCAGGCATCGCCCGAACCGCGGGCGCCGCTGGTGCCGACATCGTCTGTGCCGAGGCCCAACCGCTCGGCATTCCCCTGAATGCCGGTGGTCCCTATCTCGGAGCGGTGGCCACCCGAGCCGAATACCGTGGATACCTGCCCGGCAGAATTGTCGGCGAGGTGATGGACCTGAAGGGCGAGCCGGCACTCGCGCTGGTCCATGAAGAGCGCGAGCAGCACGTTTCGCGAGACCGGGCGACTAGCCATATCTGCTCCAATCAAGCGCTTCTCGCGCTGCGCGTAGTACTGCATGTGTCCCTACTCGGCGAACAGGGGCTGCACCGAATGGCAAAACTCAATGCCGTCAAAGCGCATGCCTTCGTCGATGCGCTCTGCACATTACCCGGCGTCTCGCGCGCGCACAGCGGTCCGTTCTTCAATGAAACCCTTTTACGCTTGCCTTGCAGCGCCGCACCGGTACTGAAGGCTCTGGAACTCGACGGTATATTTGGCGGCATCGACGGTCACCGTCTCGATCCGAGCCTTGCGGACTGCGTGCTTGTCGCTGTCACGGAAACACACACAAAGCAGGATCTGGATCGCGCGAAAGACGCCTATGCGCGCGCTATTGCAACCGTTCTCGAGGTCGAAGCAGCATGACCAAGACACAAAGCATCTATGCCCTACACCGCGTCGGGGTGAGCGGCACAGGGATTGATGATCCCAGTTTTCCAATCAACGCGATCGATACGACGGCATGGATGCCATCAGGCGAGGCACGTCAGAGCGACCTGGGTCTACCCGAGGTTTCTGAGATCGATGTCGTTCGCCACTTTACCCGACAGAGTCACGAGTCCCATGGCGTCGATACCGGCAGCTATCCGCTCGGGTCATGCACCATGAAATACAACCCGAAACGCAACGATCGCGTGGCCCAGCTCGACGGCTTTCGTCATGCGCATCCGCTGCAGCCGGCCGAGACCCTGCAAGGGCTCTGGGACACCTTCGCCGATTTGCAGGACGCGCTCGCCGAAATCACGGGCATGGATACCTTCACGCTGCAACCCGCAGCGGGCGCGCACGGCGAGTTCACTGGATTGCTGACCATCCAGCGCTACTTCGCTGACCGGGGCGAGGACCGACGCATAATCCTCATCCCAGATTCCGCCCACGGCACCAACCCCGCGAGCGCAGCCATGGTGGGCTTCGAGTGTCGACTGATCCCGACGACGTCACGCGGGCTGCTCGACATGGATACGTTCCGAAGCCTCCTCGGCCCCGATACCGCCGGACTCATGCTGACAAACCCGTCCACGCTGGGGCTATTCGAGGAGCAGATCGTCGAGATCGCCGCTGCCGTGCACGACGCGGGAGCGCTGCTCTACTACGACGGTGCCAACTTGAACGCGCTGATGGGCATCGTCAGACCCGGGGACATGGGTTTCGACGTCATCCACGTCAACACGCACAAAACACTCTCGACGCCCCACGGTGGCGGCGGGCCGGGCAGCGGCCCCTGCGGCGTGAAATCCTTCCTGGCGCCCTATCTTCCCGCACCCCATATCCGTCGCGATGCCCGTGGAACCGCGTTTCCTGATTGGGACGCGCCACGTTCGGTGGGCAAGGTCAAATCGTTCTATGGCCACGTAGAAGTGCTGCTGCGAGCCTGGGCATATATTCTGACGCTCGGCGGAGACGGTCTTCGTCACGCCACGGAAACCGCCGTGCTCAATGCCAACTATTTAAAAGCACGGCTGGCGGACCTCCTGCCACCCCTGTTCGAACAGCACTGCATGCACGAATGCCTGCTGTCCGGGGGATCGCTCAGCGTGGACGCCGCAGATTTCGTGAAACGGCTCATCGATTTTGGCATTCACCCGCCAACCCTCGTCGGTGCAGGCTGTGTACACTTCGGCCCGGACTACCGCACGGCGATGCTGATCGAACCGACAGAAACAGAAAGCAAAGCAGCGCTCGACCTGATGATTGAGAGCTTCAGAAAAGTGGCCAAAGAGGCGGCTGTGGCACCTTTCATGATCGAAACGGCTCCACACACCACGCCCGTCGCCAAGATCATTAAGGATGAATCGGCGTGGCTTAGCGTGCTCGAAACCAGCGACGGTAGCGCATCGTGAGTAACGCGATGCTCGATACCTCGGCACGGGTGCTGGTGGTCGAGGACACCAACATGATGCGCGTCCTCATGCTGCGTCATCTCAAGCAGGCTGGATTCACGGACGTCGCAGATGTGGGTGACGGTCAGCAGGCGCTCGACTACCTGGCCGACCACCCCGTCGATCTGATCCTGCTCGATATCAACATGCCGGTCATGGACGGCTATACGACGCTTGAACGGCTTAAGGCTGACCCCACACTGCGCAAAATCGCGGTCATCATGATCACGTCAGTGGATTCGATCGAGAGCGTTGCGCGCTGCATCGAGATGGGCGCTGACGATTACATGCCGAAACTGTTTAATCCGATTCTGCTCAACTCACGTATCGCCGCGTGCCTCGAACTGCGCAGCCTGCGAAGGCGCGTGACCGAGTACGAAGCGCAGCGTTAAACGTAGCGCCGTGCCAACATGTCTGCGGCTGATTCATCCAGCAAATCGGCACGCCGAACTTCTTCGAAGCGCGCGAGCAGATCTTCCGGGCGCAGCCGACGCTTGTCGGCGCCGCTGAAATCCTGAATCACCCGGCCCCGATGCATCATGACCAGACGGTCGCCGTAGGTAACCGCCTGCTGCATGGAATGCGTGACCATGAGGGCCGTCAGCCCATCGCGAGCGATGATCTGGTCGGTAATTCGCACCACCTGATCGGCGCTGCGGGGATCAAGCGCCGCCGTGTGTTCATCGAGCAGCAACAGCTCCGGTCGACGCCAGGTGGCCATCAGCAGCGTCAGCGCCTGACGCTGACCGCCGGAAAGGCTGCCGATGACATTGTCGAGACGTGACTCGAGGTTCATACCCAGGCCGCGAACTGCCTCGTACATCGCATCACGCACGGCAACAGACAGTACGGGTCGCAATCCACGCCCCAGACCCCGCCGCGCGGCGAGCGCGAGATTTTCTGCGATAGTAAGGTTCGGCGCCGTGCCACTGAACGGGTTCTGGAACACGCGACCCACCAGCCGTGCGCGTCGATACTCGGGCCAGCGCGTGACGTCCTGGTCCGCAATGCAGATCTTGCCGACATCCGGCGCGAAGGTACCGGCTACCGCGTTCAACAACGTCGATTTGCCTGATCCGTTGGTGCCGATGACGACCACAAAAGATCCGGCCTCGATGCTGAGCGTTACGCCCTGCAGCGAGCGCACCTCATTTGCGGTGCCCGCGTTGAACGTCTTTCGCAGATTGCTGATTTCAAGCATGGCGCGTTGCTCGCTCACGCACCTTGGCCATCGCGGCGGGAAACACCAGCGCGATGAAGACGAAGATCGCAGTAATCAGCTTGAGGTAGTTCGGGTCGAGTCCGAAGCGTAGCGCTACCGCCACCATGAGCCGGAACAAAATCGATCCCAGCACCGCCCCAATCAGCAGGTAAATCAGCCGCGGAGAACGAACCAGGGATTCGCCAATGATCACGCTCGCAAGACCCCACACGAGCATGCCGATACCCATCTGCACATCCGCGAACCCCTGATATTGGGCAAGCAGAGCGCCCGCTAGGGCGACCAATCCGTTCGAGAGCGCGAGACCCACGATGATGAGTCCGCTGTCACTCGCGCCCAGCGCCCGAATCATCTGGGCATTGTCGCCCGTCGCCCGCATGGCGGTACCGAGCTCAGTGCGAAAAAAGAAATAGAGCAGCGCGGAGACGATGCCCACAAACACAAACGTGCCCAAAAGAATACCGAGATCACCCGCGTCAACGTTCCATCGACCCAACGCCAGAGTCGAACCCGGCGCTAACGCCCGCGCCGCATCGGCAGCCCAGCTGGCAAGGGTCTCCGTTCCCATCAGCGGGATGTTGCTGCGGCCCATCACAAAGAGATTGACCGAATAGAGCGCGGTCATCAGCAGAATGCCGGCAAGCAGGGCATTGATGTTGAAGCGAGTGTGCAGCACGCCCGTCAAAGCCCCTGCGACAGCGCCAGCGACAGCCGCAGCCAGCGTGGCCGTCACCGGATCATAACCACCCACAATGAGCGCGGCGGACAGGGCTGCGCCAAACGTCACCGTGCCCTCGGCTGTCATATCAGGGAACGCAAAGATGCGAAAACTGACGTACACACCCAGCGCAAGCAGACCGAGGATGCAACCGATGGTGAGCGCGCCGAGCAGCAGCGTCATGAGGGGTTCTCCGCGCCCAAAATAGGAGCAATCCAGCAGACGCCCCGCACCAGACGACTCTCAAGCGGCGTCTCCATCCGATCGTCCCCCAACAGGTGCATGAGGGTTTCGGCCGGGGCGTGCTCGAACAGCGGACGCAGCGTTCCTGCTAAATCCAGCGCCCCGTGAGGTAGCGCGCGGAAGCGATAAACGGCGGCATGCACATGGCCTTGCACACCGTCCTCGGCGCCAAGCGGTCGCAACAGCTCGGCATCGCTCGGCGGCAGAGCACCCGACCGTGCAACCACTCCGACCGCAACCACCGACGCGCGCGCATGCGCGGGCTCGTTTGTCACCGAGAGCCACTCGCGCACAGTGGGAAATGCCAGCGGATCTTCGCTCGCCGCCACATTCCCCGGTGATGCTCTTAGCGTTGCACCAATGAGACCGTCCGATTCGCCAAGCAGCACGACGCAGGCAGCGTCGACGCCGACCGCGGTCAGCACAGCATCGATCAGCGCTGACAGCGAAAAGCCCGAACTGCCCGCCGCGCGCCGCGTCGCATGATCGCCGTCCATTTCGACAGGCTCGAACCGCACCTGCGCACTGAAGTCACCCTGGTAACGCAGTCCGTAGAGGGTCTGGACTACCGGCTCGAAAGCCCCGGTACTTACCAGACTATCGCAGGTATTGGAGCCATCCCCAGGCAGCGCGACGGCAGCGCCTGCCACCGCGAGGTACTCGCCAAACCGGGTACGGCACTGGTCGAAATCGTCCCCAAAGGCACCGAGACCCAGACTGAGCGTTTGCGCCGTGACAGTGAGCGGAACGCAATTCGAGGCAGCATAACCACCCCCACGCAGGGGCGCAGTCGAACCAAATGCCGATCCACGCATGCCGCGCCCTGCCTCGGCGTAGAGGGCGAGCCGAAGACCTTCATTCTCGATCTGGCGCAACGGGCCAATGGTTTCCACAGGCGCCGGCGCTTCTGGCGGCATCAGCAGTGCCGTCAGCCCCGCAAGATCCAGCACGCGCGCGACATTTCCGGCCACATCGGCGACGGAAAACGCGCCCGCAACGCCGCGGAAACGCTTATGCGCCGTGACGAGCACGCGAACACCCAAGGAGCTAATGTAGTCGACCTCTGCCATGCGCAAACGAACCCGGTGACGGCCCTGTCTAATGAGTTCGTTCAGCGCGGAATCGAGCGTCTCGGACCAATGTCCGTCCAGACGCCCCGCCGCATGTACTTCGGTGAGATCACCCACATGAACGGTTCTAAGTTCCATGGCTCAGCGCCCCTTCGCGTAGTGCGCGTCAGGCTGCTCGCGTTCTTTGCCGTCTTCGATGATCAAGGACGCGCTCTCAAGAAGCCCTTGCGGCAAGCGCCACGCTGCGCCCATGCGCTTCAGCACATCCAGATTGACGAGCAGCATCTGCGGCACACGGTTCTCCGTCGGCACAGTGGCAGGATCACGCCCCTCCAGCACATCCGCCGCGAGCTGGCCTATTTCTCGACCGATCGCGAAATAATCCGCGCCGAGATCGAAGAGCGTGCCACGCTGCACATTGGGCGGGATAACGCTGAACACGGGAATGCCCGCACGGTCCGCGACCGCAACCAGCGGGTCAACCGCCGTGAGCACCAATACATCACCCGTGAGCATCAGAGCTTCCGCGCCGCGCGCGGTGAGGGATGCCGCCGACTCCGCGACACTCGAGGCTGTTTCCGCATTCGCCTCAAGGAGCTCGATACCCTTCTCTGCGCAATAGGCGCGCGCGCGAATCGTGTACGCTTCCGAGTTCTGCTCTGACGTATGCCAGACGAGACCAATCCGTTTCAGGTTGGGGTTAAAGCGTCGAGCCAGGCTGATCGTGTCTTCGATCGACGCAAAACTGCCATAGCCCGCCATATAGGGCGGATGATCGAGCGGATCCGTAGCGCTCACGCCCAAGCCCAGAATGGTCGGATCGGTGACAATTCCATACACGTGCCGAACGCGCCCACCCTGATTGGCATTCGCTACGGTGAGCAGAGACGCAGTGCTGATGGTAATCACAAGATCCCAGGTGCCATCAGTTACGCGACGCGCGATGTCGTTCGCGGTCGGCATGTCCGCCTGGGCATTGAAAAACTCCATGTCGACGGTGGCGCCTTGCCTGAAGCCGCGCTCGGCAAGCGCCTCGCGCACGCCAGCCGACCCCTGATCCAGGGCGGATTGGGGCGCGTGCTGAACGATGGCAACGCGCGGCACACGATCCGCGTCGGCCATGCGCACTCCGGGATCCATGGCAAGAAGCACCGCACCGACCGCAATGATCAGCGACAGTGGTAGCAGGAGCGGTTTCACGCGTCGATTCGCTTTCTAAGCGTCAGACAGTTGTGCTGACCTCGGCGCTCATAGGCGACCTGATCCATCATTTCTTTCACCAGGAACACACCCAGACCACCCACAGGACGGTCCTCGATCGCCTCATCGAGATCCGGCACCGGTGCATCTGAGAAAGGGTCGAACGCGACGCCGTCATCCTTGAGATCGACCCGTACTTCACCCGCATCGACGGCGATGCGTATCTCGACCGTGCGCGGCGCTTCAGTGCCAGCCGAGCCGTGCATCGCCACGTTCATGAAGAGTTCTTCGAGGGAGAGTTCGAAGGGAAACCTGCCTGCCTCCGGCAGCGCCGCGGACTGCCAGAATTCGCCCAGAAAGGCCATCAGGGTATCGAGCTGATCGGGTTCTCCGCGCAGTTCGAGAGAGGCTTCCATCAGCGCGCGACGCCCGCCTTGTCAAGAGCCTCGTCAATCGTTCCAGCCACCGGAATGATGCGATCAAAACCGCTGACGCCAAAGACTTCGCGTACCGAGGGCATGAGGTTGCACACCAAAAACGCGATATCCGAGGATTTGGAAGCACGCGCACCCACAAGAAACACGCGCAGGCCAGCACTCGAGACATATTCAAGCGCCGCGCAGTCGATGATCACAGCGGAGGGCTTGCTGCCGTCTCCTGCAAGCGCGCGGTCGACATCTTCCTGAAAGCCTGCAGCAGCGCCGAAATCCAGGCGCCCTGCTGGTCGCACGATGGCTGCTGAGCCTTGCCGATCAATGGTCACGTTCATCGCAAATTCCTCATCGATATCAGTCAGGCAGAGATTTGCCGCCCCGAGGCCTCAGTATACGGTAGCCCCGGAAGCCGTACCATGAGCGCGCACGGTCACGGTCGCAATGCGGCTTTCGGGACCGTATGATGACTCCAATAGTTGCACGCGGAGGGGATGACGTGCTCGACCTGACCGAAGAAATCGTACTGCTTGCGGTGAAGGATGATGGTGGTATCGCCCACACTGCGGGGACTTTGGACTTTACGCTCTGCATCGTCGGCGCGTGCTTGGTCGACCTGAACGGGCGCGGACGCATCGACATGGATCTCGACGCGATCCACGTGCTGTCGGAGGAACTCACGGGCCAGCCGTATCTCGATGCGGTGCTGAAACGGCTCTCCGGCGCCGACGAAATTCCGGTAAACGACCAGCTGCTAGACCTTAGTGCGATGAGTGCTGAGCTGGTCGCGCTTACCATCGACTCCCTCGTGTCACGCGGCATCCTTGCGCGTGAAGAGCGGCGATTGCTCTGGGTTCTGAAGACCCGTCGCTATCCCGTCATTGATGGTCGGGAGCAGACCGAAGCAAAGCTGCGAATCGTGAACCTGCTGCTCGGTGAAGATCTACCCACACCTCACGACAGCGTGCTGATTGGCCTCGCCCATGCCGGCGGTTTGCTGCAAGGCTTTCTGTCATCCCGCGAAGTCGCGCGACTGGAAGAGCGCCTGCTCAAAATCGGCAACCTGGATCTGATTGCGCGTGCTGTCGAGCATGCGATAGCGGATGAGCACGAACGAATCGCCCAGGCACTGCTAACACCAACCTACTGACATCGATGATGACGAGGTCCGGTACCCTTGGGCTAGACCTGAACGGACCTCGTCACGCCATGGTCGAACGTGCCTTGAACTGTCCCTGGAGCGCGCGAGCATGAAACTGCGTACCAAGATTCTCCTGTCTAGCGGCCTGCCTCTGCTCCTGGTGCTCATTCTCGTCGCCTCTTTCCTGATCTGGGACCTCTACCGATCCCGCGTGGAAGCCGCGCATGAGGAACTGAGAAGCGCAGTCGAAACCGCCGCGCTGCGCATTGACGCGGTGAATCGCCATGCAAGCGACATCGCCAAGAGCATGGCGATCGCTCAGGAGCACGGCATGTTCGGCGATCGCCGGCGATCGATCGAGTTTGCGCGCGGCGTGCTTGAGCACACACCGGACATTACCGGCGCCTACTTCGGCTGGGAGCCCGGCGCCGACGGTGAAGCGCCAGACAACACCGGCGTGAACCCGCGCGCCCTCAACGCCGAGGGTCGTTTCCTACCTTACTGGTTCCGCAATATCGATGATGCAAGCGCAATCGAACTAACGCCGCTGATCGACATGGAGAACAGCTACTACTACCGCGGTCTCGCCAACGTCGCGCAAGGACGCCCCGAGGGCGAGGGCGTGATGCTTGACGGCGGTGTGAGCAGCCTCTATGCCGAAAGCCGATCGGATCCCAATGACCTGCGCATGATTACGGAGCCCTACATTTACGAAGGGAAGTTCATCGTCGAGCAGACCTCCCCCATCTTAATCAACGGTCAGTTTGTCGGCGTGGCAGGCGTCGATCGTGCGCTGAATGACATCGATGGCTTTCTGCGCGAACTACGCACATTCGACACGGCTGAGTTCCTGCTGGTCAGCAAACGCGGACGCATCATCGCAGCGACCATGGATCCCGAGCTGCGCGCCACGCTGATCGAGGATTCCCCCTATGCGAACCAGTTGCGATTCGTCTACCTGGACGAGAAGCTCGACTCCTCCTTCGCCTCCACGGACCCGGTGTCCGGCGAAAATCGCTATTTCGTCGGCACCCGAATCTCCACCGGCGACTGGCGGCTGCTACTCACGGTGACGCAAGACGAAGTCATGGCGCCGGTCATCGAGACATCCGTGCAAACGCTCGTGATGGTTGTTGCGGGCATCTTTGGTGCCGCCTTGATCGCCTTTGTCTTCTTGAATCGGATCACGGCACGCATCGAAATGGCAGCCACCGCAGCGGCACGGGTTGCTGCCGGCGACCTGATGCAGGTGGTCCAATCCACCACAGCAGACGAGTCGGGGAACATGATCCGCGCTATCGGCGACATGGTCACCGCGCTCAACAGTCTGATCGGTCGGGTGAAGGGATCCAGCGTCCAGCTCGTCTCTGCCGCCACAGACATCGCCGCCGCTGCCCAGAAGCAGAAGGAGATCAGCACCGATTTCGGCGCTTCGACCAGCGAGATTGCCGCATCGACCAACGAGATCACGGCGACCTCCCGCGAGCTCTTGCAGACCATGACACAGATTTCGGATGCCAGTGCCGGCACTGCGGCCATCGCGACCGACGGTCGCACCGATCTCGTCCGCATGGAAGCCACCATGCAGCAGCTTGCCTCGGCTACCACGTCGATTTCTGAGAAACTCGGTGTCATCTCGGAACGGGCCAACAACATTGGCTCGGTAGTCACGACCATTACGAAGGTCGCAGACCAGACCAACCTGCTCTCACTCAACGCGGCGATTGAAGCGGAAAAAGCCGGCGAGTACGGTCTCGGGTTCTCCGTGGTCGCACGGGAAATTCGCCGGTTGGCTGATCAGACGGCCATCGCGACACTGGACATCGAACGCATCGTGGGCGAGATGCAGAGCTCGGTCTCGAGCGGCGTCATGGAAATGGACCGCTTCGACGAGCAGGTCAGGCAGGGGGTCAGTGAATCGACCCGCCTGAGCGGGCAGCTCAGCGTGATCATCGAGAACGTGGAAGCGCTTCGACCAAGGTTCGAGTTCGCTCAACAAAGTATGCAGGCACAGGTCGTCGGCGCGGGTCAGATAAACGATGCCATGCTACAGCTCCGTGAGATCGCTCTCGTGTCCGGTGAGTCCTCTGAAGGCTTGCATGCAGCTGCCGCGCAGCTCCTGTCTGCGGTGGATTCGCTCAAGGTCGCCATGGCCCGCTTCCAGACCTCTGACCGCTGAGAGATCGAGCCCGATGCTGCTCGTGCTCTTCAGCATTGGTGACACGCGCTACGGCATGGCGGCTACCCGCATCCGCCGCATCGAGACCGACGCAACGCTGCGTCAGATCCCAGGCACGCCACGTGGGGTTGCTGGGCTGCTGATGACGCACGAGGGGTCAGTGCCCGTGGTTGATTTGTCATTACTCACCATCGGGGTACCTGCCCCGGCGCGATTCAACACGCGCATCCTCATCATCGATCGGGGCGCTCGGAATCCGGAGAGCTTCTATGGACTTCGCGTCGAGCATGCGGACGACGCGGTGCAGGTCAACCCTAAAGACTTCGAAAG
>JBMTYG010000056.1:0-18412 GCA_049454295.1 Pseudomonadales bacterium
GACGCCCCGAGCCGACAAAAAACCCATGAGCGCGACCGTGACGACCGCGCCTTCGAGCAAAAGTGCAACGGGCTGCAACAGGATATGGATGCCTGCCGTGACCGCCTGGTGGGTAAGTCCCCCCAGTAGAGCCAACAGGGCTAGCGCCAACATGATGCGCTGCGTCAGACGACTGGCATCGTTCATGAGTCAAGCACTCCTCTTCGTAGCATCAAGAAACGCTGGATCAGCGAGAAGCCGCTCCAGATCAAATTGATTGAGAACCCGGGAACCCACTTGGACGCGCGCGGTTATCCAAGGCGCGAGGGACTGCTGCCCAGCATTCGTATCGGGGCGCTCCGCCGCCGTCATTACCTGATCGGGCGCCACAAGTCCCAACACCTGATCGACAAAAAGCCCCGCGCCCGGCTGGCGCGTCAGAGCGAGGACTACACCTTCCATCGCGGCTGGGGCGGCACCCAGATAAACGGCGAGGTCGACCACCGGCGTCAGACGCCCATCGATCGCCGCTAGCCCACGCAACCAGGGCTGCGTGCCGGGCACGCGTGCGACGCGAGGAGAACGCGCGACCCCGGCGACCTCCTCCATCCCGATAAGCCAACTCGATTGCGCGCAGGTGAACGCGACGAGCCTCCCTGAGCGCGCAACGCTTGGCGGCGGCGGCAGGGGGGTGCCATGGACCATCGCATCCGCCGCGAGCGCCGCGAGCAGGGCGAAACCAGGCACCGATGCCTGCGTTGACAGTGGAGTCCTTGCCACGGTGTCTCTCAGTGCACTCGGATCGCGAGTCGAATGCGCTCAGTGTAACAAGCAGTCGATCGAGTCGAGCAGATCTTCGCGAGAGACCGGCTTAGTCAGGAACAGATCCGAACCCATCAAGCGACTGCGGGCGTGATCGAACAGGTCTTGCGCGTTTGACAGCATCACCACGGGAATGGAGCGGAAGCGCGGGTTGCTCTTGATGAGTGCGCAGGTCTGAAACCCGTCAAGGCGCGGCATGTTCGCGTCAACGAAAATAATCTCGGGATGATGATCTGCAATCTTCGCCAGAGCGTCGAACCCGTCGAAGGCTGTTAACACCTCGAAACCCTCGCGCTCGAGCACTCGTTCAGCATGGCGACGCGCCGTCTTGCTGTCATCGATGACCAGCGCTTTTCTTTTTGTTGCGAACGCTAACGCTTCGGCCATGTCCTTCATCCATCGAATCCCTGAGGTGGGCATTCTTGCGGTGCGCCAAGATCGCGCGCCATGTGCCAGATGTGAAAGTTGTAAGCCAAAAGCAAGGCCTCGTTCCCGGGAACTGCGGGGCATTTAGCGTATGGCGGTTGCCTGCGCGTGCAGCGGGGCGATAGTTTAGAAGTCTTCTTTCCCACCCCAGGAGATCTCCATGACCCTAGCTGCCACCGGCGCCGGGCGCCCCGTCCGGATCGGTTTCGTCATGGATCCGCTGCTGGGACTGTCCCTCAAGAAGGACTCGACGCTTGCGATGATCCGCGCCGCATCGCGCCGCGGCTGGCGCGTTTCCTATATCGGACAGGAAGATCTGCTCTGGCAGGACGACCGCCCCTCGGCCATAGCATGCGACCTGACCCTGAACGGCCGGTTCGCCGAGACGCTTGATCCCGCCGACGTCAGGGGGGACTGGTTCACGCTGGGAGAGGCCGCAGTTACGCACCTGGCTGACTTCGACGTGCTCATGATGCGTAAAGACCCCCCCTTCGATATGGAATACATCTACACCACCTATTTCCTCGAGCGCGCCGAGGCGGCCGGTGTGCTTGTGGTCAATCGACCGGCCAGCCTGCGTGATTGCAACGAGAAATTCTTTGCCACGGCCTTTCCGCAATGCGGCCCGCCGCTCGTCGTCAGCCGTCGCGAGGATGTGCTGCGTGCCTTCCACGCAACCCACGGCAACGTGGTCTTCAAGCGGCTGGATGGCATGGGCGGATCTTCCGTATTCCGCATGATGGAGCGAGATCCGAATCTTGGCGTCGTGCTTGAAACACTGACCCGCGGCGGACGGGAACAAATCATGGGTCAGCTGTACCTGCCCGAAATCGCGCGCGGCGACAAACGCATCCTGATCGTTGACGGGGAGCCGGTGCCTTACGCACTCGCCCGCATTCCGCGCGAGGGGGAGGCACGGGGCAACCTGGCAGCGGGTGGTACCGGCGTCGGTCAACCGCTCTCCGACCGCGATCGCTGGATTGCCGAACAGGTCGCGCCAGAACTGGTGCGACGCGGGCTTCTGTTCGTCGGTATCGATGTGATCGGCGACTACCTGACCGAGGTGAACGTGACCTGCCCCACCTGCGTGCGAGAACTGGACGCACAGTTCGGACTCGACATCGCGGGACAACTCATGGACCGAATCCAACTCCGCCTGGATGCCAGGGACCCGCGTCCCTGATGAGCGCAACCTCGGCATTCGCGTCGCCACCGACTCGCGCCTCACGCGTGGTGTTCGGTCGGGCGCTCGCTGTCGCGATCGGTCTGCATCTGCTTGGGCTCTACATGCTCGATACTGATTTCGTGCCCAAAGCCCCGGCGCCGATCGTCTTGGACGTGGTGCTCGAGCGGGTCGCACAAGATCCCGAGACCCCGCGCTTGTCCGAAAAAGAGACAGGAGCCAGCGTCACAGCACCCGAGCAGCCACGAAGCGTGCGAACCCAGACAGGCGCAATGACTGAGCTCGAGAAAACGTCGCCGCCGGCGAAGATCGACCTGAGCTCCAGCCCATCAGCTTCCAGCAATCCCACCCTTGAGCGTCCGCGCGATACCGACCGGACCCGACTGAATCTTGAACTCGGCGCCATCGAGACGGCGATCGCTGCAGACACCTCGCGGGTTGGTCGAGTGAGCGGCACGGAGGCTGGCTCCGCCATCGAAGCTGCCTATCTCAAAGCCTGGCGCCAACGCGTTGAGCGCATCGGCAATGCCAACTATCCCGGCGGCGGCGTCGAGGGGCGCCTGCGCATGCTGGTCGTGGTCGACGCCGATGGGACGTTGGTCGAAGCTCGCCTGCTGACCTCGTCCGGCGTCCCCGCGCTCGATGCGGCGGCGCTGCGTATCGTCCGCCTGTCAGCGCCTTACCCGGCTTTCCCAGTCGAGCTTCGACGACGCTTCGACCGATTGGAGATTGTGCGCAGCTGGCAGTTTTCCCGACGTGGAGCCCGCATTGAGCACTGAACTCTGCCTGCGATACCACTGTCTGCTCGCGATGCCCGATCTGCGCGATGACCCCTTTCGAGGAAGCGTGGTGTATCTCTGCGATCATGACGCCGGAGGCGCCATGGGTTTCGTGATCAACCGTGTCGCCGACCTCACCGTCGGCGAACTCTTTAAGCAGCTAGACCTCGCCACCCCCGTGGGCGCCGACCGCCCCGTGCTTGCGGGCGGGCCGGTCAGTCCGGAGCGCGGCTTCGTTCTGCATGACGGACTCGATACGTGCGCGTCGCTCCCGGTGGGCACCGGCCTCTATCTGAGCGTTGGCCGGGACATACTCGAGATCATCGCCGCGGGCGCAGGTCCCCAGCGCTTTGAGCTCATTCTCGGCTACGCCGGATGGGGTCCCGGGCAACTCGAGGGTGAGCTCCTGGAGAACGCCTGGTTGACGGGGCCCGGGGACGCGGCGCTTGTGTTCGAAACGGCACTCGAACAACGCCAGCAGGCAATGTCCGCGCGCATCGGGTTCGACTATCGACAGCTTTCGGGTCAGGCGGGACATGCATGAGGCGCGCATGACCGAATCCCCAACCCTGGTGCTGGCCTTCGACTTCGGCCTGCGTCAGATCGGCGTGGCAGTGGGACAGGCGCTGACCGGTACCGCAAGCCCCCTCGAGACGCTACGCGCCCGCGACGGCGCCCCAGACTGGGTCGCGGTCCGTACGTTGGTGGACACTTGGCGACCGGAGCGGCTGCTCGTCGGGCTGCCGCTCAATATGGATGACACCGAAAGCGCAATGAGCGCACGCGCGCGCGCATTCGCCGAGCGCCTGGGTCGAACCACAAATACACCGGTCGAGCTGGTCGATGAGCGCCTGTCGTCGCGCGAAGCGGCTGCACGCTCCTCCCGGGGATCACCAAGGGATGCGGCCAGTCACGCAACGGCCGCTGCCGTTATCGCAGAAACCTGGCTCAGCGAGCGCGGCTGACGCTGCGCGGTTTCAAAACCGGCGCAAAGGGGGTTCTTCGCTCACCAGAGCAAGACCCGAGTCGGCTGTCGGTGCCGCCGCCGTTTCTCCGAGCTTGATCATGAGCCGCAGGTCGTTCGCGGAATCGGCATGGGCAAGCGCCGTCTCGTAGGTAATCCGACCCGCTGCATGCAGATCACGCAGATGGTGGTCGAACGTCTGCATGCCATCTTCGGTTGAGCGCGCCATCAGCGCCTTGAGCAAATGCAGTTCAGCTTTGCGTATGTGATCGCTCGCTAACGGCGAATTCTGCAAAATCTCGATTGCCGGGCAACGTCCCGTGCCATCCGCCGCGGGCAACAGCTGCTGGGCGACCACCGCCCGAAGATTGAGCGAAAGGTCCATGAGCACCTGTCCGTGACGCTCGGCCGGAAAAAACTGGAGCACCCGGTCGAGCGCCTGGTTGGCATTATTCGCATGCAGCGTGCATAGGCAGAGATGCCCGGTTTCCGCAAACGCTAGCGCATGCTCCATGGTTTCGCGGCTGCGGACCTCGCCGATCATGATCACGTCTGGGGCCTGCCGCAGGGTATTGCGGAGCGCGATCTCAAAACTCTCGGTGTCGATTCCGACCTCACGCTGGGTAACGATGCAGCCATCGTGTTCGTGCAGAAATTCGATCGGGTCCTCGATGCTGATGATGTGCCCGCGCGAATGCCGATTCCGATGCCCGATCATGGCGGCGAGGGAAGTGGATTTGCCCATCCCGGTCGCGCCAACAAACATGATGAGCCCGCGACGCGTCATGGCAAGCGATTCGAGCACGGACGGCAGCCCGAGTTCGGTCAGCGTCGGGATCCGGGTTTCGATTCGGCGCAACACCATCCCCGGCATGCCGCGCTGGTAGAACGCGCTGACGCGGAAACGCTGCCGATCGGCACCGGTGATCGCGAAGTTACTCTCATGGGAGCGTTCGAACGTGGCGCGCTGATGGGCGTCCATCACAGAGAAAACCAGCGCCGCGGCCGCCTGCGGCGCCAGCGGAACCGCGCTGATCGGGAGGATGTCGCCGTTGATCTTGAGCGCGGGCGCTCGGCCCGGTGTTACAAAGATGTCGGATGCAGCCTTATCGACCGCAAGGCGCAACAGCGCGTCGATCGCTTCCAAGAATCACTCCTGTCGAGGTTCGAGCATGGCGAGTCCCGCTCCTAGAGCTGCTCGGGCATACGGGCCTTGGCCCGCGCAGTTTCGCGCGTGATCACATTGCGCTGGACGAGCGTTTTTAATGACTGATCGAGAGTGGTCATGCCATGCGCGGCGCCCGTCTGGATCGCCGAGTACATCTGCGCGACCTTGCCCTCGCGGATCAGGTTTCGAATCGCGGGCGTGCCAACCATGATCTCGTGCGCCGCCACGCGACCACCACCCACCCGTTTCAAGAGCGTCTGCGATATCACCGCCTGCAGCGATTCCGACAGCATGGCGCGCACCATATCTTTTTCTTCCCCTGGAAAGACATCGATCACCCGGTCAATGGTCTTGGCCGCCGACGTCGTGTGCAGGGTCCCAAACACCAGATGCCCGGTTTCGGCCGCGGTCAGCGCAAGCCGAATCGTCTCCAGATCGCGCATTTCGCCAACCAGAATAATGTCCGGATCTTCGCGCAGGGCGGAGCGCAGCGCCTCGTTGAAGCCATGGGTATCCCGGTGCACCTCACGCTGATTGACGAGACAGCGTTTGCTGTCGTGAACGAACTCAATCGGGTCCTCGATGGTGAGAATATGGTCATGCCGGTGCGTGTTGATGTGATCGATCATGGCGGCCAGCGTCGTGCTCTTACCCGAGCCCGTCGGTCCGGTAACCAGAACCAATCCTCTCGGGAGGCCGGCGATGTTGCGAAAGACATCGCCCATGGCCAGCTCTTCAAGGGTCAGCACCCGCGACGGAATGGTGCGAAAGACCGCCCCGGCACCGCGATTCTGGTTAAACGCGTTCACGCGAAACCGCGCGAGCGCCGGCACGTCGAAGGAAAAATCGGCTTCGAGAGCGGACTCGAATTCCTTGCGCTGCCGGTCATTCATGATGTCGTAAACGAGCGCATGCACGTCGCTATGCGACAGCGCCGGGACGTCGATTCGTCTGATGTCTCCATCGACCCGTATCATCGGGGGCAGCCCTGCGGAGAGATGTAAGTCCGAAGCGCCCTGAGCAACGCTGAACGCCAAGAGCTCCGTGATTTCCATACCCGTTCCCCTGACCGCTCGCCAACGCGAGTGATTAACGTCTGTAGTATGATTCCGACCCGCTGAATCTCCACGCCAGGACCCACCCCCCGCCTCTGAAACTGAGACAAGGTTGGCACTCATGTCCGCGCGCGCATCTCAGAATCCGACCGCCGTGGCCGAACAGCTGCGCGAGGTCCGGGACGCCATTGCCAACGCTGCGCTGTCCGCGGGCCGGGCGCCAGCGGACATCACCCTGATCGCTGTGTCGAAAACACAGCCGGCCACAGCCGTTCGCGCCGCCTACGCGGCGGGCTGCCGAGACTTTGGAGAGAATTACGTTGACGAGGCCGTCGGCAAGATCGAAGCGCTGCGGGATCTCGAGGCCACCTGGCATTTCATCGGGTCGATCCAGTCCAACAAGACGCGTGCCATCGCGACGCTCTTCGACTGGGTGCATACCGTCGAGCGAACGCGAATTGCCGAGCGGCTGTCCCGGCAATGTCCCAACGGCCGGGTACTCAATGTCTGCCTGCAGGTGAACATCGATCGCGACCCTCGTAAATCCGGGGTCGACCCAGAAGGCGCAGCCGAACTGCTTGCCGCGGTGAGCGCCCTGCCCAACCTGCGCGTACGCGGATTGATGACACTGCTAGACCCGGCCGCAGTTGCGCTCGAGAGCTACCGCAGACTCGCGGATTTGTTCGCGCTTCTACGCCCGCACGCACGCGGACCATGGGATACTTTATCGATGGGCATGAGCGGTGATTTTCCGGCAGCGATCGCCTCTGGCGCGACGCATATCCGCATCGGAACCGCCGTGTTCGGAGCGCGTCTCCAAGCCGCCATTGCCCGAGAAGATAGCGCGAGGAATCTCGATTGAATGACACGACCATCGCCTGCATCGGTGCGGGCAATATGGCTCAGAGCCTGCTGCGCGGGCTCCTGGCGAGCGGGCATCCCGCGAACCGCCTGCGAGCGAGCGACCCCGTAGAGACATTGCGTGATCGCATGACAGCGCTCGGCGTCGCCACCTTTGCCGACAACGCCGCTGCCATCGCCAACGCAGACGTCATCGTGCTTGCCGTCAAGCCGCAGGTGCTTCGTGCCGTCTGCACGCCGCTGCAAATTACCGAGCAACAGCTCGTCATTTCGATCGCGGCCGGTGTACCGCTCGCGAGCATAGAGCGCTGGACCGGCAGCACCAGCATCGTGCGCTGCATGCCAAATACGCCGGCGCTGCTGCAGGCCGGCATCACGGGCTTGTATGCGGGTGCTCGAGTATCTGCGGCTGATCGGGCGCGCG
The DNA here is from genome assembly GCA_049454295.1 of Pseudomonadales bacterium. Lineage (GTDB taxonomy): Bacteria > Pseudomonadota > Gammaproteobacteria > Pseudomonadales > Azotimanducaceae > UBA7803. Next base: position 7,662 of record JBMTYG010000056.1, read on the forward strand.
CCGCGCACGTGCTTGGCGCGGTGGGGAGGACACTTTGGGTCGAACAGGAATCTGCGCTCGACGCCGTCACGGCCGTATCTGGCAGTGGGCCGGCTTATTTCTTTCACCTCATGGAGGCGATGATCGACGGCGGCGTCGCACTGGGGCTCGATCGAGCGACCGCGGCAGCGCTTACTTTGGAAACCGCGTATGGGGCTGCGCTCATGGCACGACAACCGGGTGCTGACGCAGCGACCCTGCGCCAGCAGGTCACGTCTCCAGGCGGAACGACTCAGCACGCGCTCGAAGTCATGTTTGCAGATGATCTCGCGGACACCATGAAGCGAGCGCTCGCTGCCGCCGCGGAGCGCAGTCGGGAACTGGCCGAGGAATTTGGACGCCCATGAATGACGTACTGCATTACCTGGTGACCTTTATTCTGCAGGCTGCCGCGTTCCTGTTCGTCGCGCGCTTCCTGCTTCAGGTCTGTCGGGTCGACTTCTACAATCCCGTTTCTCAGGGTGTGATCAAGGTCACTGATCCGGTGCTGAAACCGCTGCGCCGTGCACTGCCTGGTTTTCGCAACATCGATCTCGCGGCACTCGCCGCCGCGGTGGCCACCCAGGTGCTGCTACTGATGGCGCTCGCGGCGCTGCGCGGCGGCTACAGCGGCGGGGCGACTCTCCTGCTGGCCGGGGGCATCGTGGAGGTCGCGCTGCTTTGCATCCGTATCTTCTGGTGGTCGATCCTGATCACACTGATTGCGGGATGGGTGGTCCCCACCAGCTCGCACCCCGCGCTTGGGCTCGTGCAACAACTGACGGAGCCCCTCCTGGCGCCCGCCAGACGCCTATTGCCCCCCTTCGGTGGGCTCGATTTCTCTCCGATCGTCGTGTTCCTCATCCTCGGGCTGCTGGAACGCATGCTGCCCCAACTCGTCGCGGCGCTATTCTGAGCCCGCTATGACCGCGCGGACGGACGACAACTCTGTCGGCATTGTCAAACCGGAGGTATTTCGGTGGACCGCGCCTTTCCCCCTGCAGTGCGGGGTGACGCTGCGCGGCTTCGAACTGGTCTATGAGACCTATGGCACACTGAATGCCGCGCGCAATAACGCGGTGCTCATCTGCCACGCACTCTCCGGTCATCATCATGCGGCGGGTTACCACGCCCCCGAGGATGACAAACCGGGCTGGTGGGACAGCTGTATTGGTCCGGGCAAGCCCATCGACACGCGCCGCTTCTTCGTCGTCTGTCTGAACAATTTGGGCGGCTGCAACGGCAGCACCGGGCCCCTCAGCGTGAATCCCGCCACCGGCGCCTTATGGGGCCCCGATTTTCCGACCGTGACCGTGCGCGACTGGGTCACAAGCCAGACGCTGCTCGCCGACGCGCTCGGCATCCGCCAGTTCGCGGCGGTGATCGGCGGCAGCCTCGGCGGGATGCAGGCGATGCAATGGGCAATGGAGCATCCAACGCGTGTCCGAGCGGCCGTTTTGATTGCGACCGCTGCGCGCTTGTCCGCGCAGAACATTGCTTTCAATGAAATTGCGCGGCAGGCCATCCTGTCTGACCCCGAGTTTCACCACGGTCGTTATCGGGAAGCCAACAGTCACCCGGAACGGGGTCTCAGCATTGCCCGCATGGTCGGCCACGTCACTTATCTGTCTGATGACGGCATGCATGAGCGTTTCGGTCGCACGCTCAAATCCGGCGACCTGACCGGCACGCGCCAAGTGCAATTCCAGGTCGAGAGCTATCTGCAGTATCAGGGTCGTTCGTTCTCGCGACGCTTCGACGCAAACACTTACTTGCTCATGACCCGCGCGCTTGACCTTTTTGACCCCGCCTCCGATGCGAACAACGACCTGGCACGCGCGTTCGCCACGGCTGAGGCCCGATTTCTGGTCATTGCCTTCTCGAGCGATTGGCGCTTTTCAGCCGCTCGCTCCAGGGAAATCGTCGATGCTCTGGTCGCCGCGCGCAAGAACGTAGCCAGCGCAGTCATCGAATCGCCCCATGGCCACGACTCGTTCCTCCTCGATCTACCGCGCTACTTTGACGTGCTGCGCGCCTGGCTCGGCCGGTTGGCAGATGAGGTGGTCGCCGAGTCCAGTCTTTCTGCCCCAGAGAACCTCTGACGTGCGAGCCGATCTACGCATCATCTCTGAACTGATCAACCCCGGGGCGCGGGTGCTGGACCTTGGCTGCGGCACCGGGGAACTGCTCGCCTGGCTGCAAACCCACAAACGGGTGAACGGTTATGGTCTCGAAATCGACCCGACCAACATCACCGCGTGTCTCGCTCAGGGCGTAAACGTGCTCGAGCAGAATCTCGACGACGGGCTTGGCAATTTTCCGTCAGACAGCTTCGACCTGGTCGTCATGACTGAGACCCTGCAAGCGGTCAAGCGGCCGGACGCCATGCTCGAAGAAATGCTTCGCATCGGGCGAGAATGCATCGTCACGTTCCCCAATTTTGGTCACTGGCGCTGCCGCCTTCAGCTCATGCTGCGGGGTCGCATGCCGATCGCACGGCACCTGCCGCACGCGTGGTACGACACACCTAACATCCGGCTCTGCACGTTTCTCGATTTCGAACGTCTTTGTCGTGAGCGCGGCGTGCGCATCATCGAACGGTTTGTGGTGGATGCGAGCCACGCGAACCAGCCGCTAATCAATCGATTCCCCAACGTCTTTGGCACTTATGCGTTTTACCGCCTCGGGCGGCCGATGACCGTCGCCCATTGATCGGAGGTTCTCCATGGGCCGCTTGCTGCGTTACCTGCCTGTTATCAGTCTGTTGGTTCTCGCGCCGTTGGCCCTCGCACCGTCTGCCTGCGCCGAACAATTTCGTCGCCTTGGAAACTGGGACGTTCATTACATCGTCGTCCGCACTTCGTTTCTTACGCCCGAGATCGCCGCGCGCAATGGCATCGTGCGCGGACGCGACCGGGCCTTTCTGAACATCTCCGTTTTGGGTCCAGATGGGGCGCCGGTCGCCGCCGAAGTCTCGGGCACCCAGCGCAATCTTCTCGAGCAGGTGACGATCCTCGAGTTCAAGGAGATTCGTGAGGGCGAGGCGCGTTATTACCTGGCCCAGTTCCAACACACCGATCGGGACACCCTGCGCTTCGCCATCGACATCGTCCCGCCCGATGGCAAGCCGCAACGCCTCGCCTTCCAGCAGCAGATGTTTGAGGACGGTCGATGAGGGTCGTGATCGCGAGTCACAACCGCGGCAAGCTGCTGGAATTCAGCGCGCTGCTGGCCCCGCTCGGTCTTGAGTTGTCGGAACCAGGCAGCCTTGGCATCCCCGCCCCGGACGAGACCCGAACGACATTTATCGAAAACGCGCTCGACAAGGCGCGCTATGTCGCCCGAGAGAGCGGGCTACCCGCACTCGCGGATGATTCCGGACTTATCGTGCCCGCGCTCGGCGGGGCTCCCGGTATCCGCTCCGCACGCTTTGCAGGCGACCAGGCGAGCGATGCGGAGAACAATGCCCGCCTCATTGATCAGCTCAGCCATCTCGACCAGCCGGAAGCCCACTACTACTGCGCACTGGTGTTCATGCGCACGCACCATGATCCCGCGCCGGTCATCGCAACAGGGATTTGGCAGGGTGTCATCATTGCTGAACCACGCGGCTCACACGGCTTTGGTTACGACCCGCACTTCCTCGTGCCAGAATTCGATCAGACAGCCGCGGAGCTTGCCCCCGCGCGCAAGAACCGGCTGAGTCACCGGGCTCGCGCGCTGGCAGATCTCATCGCCGGCTTACGGCAGGCAGGGGATCTGCCCACCAGACGCAGGCCGTGAGCAGCCTCTACGTCCACTTTCCCTGGTGCATTCGCAAGTGCCCATACTGCGATTTCAACTCACACCCAGTGCGGGGCTCCCTGGACGAGGCGAGCTATATCGACGCACTCATCGCTGACGCCGGGGTTGCCCTCGCGAATCTGCCTGCTGGATCCATCGCGACCGTCTTTCTCGGGGGTGGTACGCCGAGCCTTTTTTCGGCCGCCAGCATGGAACGATTGTTCGCGATGGTCCGTCCCTGGCTCGCCAGGGATGCTGAGATCACGATGGAGGCAAATCCGGGAACCACAGAACACCATGACCTGGCAGCCTATGGCGCGGCGGGCATCAACCGGCTGTCGTTTGGTGCGCAGAGTTTTGATGACACCCAGTTGAAGCGTCTCGGACGAATTCACAGCGCGGCAGAGACCCGAGCAGCCTACCAGCGGGCTCGGAAAGCCGGCTTCAAGCGCATCAACCTCGACCTTATGTATGCCTTGCCACGTCAGACCGTAAACGCGGCTGTCGCGGATCTAGAGGCAGCGCTTGCGCTTGAGCCGGACCACATCAGCTGGTACCAGCTGGCGCTGGAGCCCAAGACACCGTTCGGCGAACGGCCGCCGCGGTTGCCCGGTGAGTCGGCCGTGATACGGATGGAATCCGTCGGCCATGAACGACTCGTCGCTGCTGGTTTCTCACGCTATGAGGTATCAGCTTGGGCGCGTCCCGACCAGGCGTGCCAACACAACCTCAACTACTGGACGTTCGGTGACTATGTCGGCATCGGCGCCGGGGCTCACGGCAAGCGCTCACAACGGGAAGGTGATCGGGTCTCGGTAACGCGCACGACCAAGGCTTCGCAGCCGCGACTCTACCTGGCCGCGCCAACGGAAACCCGGCAACAGGTTGTCGAGTCAAGCGCTCTCGTACTTGAGTTTCTGATGAATGCGCTGCGACTGACCGCCGGGGTGACGTTTGCACGCTTCGAGTCCGTGACCGGGTTGCCACGCAGCGCGCTCGAGCCGGCATGGTCGCGCGGCGTTGCGACCGGCCTGCTCCTGCCAGAGCGGTTAGCCGCCACAGAGGCAGGTCGTCGCTATTTGGACGGCGTCTTGCGGCTCTTCATCGACTGATAGAGCTCTGACGGCGCGCGTTGCCGGTAGCCTACTCAGAACAGCAAAGACGCCTTCACACGCGCCGATAGCGCAGATCCTCGATCGCGTGACCCAAGCGCAGCCCGCGCGCCTCAAAGCGGGTCTCGACCCGGTCGCCGGGCACGTCTGACCCGCTGAGCGGTTCAAATCGCGGCTCCGCCGCCATCACCGAACGCATCCAGTCAGCGTAGGGCGCCCAGTCGGTCGCGAGCCAGAGCAGGCCGCCGGGTCGAAGCCGGTCCGCGAGCAGGGCGACGAACGGTGTTTGGATCAAGCGCCGCTTGTGATGCCTGGCCTTGGGCCAAGGGTCCGGGAAAAAGATGCGCACCTCATCGAGCCATAGCGCTCCGAGATGACGATTCAGCACGATCTCTGCCGGCGCTTCGATGGCGCGAACGTTTTCCAGTTTGCGGTCGGCAACCCCCAGCAGCAGGGCGCCGAGCCCCGGCGTATAGATTTCGAGACCCAAGAGATTCCAATCCGGCGACCGCTCCGCCCAATCGAGCAGCGCCTGCCCCATGCCAAAGCCAATCTCGAGCCCGAGCGGTGCGTTTCGACCGTACACGGCTACCGGATCGAGCGCGTCCGCCGCGGGGTCAACACAGAGGTGATCAAGGGCGGCGCGAGCGCGGGCTTGCCCCGCGGTCATGCGCCCGCGCCGACGTATGTACGCCCGAGGTTGTCCCGGCGCCGCAAGATCGACCATAAATCAGCCGACTTGGCTCATTCGAAACGCCGCGACTGCGAGAGCAATCCATCCGACGATGAACGCAAGGCCACCAAGCGGGGTGATCGGGCCCAGCCACCGCGGCCCTCCGAGCGCAAGCAGGTACAGGCTACCGGAAAACAGGGCAATGCCGAGTACAAAGGCAATCGCCGCCACTCCGAGGGAGCGCTCGGCCTCTATTCCGAGACGGAGCAGGATCGCCACGACCAGCAGCGCTAGCGCATGCGTGAACTGATAGGCGACCGCTGTCTGCCAGGTCGCCAATGCCGACTCAGTCAGTCGATCGCGCAACGCGTGGGCGCCAAAGGCGCCGAGGACCACCCCAGAACCCCCTGCAATGGCCCCAAGACAGAGCCAGAACGACGCACCTGTCATGCCGCGCCGTTCCGGCCGATCATGCCAGCGCTATCCCGTCGCGCAAGCGGCGCAGCGCCGCCTTCTCAATCTGCCGAATACGTTCGGCGGAGACGCCATACTTGTCGGCCAGATCATGCAGCGTCAATTTGCCGTCCTCGAGCCACCGCTGCTGAATGATATCCCGACTGCGCGCGTCGAGTTCGCGCAGGGCGAAGTCGAGACGCTCTCCCGCCAGCGCATCCCAATCTTCCGCGGCAATGATGTCTTCCGGGTTCGCGCCTTCCTGCTCGAGATACTGCACAGGATCGAAACCGCCGCGGCCGTCAGCATCATCGTCATCGGGCATGCCGTCAAACGAGACATCGGCAGCGGCAAGACGCCCCTCCATCCGCGTCACTTCTTCCTCGGGCACGCCAAGCTCGCGCGCAACTGATCGGGTTTCTTCGGGGCTCAGCCAGCCCAGACTACGCTTGGCACTGCGCAGGTTGAAAAACAGCTTCCTCTGCGCCTTGGTTGTCGCCACCTTCACGATGCGCCAATTGCGCAGAATGAATTCGTGCATCTCGGCTTTTATCCAATGCACGGCGAAGGAAATAAGGCGCACCCCCACGGTGGGGTCAAAACGCTTCACGGCCTTCATGAGGCCCACATTCCCTTCCTGAATCAGATCCGCTTGGGGCAACCCATACCCCTGATAGGAACGCGCCAGATGAACCACGAAGCGCAGGTGACCGAGAACCAGCTGGCGGGCAGCCTCCAGGTCATTCTCGTGGTAGAAACGCTCAGCAAGACCACGCTCTTCTTCCGCGGTCAGGATGGGGAAGCTGCTCACCACGCGGGTGTAGGCGTCGAGGTCACGACCCGGGGACAGGGCCGATAGACTCACCTGCGGTAAAGCCAGACTAGCCGACATGTGATACCTCCGGTAACACTTTATGGGGGGAGTTTAGCACTCGTTTGCAGAGAGTGCTAACGACGCGTCGGTCAGGCGTCATCCAACGCGGCAAGACGACGCTGCGCCGACACCAAGGCACCCAGCATGCCGAGCGCGAGCCCAATGCCCAGCAGTCCCAGAAGGAATGTGGCGTCAAAAGCCACTACCTTGAGAGCCTGCCCAAAACTGCCCGCAAGCCGAGTCAGCGGCGTTTCGATGAGAACCAGCGCCAGACTCACCCACATCGCAGCCATGAGACCGCCTCCAAGACCGTACAAGCCACCCAAGTAGAGCAAAGGACGCCGCATCTGTGCATCCGTGGCTCCCACGAGCCGCATCACGCGAATTTCCGCGAGGCGCTGCGCGACGGCGAGTTGTATCGCGGTGGACGCCACCAGGAGGGCGCCAGCACCGAAGAGCACGCCAAGCAAAACGCCGAGGCGCATCAGCGCTGCCGACAGATCATTGACCCGTTCAAGCCAGGTACGCTCCAGCACCACGTCAGCCACCCCAGACTCACCGTGAAGCACCGCCGCGACGTCATCCAGCGCACCCGCGCGACTGTCCGGCCGCAACACGACCCTGAGCGACGCCGGCAAAGGGTTCTCCGGCAGCGCATCAAGCACTCCCGCGAGATCGGTGTAGGCCTTGAACTCCGCGAGCGCGGCCTCTGCCGAGACGATGTCCACGCGCTCGACCTCCGGACGTAACCGAAGCAAGGCGGCGAGATTCTCCTGAACTTCCCGCGGCGCAGCGAGCTCAAGGTACACCGATAGACCCGGGCGTCCTTCCCAGCCCCCACTCAGGACTTCGAGATTCACGCGCACGAGAAAGAGACCCGCAGGCAGCGCCAGCGCTATCCCGATCAGCATCCAGACCAACAGCGTCGTCGCCGGGCGAGCGCCCAGCTCGCGCAGGCTTTCCGAACAAATACGCGCATGGTCTCGCAACCAACCGCGGGGACCACCGCCAACGCGAGGCCAAGGGTCTAAACTCCGCTTGGACCGCTTCACGATCCGCTGCGCCCACCGGCGTCGTCAAAAGACGCCTCGTCGCTGTCCAGAACGACCATGCCGGCGGAGAGCTCGACCACACGCTCACCCAGGGAATCGATGAGCTCCAGGTCGTGACTCGCCACGATCACCGTCGTGCCGAGCGCATGGAACTGTCGAAACACCTCCATGACCTCCCTCGAGAGCGTGGGATCCAGGTTACCGGTCGGCTCATCCGCCAGCAGCACGGCCGGTCGGGTGGCTACAGCGCGCGCAATGCCCACGCGCTGCTGTTCGCCGGTGGACAGCTCTTTTGGAAGGCTGTGCTCTCGGTCTTGCAGCCCGACCAAGCCAAGGGCCGCCCGAGCGCGCCGGGCGGCGTCACGAGGGCTCTCGCCGCAAATTCGCAGCGGGAGCAGCACATTATCGACCACCGAGCGATCCGGGAGGAGATGCGGGTCCTGCAACACCACGCCCAAATGCCGGCGGTAGAAGGCGCGCTGCCGCGCTCCGAGGGCGGCGACGTTGACACCATTCACCCTGATCTGGCCTCGTGTCGGGCGATCGATACCGAGCAGCAGGCGCAATAACGTGCTTTTCCCCGCGCCCGAGTGACCGGTCAGAAAGGTCATGGAGCCCGCGGGAAAGCGCAGACTCACGTCACGGAGTGCCTCGTGCCCATTATCGTGACGCCGCGTGACACGCAAAAACTCGATCTCACCCACGGCCAGGCCCTAGTCGCGTGCAAGCAGGGCATCGACGAACCCGGCTGCCGAAAACGGCCGCAAGTCGTCGATGCCCTCGCCAACGCCGATGTAGTAAACCGGTCGCGGCGTCTGGCGCGCAATACTGAAAAGAACGCCCGCTCTCGCGGTGCCGTCGAGTTTGGTCAGCACGAGACCGGTCACGCCGACGGCGGCATCGAATTCCCGCACCTGAGATAGCGCGTTCTGGCCGATGCCAGCATCAAGCACCAGAATGACCTCGTGGGGCGCGGCAGGATCAAGGCGCGCGATCACTCGCTTGATCTTGGCAAGCTCGTCCATGAGGTTCGCTTTTGCCTGCAGCCTGCCCGCGGTGTCGGCAAGTAGCACATCCACGCCCCGCGCGCGCGCAGTCTCAACCGCTTCATACAGCACCGCGGCGCTGTCAGCCCCTTGCTTTTGAGCGATAACGGGAACGCCATTGCGGGCGCCCCAGGTGGTGAGCTGCTCCACGGCAGCCGCGCGAAACGTATCCCCAGCCGCGAGCATCACGGAACGACCTGACGCCTTCAGCTGAGCCGCCAGCTTGCCGATCGTCGTGGTCTTGCCTGCGCCGTTCACGCCAACGAACAGGACTACGCTCGGCGTGCTCCCTGAATTGAGCCGAAGCTCCCCCGAGAGAGGCTCGAGACGGGACTTCAGCAGCGCCGTCAGCGCCTCGTGCAGGGCAATGGTGTCAGCGAGTTCACGCCGACCGACCCGCTCCGTGAGGTCCGCCATGACCTCCTCGGTTGTCTCGACTCCCACATCCGTCGTGAGTAATGCGGCCTCGAGGTCCTCGAGTACCTGATCGTCGATTTCCTTGCGCCCGAGCAGGAGATTTCCCACCCCCTGCGCCAACTGAGCGCGGGTGCGCGTGAGACCGGATTTGAGTCGGCCCCAGAAACCGCCCCTGCCGGCATCACCAGCGACTGCATCATTCACGGCAAGCACCCCTGTTGTCGCGCGTTCGCCGCTGCCCCACCATGGATCCTTACGCTGAAGGCAGCTGACGGCTCCCGGGATGGGCAATGGCGACCAATGAAGTTCGCATTATCGGGGGTAACTGGAGAGGGCGGAAGCTCAGGTTTCCGGACGCCCCCGGTTTACGTCCAACGCTCGGACGGTCGCGGGAAACCCTGTTCAACTGGCTTGTCAGCGATATTGCTGACAGCGACTGCTTGGATCTCTTTGCGGGCAGCGGCGCGCTCGGGTTCGAAGCGTTGTCCAGAGGCGCAAAGCAAGTGACCTTCGTTGAGCAAAACCGGGCGGTCGCGGCAGCGCTGCGACGAAACGCCGCTGAACTCGGGATTTCGCTGGACCAACGGTTTGCGCGCGTGCTCTGCATGACGGCGGAGCAGTTTCTGCGCGGACGCGGGCGGGGCAGCGCGCCCCAAAGCGCGAAAGCCCCTTTCGATATCGTGTTCCTTGATCCGCCTTTTGGCTTCGAGGGGTTCGACAGTCTGCTTGAGACTCTCAGGAACAGCGGGCTGCTGACGCCTCATGCCCTTATCTACGTCGAGACACCTCGTCGCCAGACGCTGAAACACCTGGGCTTCGAGCGTCTGCGCGAGACCCACGCGGGTGACACACACAGCCTGTTGTTGACTTTGGACCGCGCGCCCGACGCCGACTCCGATACGGCAAAGACGCTGGATTGACGAGCAGGAGTGTTGCCTCCCCGCGCTCGGGCTCGGTACCATCCGAGCAACTCCGGGGGAAGCGTCCTGATGAAGGTTGTCGTCTATCCTGGGTCGTTCAATCCCATCACGAACGGCCACGTGGATCTGGTCAAACGCGCGCTCAATCTGTTTGACCATGTCATTCTTGCCATCGGTACCTCTGCGCAAAAGAACCCCTCGGTGGACCTCAAAGATCGCATCGATCTGTGCCGTCTGGTCCTGTCCGAGTTTGGCGATCGAGTCTCAGTCGACGGTTTCAACACGCTGCTCGTCGACTATGTTCGGAGCAAAGGTGCGCGCTTTATTTTGCGCGGTCTGCGCACGGTCACGGACTTCGACTATGAATTTCAGATGGCAGAGATGAACCAATCGCTCGATCCGC
>JBMTYG010000057.1:0-17992 GCA_049454295.1 Pseudomonadales bacterium
CCCGACCACGTGACCATCGCGATCGCACGAAAAACGCGACCCGACCGGACGTGGCGACGAACCCCAGGTCTCGATCACGGTGGCAAGCCACGAGGGGCGCCCGGCTTGTAGCCAGTCGCGGACAGTTTGCAGGACTTCCTGATCGACGGCTTGCATCTCGTGCAGCAACCTCCGAAAGTTCGCCGCCAGTCTACTATTGTTCGGGTTCCTCTTCATGCGCGTGATCGACACCGATACCGACGTCGACCTCTCGGCGCTGACTGCCCAGCTTTGGCGGGCGGGTATTCCGCACCGGGTATTTGAAGAGCGCGGACGTCAGATCGTCGAGATCGCAAATCCCGAGCACGCGCCCGGCGCCCGCGCAGTTTATGACGCGTGGCGCACCGGATCCTTGGCGCCCGTAGCGATTCAAGCACGTCCCTCAAGCCTGCGTACGGCGGGGAGGGCGCTGCTGCGTTATCCGGCTCTCACACTGATTCTGACGGTTGCGCTCTGTGTGTTTCCTTTCAGCCTGCCGCTTGGGGAGGGGCAGTTGAACCCCCTCGCGGCGCTTCTGCTGTTTGTACCTCAGGCGGGCACGCCGCCGGGGCCCTGGCGATTGCTAACGCCGATCTTCATGCATTTTTCCGTTGTTCACCTGGCCTTTAATGCGGCGGTGTTGATCGAACTCGGCCGACGTATCGAACGCGACGGCAGCACCTTGGGATTGCTGCTGCTCGTGGGATTTACCGGTATCGTCAGCAATATCGCGCAGGCCGCGGTGAGCGCGGCCTCGGCCCCTTTCGGAGGGCTCTCGGGCGTTGGATATGGGTTGCTCGGCTTCCTCCTGGCGCTGGGTCGCAGGCGTCCAGCGGATCTGCGCTGGCAACTGCCCCGCGGACTGGCCGCGGGGTTGCTGTTCTTCCTGGTGCTGTTCTCCACCGGCATTACTGAAATTTTTGGTTTGCCCGTCGCGAATGCCGCGCACTGGGGCGGGTTGGTCGCAGGAGGACTTGCAGGGCTGTTTGGACCCGTTCCAGGGCGCGCCAGATCCTCTTCCTCGGAGTGATTCCGATCACCATGGAGTAGTCTCATGCACAAGGATGCTGATGTACCTGTCATACGGCTGGAAGATTATCGATCCCCCGCGTACCGAATTAGCGATACCGACCTGACATTCGAATTGGCTGACGGTACCACGCGTGTCACGAGTCATCTCACGCTTGTGCGTGACGAAGCGACTCCGCCCGGCACGCCGCTGGTCCTCGATGGGCAAGGGCTTGAGCTCTTATCGATCGCGATCGACGGTCGAACCCTCGGCCAGAACGAATATCAGGTCGATGCGGAATCTCTCACCGTGCTGGATGTACCCACGTCCTGCACGCTCACGGTGGTGACGGATATTCACCCCGAGGCGAATACGGCGCTCGAGGGGCTATACAAGTCCGGCAGCATGTATTGCACCCAGTGTGAGGCTGAGGGATTCAGGCGCATCACTTATTATCTCGACCGGCCTGACGTGCTGGCACGGTTTCGCACGACACTCATTGCGGATGGGCAGCGTTACCCGGTCATGCTGTCTAACGGCAACCCGGTCGCGGACATGACCTTGAGCGACGGGCGTCGGCAGATCACGTGGGAGGATCCATTTCCCAAGCCGTCCTATCTTTTCGCGCTTGTAGCAGGTGATCTCGCACTGCTTGAGGATGACTTCATCACCTTGTCCGGTCGGCGGGTTGCTCTGCGTATTTACTCCGAGCCACACAATATCGGGCAGTGCGGCTATGCGATGGATGCTCTGAAGCGCGCCATGCGCTGGGACGAGACCGCCTACGGGCGTGAGTATGATCTCGACATTTTTATGATCGTCGCGGTCGATGACTTCAACATGGGCGCGATGGAAAACAAGGGACTCAATATCTTCAACACATCGGCCGTGCTCACGTCGGCGGACACGGCGACCGACGCGAGTTATCTCCGCGTCGAGGGTATCGTCGCTCACGAGTACTTCCACAACTGGTCCGGTAACCGGGTGACCTGTCGCGACTGGTTTCAGCTGAGTCTGAAGGAGGGATTCACCGTATTTCGCGATGAGCAGTTCTCCGCGGACATGAATTCTGCGACGGTCAAGCGCATCGAGTCTGTCTCGCTTCTGCGCTCGGTTCAGTTTGCCGAGGATGCAAGTCCGCTCGCGCATCCCGTGCGTCCGCAAAGTTATCTCGAGATCAGTAACTTCTACACGCCGACGGTGTACGAAAAGGGTGCGGAGGTCGTCGGCATGTTGCATGCGCTGCTTGGCCCCGATCAGTTTCGTGCGGGCACGGATCTGTTCTTTGATCGACACGATGGCAGTGCAGTGACCACTGACGATTTTCTCGCTGCCATGCAGTCCGTGACCTCGGTTGATCTCGCGCAGTTCCAGCGCTGGTACGATCAGGCAGGCACACCGGTGATCACCGTATCAGCGGCCCTCGAGGAGCGGCGCTATCGGATGACATTCAGCCAGCGTTGCCCAGCCACGCCCGGACAACCTGACAAGGCGCCCATGCTGATCCCGGTCCGCCTGGGACTTCTTGGTGCGGAGGGTGCTCCGCTTGTGGATGCGCAGGTCACGGCGACTGATCCCCTGCGCGCTGATGACCAGAACAGCCTGTTGCTCGAGCTGCGCTCCCCGACCTGCGAATTGACGGTGGAAGATGTGTCCGTTGCGCCCGTGGTTAGTCTTTTGCGCGGGTTCTCCGCGCCGGTGCGAGTCGAGTTCGACCGTTCCGCGCAAGAGCTTGCTCTGCTCGCTGCCCACGATACCGATGGCTTCGCGCGCTGGGATGCGCTGCAGACACTGATTGTGGACGATCTACGGGATCGTATGGCGGGTCACCCGGGCGAGGGTGTGGTCAGTCAAGTGTTTGGGTCCCTGTTGCGGGAGGCGCTCTCGGTCACTGACGATCCAGAGCGATTGGCTGCGTTAGCGATAACGCTGCGTCTGCCCGACGAAAACTATCTCTTCGAGCAGTTTCAGCCGGCGGACGTGGGCGCTCTCAGCGCGGCGCTCGAGGCGCTTGCGAGTTCGCTTGCAACCACGCATGGCGATGCGTGGGCGGCGCTGTTTGCACGGACTCGGGTGTCCGAACCCTACGCGCCGTCTCCGCTCGGTATGGCACGGCGCAGCCTCGCGCATGCTGCGCTCGGATTCTGGCTACGCGTGGCGGATTTGTCGACTGCGGTAACCACCGTGCAGACGCTCTATCGCGAGGCCGACAATCTGACCGACCGACGCGCGGCCCTCGCAGAGCTGAATCGCAACCTGCGCTTGCCTGCGGAGCTCTGTGATGAGCTCATGGCCGATTTTTTGGCGCGGTGGCAGCACGAGGCGCTGGTTGTGAATCATTGGTTCCAGCTGGGGGCAAGCAGCCCCCGCAGTGCGGTGACCCGTGTCGCAGAGCTGTCGCGTCATCCAGCCTTCGACGCGCGGAATCCGAACAAGCTTCGAGCGCTCTACGGGGCGTTTGCACAGATGAACCATCAACACTTTCATGCAATAGATGGCAGTGGGTACCGGTTCCTTGCTGAATCCGTGATCGAGCTTGATCGAAGCAATCCGCAGGTTGCCGCTCGGCTGGCGGTGCCGCTGACGCGTTGGCGTCGTTACGACCCCGTGCGTCGCAACGTCATGCGCGATGCGTTGGCGTCGGTGGCAGCCTGCGAAGGGCTATCGCGCGATTTGTTCGAAGTGGCGAGCAAGGGTGTCGCGGAGGGCTGATCAGCCAGCGGGGTACAGGGGGGGCAGCGGGTCCGGTTTTGGTCGATCGATCGGCGGAAGCCGAGAGAGGACCTCGGCGATTGCCTGAGCAGTGGGGGGCGCGAGCGGTGGAGAGCCGAAGCGCGCCCCGCTGAGCGCATTCATCAGCTGACCACCCCCCTCGGAACGAAAGAGAGCTGCCGGTGATCCGACCTCTGTACCGTATCGCAGTGAGAGATAGCGATGCAGCTCTCGAGTCATTGCGGCAAGGTCGCTTCGATTCGCGGCCCGGAGCAGTCGCTGACGCGCGCGCATGAGCGCAAGGCGGTGGCGCACGCGGTTTGCCGCAACGGCAGGCCAAGTCGTATGACGCACTTTCGCTGTTCGTCGCCAGAGCGCGGTTACAGTCGCGACCAGCGCGCCCAGAAACAGAATTCCGGCCAACCCCAGCGCGCCCGTGCGTACCCATTTCTCCGGGACGACCGCGTTGTCAGCAGCGGATTGCGACGGAGCGTCCGCAGTCACGTGCGTCTCTTCTGAGGTGCCGTTTGCGGCTGTTGTCTCCGCGCGTGTGCGGTCGTAAGGCTCATCCATCGCCTGGCTGCCATCAGCGCGAGGGTCGGTGTCGGCCGTAGTTCCGGACTTGGTCACCGAGATGGTTCTCGTTGGACCGCTCGTTACGCGTGCCTGACGCGCCTCCACATCCCACCAGTGCACGGCTGGTGAGGGTACGGTGACGATGCCTGGGGCTGCTGCGAGCAGGGTATAGCGGGCGCGCCGCGTGCCGAGTGTAGTCGCGCCATCGCGATCGTCTTCCAGTACCGGCGGCTCGGGATACTGGCGCAGCGCAGCCTCCTGCCAGTTGTCATCGGCGGGCGGAATGGCGGCAGCCATGTTGCCCTGCACCGTGATGACCAGCTCTCGTTCGACAGGATCACCAACGGTAAGGGCGGACTGGTTGGGCGTCCAACGATCCTCGAGAGTAACGGCATCGGCGGGTAACCACGGTTGGCTGGCGGGCCACTCGGCGGGTATCGGCAATACCTCAAGGTCAAGGGTAGGGCTGCTAACACGCGCCCCCACCCGGCGCAGCGCGCCGTTAACAGAGAGACGTACGCTCGTGGTGAGGGCAATGGAGGGTATGGTGAGCCGGCCCGGCGATCGCGGAATAATCGCGAACCGCTGTTCAATGACCTCAAAGCGGTGACTGTCCCGAACCGAGGGGAAGGAGCGGGTGGCGCCGATCGCGTAGACCTCGGCGCCCGGCAGATCTGGTGCATCGGGCAGATCGCTATAGATCTGTGCCTGACCGGAATAGTAAAGGCGCCGGGTCAGGATAGTCTCTGCCTGGGTGTAGACCGGGTTGCGATTGAGTGATACCTCGAAGAACACGCTCCGATCGACCGCCGTGCGCAGCGCGGGGTCGATGCCGGTCACCTCGAGTTGCAGGGCTTGTGACTGCTCTCCGCCGATAGTGAGCGACGGGACGGTGAGCGTTCCCGCGCGTCTCGGGCGCAGCGTGATGGTGTACTCGGTGGTCGACTGGCTGCCCGCACTGCTCACCGTGTACTGGTTAGCCGTGTGGGTGCCAAGAAGCTCGAAGTCTTGCTCAAGGGGGGTGAGGTCGGGTTGGACCGAAACCTGTCCTGAGACCTGCAGGGTCAGGCGCACGGTCCCCAGTTCGTCAATCCGGTTGGGTTGCAAAGACGCGGTTATCGCTGCGACCGCAGTCGGAAACACCAGGCTGCCCAGGACTAGCAGCGCGATGGCAAGCCGCGCGCGCTGGGCGCTCAATGGGCGCCGCCGTGGGATCGAAGGGTGTCGAGCGACGTGTGTCCTCACCAGATTTTCTCTGGATCGGGCGCGCGGTACTCGCCGCGTCGCAGGCGCTGATTCGTCTCATGCTGAAACTTGCGTCGTAGCAGACCGCCGGGGTCATCGGGTACGCGCCGCAGCCATTGTTCCAAGGCGTCGGGCGACATTGGTTGGTCCGCCAGTTCAGCCTCACGCTCTTCGCCAGATGGTTGACCGGGTGTGCTTTCCGCTTCGGCGGGGTCGCCAGGCTTGTCCTCTGAGGTTTCCGCCTGCTCCTGCCCGGGAGCCGCGTTGTTATTGCCGCCGTTTGGGTTCGATGACTCTTCACCCTCGCTGCCGCGCTGGTCTTTGGGTTCAGACTCCTTCTCCGCGTCCTGACGATCCTTCAGCTTGCGCATGAGGTCGCGATTAAAGGCGGCGTCCTCGTCAGTCGGTGCGAGGGCAAGCGCCGCGTCATAGGCGGAGATGGCGCCCTCGTAGTCTCCCGTGTGCGCCAGTGCGTTGCCTCGGTTGTAGTGCGAATTCGCGATTGCACTTGTTGCGGTCGCAGCTGCTTCGGCATCTGAGGTGTCCGCCTGCGCGGAGGTCTCGCCCCATAGTGCCGCCGCGTGGTCGTATTCGCCGGCGCGATAGAGCGCGGTTGCGCGCCAATCGGGACGCTCGAACAAGGGGGCGGCAAGTCCAGGCTCTCCGGCGCGCAGCTGCTGCCACGCTTGCTGATCCGGTCGCTGCCAGAGGTCATCCCAGAGGCTGGCCTGGGCGTCGACAGGCGCCAGAAGCGCGGGCAGGGCTGCGAGCGGCCACAGCACCAGCACGCCACGACGAAATCCGAGCAACAGAAAGGGCAGGAGCAAGATGGCAAACCAGTAGCCTTGGTCGGCCCACAGATCGAATACCCGGTCGGTCATACGCTGGCTCGAGGCACTGGGCAACGGCGTATCGAGCAAAGCGGTTACATCGTCGTTGTCGATACTGATGTCACGGTAGCGACCGTGCATGGCGCGAGCCACCGCCTCAAGCCGGGCTGTATCGAGCCGAGCAAGGATCGGCTCGCCCTGCTGGGTGCGCAGCACCTGTCCGGGCTGGCGGCTAAAATCGAGCGGAATCGTTGCGCCGGCTTCGGTCCCGATGCCGAGAATGGATACCGGGATGCGGGGATCCTCGCGAGTGGTCACGTCCGCGTCGCGATCAATGCCGTCGGTCAGCACGATGATCTGTCCCTGCGTGTGTCCGGCATTGCTGAGCAGCTCTGTCGCCAGATCGAGGGCGGCTCCGAGATCGCTGCCAAACACCGGCATCATCGCAGGGTGCAGTACCGGTAGCAGGTGCTCCATGGTGCGAACGTCAGTCGTCAGTGGCACCACCACGTGCGCGTTGCCCGCATAGACCAGGAGTGCGGTGCTACCTTCGCGCCTTGCGGCAAGGAGATCGGCGATTTTTTGGCGTGCGCGCGCCAGTCGCGAGGGTCGCACGTCCTCCGCGAGCATCGACAAGGACAGATCCAGCACGATGACCACGGCGTCCGTGCGTTGTTCGACGGGTTGTGGCAAACGGTCCCACGCGGGTCCAGCGATGCCGATGAGCGCGGCTGCGAGTGACAGTCCAAGCAACATGGGCAGGAAGCGGGCAGGCCCGGGTCGCGCAGGTTCGAGCAACGCGTCAAGCAGGGTGGGATCGATTCGTCCGGCCCAGCCTGATCCGGCGCGCGCGCGGCGGTGCCAATACCAGGGCACCCACAGGCACAACGGCAGCGCGAGCAGCCAGAGTGGTCGCAGGAAATGCAGGTCACGCGCAACGGCATCGGCGAGTCCGTTGACAACTGACGGCAAGTCGACAATCCAGTCAGGCATGGTGTTGCGGCCTCATGCGCGGTTTCCCCGGCGCAGGATCAAGAGCCCGAGTATGCAGAGCCATGCAACAGCCAGTGGCCAGTGGAACAGGGCAGCGGTCGGACGATAGAGCTCCGGGTCCTGATCAATGGGTTCGAGCGCATCAATCGCTTCATAGACGCCGACAAGCGCCTCGGTGTCTTGCGCCCGAAAATACTGGCCGCCGGTGCGCTCGGCGATAGCGGTCAGGGTTGGCTCATCCATGTCCGCGGAGGGATTGACGACGCCGCCCAGCATGCCGAAAAGCCCGGGCATGCGCAGGGTCGCCGCGCCAACGCCGATCGTGTAGATGCGCACATCGCTGCGCTGCGCGAGCTCCGCGGCATTACGCGGGTCGACCGCGCCCGCGTTGCTTGCGCCGTCCGTGAGCAGGATGAGCACGCGCTGCTCAGCTGGGCGGTCGCGCAGCAGCTTCACGCTAAGGCCGATCGCATCGCCGATAGCCGTGCGCCCGCCGGCGATGCCGATCGGGGCTTCGTTGAGCAGACGTGTCACCGTAGTGAGATCATGGGTCAATGGTGCTTGAACATAGGCATTGGTGCCGAAGAGGACCAGCCCGAGTCGATCCCCGGTGCGGCGCGCGATGAAGTCGCCCAGGACCCGCTTCACGACCGCAAGTCGATTAGTGACCTGGTCATCAAGCGTGAGATCCTCAGTGCCCATGCTGCCGGATAGATCCACCGCCAGCATCACATCGCGACCGGTAACCGGCAGCTGCACGGGCTCGCCAATCCACTGCGGGCGGGCGCCGGCGGCGAGCAATGCAATCCACGCAATCCACAGCACTGTGACGCTCCCCCGCGGTCGCCCCACGGGGGCAGGGGCGGTGTCCACCTCGCCACGGAAGCGCGATAGCAGCGGGACTGTCAATGCGGAGACGGGGAGGTCAAAGACCGACCAGCGAGCCCGTATGAGGAACGGCAGGGGGGTGAGCGCGAACAACCAGGGCCAGACGAATTCCATCATGGCTGGCGTTCCGTTACCGCAGCCAGTCGTTTGGCGG
Source organism: Pseudomonadales bacterium (assembly GCA_049454295.1). Lineage (GTDB taxonomy): Bacteria > Pseudomonadota > Gammaproteobacteria > Pseudomonadales > Azotimanducaceae > UBA7803. The sequence continues at coordinate 8,426 of JBMTYG010000057.1, forward strand.
TCTTTGGTGTCAGTTCCCGCAGCAATCGCGTGACGAGCTCGCCCAGCGCGGCGGCGTCGATCGTTGTCGTGGGGTCGAAACGCGCGGCTCCGAGTACTTGCCCACGTCCTCGCGTGAACTGAGGCTCCCCAAGCGCAGTATCGAGAACACGTAACCATGCGATGCCGGAAAGCGGCGCGATATGAGGTAGCCCGAGCCCGTGCACAAATACCCGCTTCAACAGCTCGTTCGCTGCGTGTGCGTACGCATGCGGATCGAGGGTGCCGCTCGCGGCGGCTTTGATCAGGTCATCGTTCAGACGCCGGGCCGTGCGTAGGGGTCTAGACAAGAATCGGTAGCGGCGCCAAGCACGAGTCAGCATGAACAGCAGCCCGCACACAGCAAGGGCTATCAGCCACCAGCCTGGAGCGGGTGGCCACCAACCCGGCGGCAGTGGCTCGTGGAGATCGCGCAATTGCGCCAGCAGGTCCGAATCCATCATAGGTTAGCCAACTTGGAACCGATGGCGTCATCGGTCTTCAGTACCGTGCTGCGAACGCCAGCTTCGGTGCAGGTACGCGAAAAAAGGTCGGCATGCCACTGTGCGCGATCGCGGTACCGCTGTCTCAATCCCGAGTCTCCTGCGTCAAACTGCCAGCGGGTGGCGCCGTCGGTAATGCGGTACAGGTCGGCAGGTGGCAGTTCAGCCTCGAGCGCGTCGCACACGCGGATCGCGATCACCTCATTCTGACGCGCGAGCGCTTTAAGCCCAAGGCGCCAGTGATCGCCGAGCGGGGCGAAATCCGAAATGATGTAGATGCGCTGGTCGCGACGCGCCAATCGACACAAGCGGTCGATGGCCGCACCGAGCTGTTCGGGCCCGGGATTGGGCATGCCCCGGGTCAAACGCTGGTTGACGCGACTCAGGTCGCCGAGGTAGCGCGCCAGGGGCTTCGCGATGCGGTAGGGCGGATGCACCGCCATATCCTCGTTTCCCACGACGATGCCGCCGACTCGATCCTGTGCTGCGAGCGCGCGCCAGGCGAGTCTGGCGGCAATCTCGGCGGCTGCAACGGATTTCAGGCGCAGGCGGCTGCCGAAGAACATGGATTGGGTCTGGTCGACGAAGAGCGTGCATACGCGCTCCCGTTCTTCGCGAAAAATCTTCGTGTGCACGCGCCCTTTGCGCGCGGTCACTTTCCAGTCGATCGTGCGAATATCGTCTCCGGGCGCATAGGCGCGAACCTCGGCGAAATCGAGGCCACGACCGTGGTGACGCGACAGGCGTGTGCCACCTTGTGCGCTCGTGACACGGCTATGAACGCGACTCTCCGGCGCCGGCTCGAAACGCAGCGCGAGCAGTGCCGAAAGATCGACGCACGCGCCTGTGAGCGGGCGTTCATCGCGGTGCATCAAGGCACGGGCACCTGTTCCAGCAGGCGGTCGATCACTTGGTCTGGCGTGATCCCTTGTGCTTGGGCATCAAAACTGAGGATCAGGCGGTGCCGCAACGCATCATGCGCGACTGACTGCACGTCCTCGGGCGCGACCCATGGCCGCCCGTCCAGCCATGCGACTGCGCGTGCAGCCTGGTCCAGCGCGATGGTGCCCCTTGGACTTGCTCCAAACTCAATCCACTGTGCGAGTTCGCCGCGGGTTTCGCGCGTTGCCATGACCAGCCCGATCAAATAGCGCTCAACCGGCTCCGCCATGTGCAGGTTGAGCAACGCGCGTCGTCCTTCGAGCAGATCATCGATGGTCAGTTTCAGAGGCGGAGGCGACGATGGCGCGCCAGGTCCGGCTTCGGTACGGACCAAGTGCAGAATTCGCGTTTCAGCGGCCTCGTCGGGATAGTGCACTCGAACATGGAGCAGGAAGCGGTCTAGCTGCGCCTCGGGCAGCGCGTAGGTGCCCTCCTGCTCAATAGGGTTCTGGGTCGCCATGACCAGGAACAACGGCGGCAGGGTGAAGGTGTTGCGTCCCACGCTGACTTGGTGTTCTGCCATGGCTTCAAGCAGAGCCGACTGCACCTTGGCTGGCGCGCGGTTGACCTCATCGGCAAGCAGCAGATTGTGAAAGATCGGTCCTGGCTGAAAGCGGAAACTGCCGTCTTCCGGTCGATAAATTTCCGTGCCGGTGATAGCGCTCGGCAGCAGGTCCGGGGGGAATTGGATGCGGTGGAAATCGCCCGCAACGGCTTCGGCAAGCGTCTTCACGGCTCGTGTCTTGGCGAGCCCTGGGGCACCTTCGACGAGCAAATGCCCGCCGCAGAGCAGCGCGACGAGCAGTCGGTCCAGCAGGCGCTCTTGCCCTATCACGCGTCCGCTCAGCCATTGCGCCACGGCGCGCACGCGCGCTTGTACAGCCTCGGTATTCTCCATGAGCACCTGTCCGCATCTGTCGTTGCGGATTGTAGCGGCTCGTTGAAGGATGTTGCTGCCCCTATTTCCCCGCTTTAGGTAGCTGGTTTATTGTCGATGGCATCGCCTTCCCGCTGTCTTCAGCATTACGGCTTCCGTCCGCCCGAGAGGTCAATGTGATCTATCCGCTCATTCGCCGGGCGTTGTTTGCCCTGGACCCGGAAACCAGCCACGACGTCGCGCTGGGCTCGCTCGCGTGGCTTGGCGCGTTACCCGGCTCCATTGGTCCGACGCGGGGGCGCGCGCGCACGCTCTTTGGCGTGCGTTTTGCCAATGCCGTCGGGCTGGCGGCGGGGCTCGATAAAGATGCCAAAGCGGTCCTTGGTCTCGCGCGCATGGGCTTTGGGCATATCGAGGTCGGCACGCTCACCCCGCGTCCGCAGCCGGGCAATCCGCGTCCGCGGCTGTTTCGTTTGCCAGCGCAGCGCGCGCTGATCAATCGCATGGGGTTCAACAGCGACGGTGCTGCGGCGGGCGCCCGCCGGCTGCAGGCTCTGCGGGAGGGTGGACGGCTCGACGGTGTGATAGTCGGTGTGAATGTCGGGAAAAATCGCGACACCGCGCTTGAAGCGGCAGCCTCTGACTACGTCGCCGGAATGGAAACGGTCTATCCCTGGGCGGACTACCTGACGCTCAACCTGTCTTCACCAAATACCCCGGGCTTGCGCACCCTGCAGTCTGCAGACGCGCTTGTGCCACTCCTGCAATCGGTCGCGGAGGCTGGGGCCCAGCTTTCTGCTCGGCACGGCCGGCGCGTGCCTGTGCTGCTGAAACTCGCGCCCGATCTGGTGGCTGAGGATCTCGAGGTCATAGCATCCACGGCTCGCGGCGGTGGTATAGATGGCTTGATCGCGACGAACACCACGATCACCCGTCCGGGTCTCGAGGGCGTGCCCTACGCCAACGAGACCGGCGGACTCAGCGGCGCGCCGATAAAGCCGTTGTCCCTCGCCACGGTGCGGGCGCTGCGTCGCCTTGTGGGCCCGGACTATCCGTTGATCGGGGTTGGCGGTATCGAATCCGCCTCTGATGGTCGCGCCATGCTCGAGGCGGGCGCAAACCTGCTGCAGATTTACACCGGGTTCATCTATCGCGGGCCCGCTCTAGTGCGGGCGCTTGCGCGTCTCTAAGCTCAGCCGGGTGCGAGCCCGCGACGCAGGGCGCTTCGAACCAGCGCGTCGGTGAGCGCCGGGAAATCGATGCCGACCGCGTTCGCGGCGTCGGGAAAGAGGCTCGTCGGGGTCATACCGGGCAGTGAGTTGACTTCAAGCAGGACGATCTCGTGTTGGTCGGTTAGCAGAAAGTCGGCGCGCGAGAGATCGCGCAGACCGAGGGCGCGGTGTGCGGCTAGTGCGACACGCCCCAGCTCCGTCACTGTTGATGCGGGCAGGCCCGGGTCGATGACGTGTTCGCTGCGCCCCGCGGCGTAACGGTTGGTGAAGTCGTACCATTCATTGGTTGCTGTTCGGATCTCGATCACGGGCAACGAGCGCGCGCTCTCGCCGTGCAAATCGAGCACGCCGACGGTGATTTCGCGTCCGACGACAAATCGCTCAACGAGCGCCGCGTGACCGAACGCGAGCGCGCTTGCGATCGCTTCGCGCGTGTCACCCCCGTTAGGAAACCGGGTTACGCCAATGGCGGACCCCTGTCGCACGGGCTTTACCACCACACAGGGACCAAGGTGCTCGGCCACACGCTGGGCGGCAGCCGTGGTGTCGCTGCCTGGCTCGATCAGCACGTCCTCCGCGACGGGGAGCCCTGCGTCGCGGAAAATGTGCTTGGCGAGATGTTTATCCATGGCAATGGCGCTGCCGCGAACACCGCTGCCGACATAGGGAAAACCGAGCAGCTCGATGAAACCCTGCGCTGTACCGTCTTCGCCCGGCGGTCCGTGGAGCGCGGGGAAGACGACGTCGGGGTTGATCTCGAGCAGTACGCGTGCCGTGTGCTGATCGAGTTCGATGAGGCTCGCGCTGTGTCCAGCGGCAGCCAGGGCCTGGGCGACGCCGCTTGCCGTGCTGCGCGAGACCGCCGCCTCGGCCGAAGTTCCACCCATCAGAACGGCGACATGCAGGGAATCAGGCTTCACGGCAAATCGATCTCCAGAGTCACAAGAGGTTCGGCGCTGCTTATGTCGAGCGCCTGACAGAGAAAAGCATACTCTGTCGCCAGTGCCTGCTCGATGTGCTCCGCGCGGCGAAAGCCATGGCCTTCACCCGGAAACTCGACATAGGCCACGGGGATCCTGGCTGCGCGTAGCGCGCCGACCATGGCGCGCGATTGTGCGGCGGGCACAATGCGGTCCTCGCTGCCTTGCAGTAACAGTATCGAAGCGCGAATCCGGTCAACACGATGAATCGGTGATCGTGAGTGGCGCTGTTCCGGCCCACCGATCAAAGCGTCCACGTAGCGTGATTCGAACTTGTGCGTCTCTCGGGCGAGGGCGTCCAGATCTCCGATCCCGTAAGCGCTGATGCCAGCGCGAAAGAGGCGGCCGCGAGTGAGGGCGGCGAGCACTGTGAGACCGCCCGCGCTCGAGCCGCGAATGGCGACCCGATGTGGATCGACGCGGCGCATTTGAACGAGCGCGTGGGCGGCGTCTTCGCAATCGTCGGCGTCACGTTCGCCCCAGTGTCCGCGCAGCGCGTTCCGATAGGCGCGTCCGAGTCCACTGCTGCCGCGGTAATCCACGTCGAGCACCGCCCAGCCGCGGCGGGTGAAGAACTGGATGCGCGCGTTGAAAGCGGTGTCGGTGCGCCCGGTGGGTCCCCCGTGGGCGAGTACCAGCAGTGGGGGCAGTTCATTGGGTGCGTTGCTTGGTGGGTAGAACTGACCGGCGATCGAATAGCCATCTCGGGCGCGGAAAGTGCAGGCCTCCGGTCGGCTTACAAGCTCCGGTGACAGAAGTGGCGCGCCCGCACGAGCGAGCACGCGGGTGTCTCCGGAGCTCAGGTGGTAGAGCAAAAGCTGCGGCGGCGCGTCCGCTGGGCGTGCGAGGCAAGCAATGGCGCCTGGCACCACAGCAAGCGCATCGATTTCAGCGCACGACAGGGACAGGGGTGTGGCAAAGCCGCGGTGCACGTCGATGAGCACCAGTTCTGTCTGGCCGTCGCTTCGACGCAGGGCGGCACACCAGTCTGGGCTCGGCATGGCCAAGCGGGCGCCGCCGAGCATCCAGGGAGCCTCGGCGTAATCGGCGCCGTCTTCGAGTACGCAGCGAACACCGCTCGCATCGTGCCGCCAGACATTCCAGAAGCCGGTGGCATCGGAGAAGAACATGAGCGCGCCGTCGCTGCACCACAACGGTTGTTGCACGGCTTCGTCAATACCGCCGGCAATTACCAGTTCGTTGTGCAGGGACCCATCAGTTGCGCGCTCGGCCACGATCAGGTTGCTGCCGTCCCAGGGCATCAGGGGGTGATCCCACACCACGAAGGCAAGCCGAGAGGCGTCGGCGTTAAGTCGCGGAGCGGCATAGAAATCATGTCCTGCGTGCAGGATGTGAAGCTCGTCTGCACGCACCGGTTTTCCGTCGATAGGGAAGTCGACGATCAGATTTTCCGGTTCGCCGCTGCCGGGTCGCTCGCACACCGCGATGAGACGTCGGCGCACGGCGTCCCAGGCCAGATCTGCAAAACGCGCCGCGCCGGCACAGGCAGTCAGCGTGCGCAGCGTGCCGTCAGGCTGCAAGAGTCTGATCTCACCAATCGCGTCGTCAACCAGAAAGACCCCTGCCGCGGTCGGTAAATAGGCGCCGCCGCCGTATTCGTGCACGCGGGTCCGAACGGAGCAGGGCGCGGGGGTCAGCTCTTCGACGGTGCCGTATTGAGAGGGCACGCAGCATTTCAGCGTCACGCGACCGCCTTCGGCTGGAAGCGATTCGAGCCAATAAATCGCGGTGGACTCGGCTCGAAGTTCCAAGAGCTGAGTGGCGCCATTGGCGACCATTTTCGCGGTGAGCGATGACGGCGGGCGCGGCGACGATGGATCTTTGGGCGCCGCATCGGGTTGCATCACGGTATTCATCGGTTAGCGATGCAGCGTCAGGCGCTGATCGATAATCGTCCAGCGTTCATGGTCACGCCACGCGCCTGCGAGGTAGAGGAATGCGCGGGAGAAGCCCTCACGCTCGAAGCCGCATTTGCGCACGAGCGCCAGCGAGCGATGGTTGTCAGGCTGTATGTTCGCCTCCAGCCGATGCAGGCCCAGCGAGCGAAATGCGTAGTCCTTAACCAGCTCAAGCCCTTCCTGCATGTAACCAAGACCGCTGTAGCGGCGTGTGCCGTAATAGCCGAGCGACGCGCTGAGAAATGTCCCCCGAACGATGTTGTTGATATTGATCACACCGGTGATGGCATGGGATTCGCGCTCGCAGATCAAAAGCCCTTCGTGGTCGTCGCGCTGCGTGCGCGCGAGATAGTTTTGGAACGCATAGGGGGTGAGGGGCGGATTGATCCAGGGTTCGTGCAGACTGCGGCTGTCTTCCATTTGTGCCAGGAATTCGCTGCGATCGCGCTTGTTGACCGGTCGCAGGTAGACACGCCGTCGCTCGCTTTCCGGGAGCGGGTCCGTGCCGCCGCTGTCTTTCTCCTCGCTCATGGTTGTGTGTCGTTCGCTGCGCCAGGTGGTTGACGACTGTGCTCCAGCAAAAAGATTTCCCACAGCGCCGGCGGTGTCATGGCAAGCCCCAGCATCAGCAGATGCGTAGGATGCAGACTGAGTTCTCCCCCGAGTGGCCAGATACCTGCGAGCGAAAACTCGAGATCCCCCCAGCCGACAAGACCCGCGGTGGTCAGCGCGAAGGCGAGCATCAGGAGCAGAAAGCGCAGAAGGTAGGTCATGGACAGAGTATATACGCGGCGCCCCGCTGACTGAGCCAGGCCCGGGTAAAGGCGGCGGCGGGATAGCGCCGCGCCACGGAATCAGCGCTCGGTGCAGCCGGATCGAACACCAGCACGTGTTCATTGTTGATGCCGGCAACGACCACCTGGTGTCCTCCGGTTTCGGCAAGCGGCGCGCCGGGTAGCGCATCCCGGGCGAAACGGATGCTGGCGACGAATGGCAACCCGCGCGCGAGCACCGCAAGCGGGTCGCGCCAGCTCTCGAACACCTCAACCGCGCCCGGAAAACCGCGCCGCGCCGCAGCGCCAATCGCGAGCGGCCACAAGCCATAGAGACCCGTGGCGGGATCCCGGCATTCCGCGACCAGAGCCTGCCAATCCTCAAGCACCGCGTGGCGGACTGCAGCGCCCGTTTGTGCGCGAAGACTACCGATCAGCATCGCAAGACTGGTGGGTGAGCAGATTCGGCGGGCAATGTCCGGCGCTGCGTCGAGCTGTGACAGCGGAGGAATAGGGGCAGCGGTCGTCTGCTCCGAACCTGGAGCCAGCGGCTCTGCCAGCGTGTAGGCGCGCGCGGACACGGAGATCAGATAGCGCGTTGGCGTCGGCGCCTCTAGCTCGAGCGTCAATGTCGGATTCACGAGATCGTCGTGCAGGCGCCAGCAGTCGATCTCCCCGCTTGCGCGTGGATCAGGGCTTGGAGGAGCCGATGTACCGGCAGCAGCAGGCACGATTGGCAGAGGCCATTTGACCCCATCCGCTGACAACGTCCAGCGGTGCGGCGTGACAGGAACGTCGGGAAGCGCGAGACTCGGAACGAGCAGCGTGCCAGCCGGCAGGCTGGGCAGCACGAGACGCAGCGTGCCAGCCAACCAGACTGCCTGCTCTGTGACTGCCAGCGGGTATCGGCCCGCAGTTTCCGTATCGGCAAATCTCAACGTCTTCAAGAAACCGGAACCCCATGCATCTGACGCTTTATGCCACCGACCAGTGCACGCTCTGCGAGCGCGCGGTCGATCTGTTGCTCGGCGTGCCCGAGCTGCGTGGATACGCCCTTGACGTGATCGACGTTGCCAGTGATCCAGCGCTTATCGAGCGCTACGGTCCTCGGCTCCCCGTGCTGCGGTCGAGCAGCCGCGAGATCGACTGGCCCTTTGGGCGCGAGGAGGTGCGGCGGCTCCTTCAGGCGGACTGACCGACCCGAACCGCTAGCACGTCGCAGGTGGCGCCATGCAGCACGCCATTGGCAGTCGATCCCAAAAGCAGCGCAAGTCCATGCCGACCGTGGCTGCCCACGACGATCACGTCGGCTGCTATCGCTTCCGCGGTGCGCTGAATCTCGCTCTCGGGGCGACCAAAGATGAGATGCTGGCGCGCGCTTGGAATCCCAAGGCTTCGGGCGAACTCTTCGAGGTGGGATCGAGCCTGCTCATGGATCTGATCCTGGACCGTCGACAGATCCATGGGGACATCTCCGCCATAGGCGAGGCTCAAAGGCTCGATGACGTGCACGATATGCAGTTCCGCCGCAGAGAGCGTCGCGAGGCGCGCTGCCCGGTTGGATACGGGCTCCGAGTCCTCGGTCAGATCCACGGCGAGGAGAATGCGGCTGTAGTCCGCCATGTGGTTGCCTCCCGGTTCTGCTTGAGGCGACCATACACGCAAAGCGTTTCGCGCGCCAAGCGGTGGCCTCATGGCCTGGATTGTCATCATCGTGCTACTGCTCGTGGCTTTCGGTCCGATTCTGTGGCTCATGCCCAGTCGGCGCGACCGTCGTCTTTCCGCGCTACGGTCCGCCGCGCGTCAGGCGGGGCTCGCGGTCGAACTCGTACGGTTACCCCGCCTGGACGTAGCCCCGGAGGATCGGGTCAATGCCGGCGGGCGCGTGCTTGATACCGCGCGTGAACTGGCTGTCTATCGGCTGCCGCTTCCAAGGACCTTTGAGCACTTGCCGAGCTGGCGTGCGTTTCGGGCGGCGAACGGGCTGCCCGCTTGGCCGGGCTGGGTATTTGCGTCGGATGCGCGCCCCGACCATCCTCGCCTTGCCGCGGTCATCGCGACGCTCGCTTCCCAGGTGGGACTACTGCGCACGGACGTGGCGGCGATCGAGTGTGAGCCACGGCGTATTGGGCTTTACTGGTTGGAGAGTCCCAATGCCACGCCGGCAACGGTCACAGAGCTTGGGGCGTGGCTACGCAATGCCGGCGTCGCGCTGCTGCAGCTGGATGCCGCGCTTGCCGCACCCGCCGAGCCCCTGGCTGACGACATGCCGACGCCCCCGATTTGATTTGACACCTGTTTCCGGCGCGCCGTATAACGGCGCG